>PFXJ01000059.1 GCA_002791595.1 candidate division Zixibacteria bacterium CG_4_9_14_3_um_filter_46_8
AGCCGGATGGGACACTCAGGGCTTACCGGTCGAACTGGAAGTTGAAAAACAGCTTGGCTTCTCAATCAAGGAAAAAATCGGGGAGTTCGGAATTGAAAAATTCAATCTGCTTTGTCGCGATTCGGTTTTCAAATATAAAAAAGAATGGGATGATTTTACCAAGCGGATTGGCTTCTGGCTGGATCTGGATGATGCCTATAAAACCTATACAAATGATTATATCGAATCGGTCTGGTGGGCGCTGGCGCGTTTTCATCGCGAGGGTTTCCTCTATCAAGGCTATAAAATTCTTCCCTGGTGCCCACGTTGCGGCACAGCGTTATCATCGCACGAAGTAGCTCAAGGATACGACACCGTTTCCGATCCCTCAATCTATGTGAAAATGGAGTTGGAAAACCGTCCCGGAACCTTCTTCTTGGTTTGGACCACCACTCCCTGGACTTTAATATCCAATGTGGCGCTGGCAGTCCATCCGGATTCCCGATATGTGGATATTGATGTTCACGGCAAAACATTCATACTGGAAAAGACTCGGGCTCTGCTTCTGTTTGGGGATGAAGCTATTCCCCGAAAGGAATACGCCGGCTCGGAGCTCTCCGGAGTTAAATATAAGCCGCTTTATGGCATTGTTAAATCGGAGAAGAAATCCCACTACGTCGTTACCGCCAAATTCGTAACCACCGCAGAAGGAACCGGAATAGTCCATATAGCCCCTGCATTCGGGGCCGATGATTATAATCTATCCATCGAGTATGATCTTCCAGTAATACAGGCGGTCGATGAGCGCGGGAAATTTATTCCTGAAGTAGCTATTTGGGCTGGTAAATTTGTCAAAGAAGCTGACCCAGAAATAATTGAGAACTTAAAATCCCGCGGCTTACTGTATAAAGCCGAGACCTATTCTCATACCTATCCATTTTGCTGGAGATGCGACTCCCCCCTCCTTTACTACGCGCGCCGTAGTTGGTTTATCCGCACGACCGCCTTCAAAGACAAAATGATTGCCAACAATAAGCAGATCAATTGGCAGCCACCGGAAATCCGCGATGGCCGGTTTGGCGAATGGCTCGAAAACAATGTTGACTGGGCCCTGTCGCGTGAAAGATTTTGGGGAACTCCCCTGCCGATTTGGGTCTGTGCCAAATGCAATCACGAGCAATCCATCGGCAGTATCCAGGAACTGAAAAACATAGGAAGGCAGGTTCCCGATGATATTGAGCTTCACAAGCCTTATGTCGATCGCATCACTCTGGAATGCCCAAAATGCAAAGGCGAAATGAAGCGGACCCCGGAGGTCATCGATGCCTGGTTCGATTCCGGCTCGATGCCATTCGCCCAGTATCATTACCCCTTTGAAAATCAACAGCGGTTTGAGAGACGTTTCCCTGCCGATTTTATCGCTGAAGGAATAGATCAAACCAGGGGTTGGTTTTATTCATTGTTGGCGATTTCCACTTTCCTTTTTGGAAAATCGTCATATAAGAACATTGTGGTCAATGAGCTCATCCTCGATAAGGATGGTCAAAAGATGAGCAAGTCGCGGGGCAATGCTGTAAATCCGCAATATATCCTGTCAACTATGGGCGCCGATGCCGCCCGCTGGTATATGATGTCCACTTCCCAAGTTTGGCTGCCAACACGATTTGATGTGAATGGCGTTACCGAGGTGGCCAAAAAATTCCTTTCCACTCTCAAGAATAGCTACTCATTTTTTGCCCTTTATGCCAGTATAGATGATTTCAATCCTGGGGAAGTGAACAAATCCGACCTGAAACCTGCCATAATTGATAGATGGCTTGAATCAAAGTTGGCATCACTTTCCAGCGAGGTTGATAATTCTTATAGTGATTTCGAAATCACCCGCGCCTGCCGATTGATCCAACACTTCGTCATTGAAGACTTATCAAACTGGTATATCCGTCGTTGCCGCCGCCGATATTGGGGCTCGGAGCAAACTGCCGATAAGGCTACCGCCTATTATTACCTGTGGGAGGCCCTGACCATTGTTTGCAAACTGGCGGCTCCTGTGGCTCCATTTCTCACGGAACAGATATTCATCAATCTCACTGAGCCGATGGGAAAAGATAATCGACTCTCAGTCCATTTGGAAATGTTCCCCCTAGCGGACCTTTCACTGGCGGACCCCAATCTTGAATTATTGATGGAGAATGTAAAGAATATCGTGAGCCTCGGACTTGCCGCCAGAAAGAGATGCAAGATAAAAGTCCGTCAGCCGCTTTCTATGATATTGGTATCATTTAAGGGCGAATGGGAGGGAACGAAATATGACCAACTCATTAGTCACATAAAGGATGAACTTAATGTTAAGGAAGTCAGGTTTGTGGACAATCTCGAGGACCTTTCCATCTTAAAAGTCAAACCGAACTTCAGAAACCTTGGTCCCAAATTCGGCAAGCATGCCAATCATATTGCCGAAATCTTGAAGGAGCTATCTTCAGAATCCTCTGCCAAGTTCAAGGAAACCGGCTCGATTCGTCTCAGTATGGATGGCAAGGATTTTCCCGTATTAAGCGATGATGTCGAATTCGTAACCAGCTACCAGGCGGATTATGAAGTGATAGCGGAAGGAGAGACTACGGTTGCATTGAATACCGAAATAACAATAGACCTTCAATACGAGGGATTTGCCAGAGAGATAATCAACAAGGTCCAGAATATGCGCAAGGAGGCGGATTATAATGTAACCGATAAGATCAAAATTCAATTCCTGGGCAGTGACCTGATAGCGAATGCTGTCGCGCGATTTAAGGAATATATCTGCAGGGAAACTATCGCTACCGGTATCTCACTAGGCCAGGCAGGCGGCGATCTGAAGAAAAGCTGGGACCTTAACGGTGAGGAAACAGTTATTTCGGTCGAAAGAATAAGCAGTTAATTGAGGAGTTGGCGATGAATAAGCGCGAATTAGCTAAGTTCGAAAAATTGTTGCTGGAGAAACGCAAGCAGCTAATTGCAGAGATGGAGATTCTCCATGAACAATCATCTGATACCATGAAAAACAGTTCCGGAGATCTCTCAAGTCATACTTATCACATGGCTGATCTGGGCACCGATGCCCAAGAACGTGAAAAATCCTTCCTTTTCGCCTCTAAGTCGGGAAGATTGCTTTATCATATTGACGAAGCTCTTAGAAGGATTAAAGACAATACTTTTGGAAAGTGCATTACATGCGGCGAGGAAATAAGCAATGAACGGCTTGAAGCCGTTCCCCACGCCAGAATGTGCATCAAATGCAAAGAGAAGGAAGAACAGAACAAATCCAGATAACCGGTTCCAGTAATGGGATCTATATCCTGGCCGGCCTGCTGGTCATCTTTTTTGACCAGCTTTCGAAGTGGTTGGTCTATTTTTTTATGGCCGAAAGCGAGTCCATCTCCGTTCTTGGCAATTTCCTGTTAATAACTTTCATCTACAACCCCAGGGGCGCCTTTGGATTCGGTTCCGGAGCCGGGCCCCTCTATATATTTCTTTCAATAGTTGCTATTATAATAATTGTATATTACTTCCAAAGAAGCCATCATATAGAGCGTTTCCTGCGCCTCAATCTCTCCCTGATTTTGGGTGGCGCTTTGGGAAATATCATCGATAGAATTTCTCATGGAAAAGTAATCGATTTTGTGGATATCGATTTCTTTGATATAAATATCGGGCCTCGTACAATCCTGGGGCTCCAATTCCCCGGCTTTCAGATTGATCGATGGCCAATATTCAACCTCGCCGATTGCGCCGTTACGATAGGCACGTTGGGAGTGATTTTATATATGATTACTCATCCGAATTTCGCAAGTCGGAAAATGGCAGAATCCAAAACCTCGCCAAATCAATAATTCAATTTTATTCGCTAATGCCCCGGAAAATCTCCAGGAAAATTGAAAGCCCTGAAGCCGCCAAACGCCTGGACGTCTTTTGCGCAGAATCCCTGGAAGGTGTTACCCGCAGCCGAATCAAGAACATAATTAGCGGAGGCGGAATTCTTGTCAATGGCCAGCCGGCCAAAGCCGGATATAAGCTCAAGATTGGCGATATTCTCGATATGGTTATCCCCGACCCCGAGGAAACCGAGCTCAAAGCAGAAAACATCGCACTGGACATTGCCTACGAGAATCACGACCTTCTTGTGGTCGATAAGCCGGCGGGAATGGTAGTTCATCCTGCCACCGGCAATTACAGCGGCACTCTAGTTAATGCCCTTCTTTTTCATATAAAAGATTTATCCGGGATTGGCGGGGAATTGAAACCCGGTATTGTCCATCGTCTCGATAAGAACACTTCTGGCCTGCTTATTATTGCCAAGAATGATAATGCCCATGTTCAGCTTTCTCAGCAGATACAGGAGAGAACAGCAAAGAGATTATACAAAGCGATTGTTATCGGAGATCTGCCTCAGGACCTTGGCACTTTCTCATTTCCTGTGGGCAGAAGTCCGTCCGATAGAAAAAAGATGGCGGTTACTTATGGCCACAGCAAAGAAGCCATAACCAGCTATGAAGTTCTGGAACGATATGGAAAATATACTCTGGCCCGGCTTCAGCTTTTCACTGGACGCACTCATCAGATTCGGGTGCATCTTTCTCATTGTGGGTATCCGGTTCTGGGAGATCCGGAGTACGGTGGCCGCACCCGACCTCACGAGTCGCTAAGCAAGGATGAACTCGATTTATGGCGAAAGCTACTTAAGCTTATGCCGCGGCAGGCACTGCATGCCTTTCATCTAGAATTTAATCACCCCGTGAGCGGCAAACAGATTGTTGTCGATTCTCCCCTTCCAGATGACTTTACAGCCGCCTTGCTGGCTATCCGCACCCATTATCGAAAATGACTTCTATTTTTCCCCTAAGCCTAACAGCTTTCCTCCAGCTATCCGTCGGAGTTCATTTCGATTGACTTTAATTCCATTGGTGGTTATTATTTAACAGCAATTCGAGCAATGATATGAGGATAAGCTTTCAACCGCCAGAATCTGTCGGTGACGAACGGAACTGGAATTGAGACAAATGGGAATCCTGTACTGATGATACCTCGTTATACTCTCCCCGAAATGGAGCGTCTCTGGTCAGATGTGAATAAATATGACACCTGGCTAAAGGTGGAGCTGGCCGTTTGTGAAGCCCAGTCCAAACTGGGAATAATACCGCCCAAAGCGCTGAGCATTATTCAGAAAAGGGCCTCCTATGACATCAAGGAGATCGAGAAAATCGAGCTTAATGTCCACCATGATGTCATTGCATTCTTGACATCAGTAGCATCGCACGTCGGCCCCAGCTCCCGATATATGCATCTGGGAATGACTTCCTCGGATGTCCTGGATATTTCGCTGGCGGCCACTCTCAAGGAAACAAACACCCTGCTCATCTCGGCGCTCCAAAGGCTGATGACTTCCATCAAGAAAAAGGCAATCAAGCACCAATATACGCCGATGCTCGGCAGAACCCATGGGATTGCCGCCGAACCGATCACCCTGGGAATGAAGCTGGCCCTATGGTACACCGAGTTGGAACGCGGGCTTCAGAGGATGAAAAGTGCGGCATCGGAGGTGGAGGTTGGCAAAATATCAGGCGCCGTGGGAACTTATGCTCATATCAACCCCTGCATTGAGCAGTCTGTCTGCCGAAAATTGGGCCTTAGACCCGCCAAAGTTTCATCCCAAATTATCCAGCGTGACCGTCACGCCCACTATCTTGCTGTCCTGGCTATTGTAGCCGCCTCCATTGAAAAATTCGCCACTGTTATCCGAAGCTTACAACGAACCGAAATCGGGGAATTGGAAGAGCCTTTTGCCCGTGGACAAAAAGGATCTTCGGCAATGCCGCATAAAAAAAATCCCATAATTTGCGAACGTATGTGCGGGCTGGCGCGGCTATTGCGCGGAAACACCATAACCGCTATGGAAAATGTCGCTCTGTGGGATGAACGTGATATTTCCCATTCATCAAATGAAAGGATCATTCTGCCAGCATCTACATCTCTGCTTCACTATATGCTGGTCAAGTTTAATGAGGTCATTTCGCGATTGACCGTCAATGCCGATAAAATGCTTGCCAATATCTTTGATTCGGGGGGCCTTATTTGCAGTCAACGGCTCCTTCTTTCACTTACCCAATCGGGGCTTTCTCGTGAGGAATCATATAGCATCGTGCAACGAATAGCGCTGTTTTCGCACAAAACCGGCAAACCATTCTACGACATCGTAATGGATGAACCTATGGTTCAAAGATATTTGGATAAAAATGAGATTAAGAGTGTCTTTGACATCGGGTACTATACCCGCCATATCGATCTGATATTCAAAAGGGTATTTCCAGCATGATGGATAAAGACGGACTTTTATTCGTTTTTCCGCCTTTGGGAATCTCTGTCGCCCTTTTTTTCGTCTATTCTAGAACCGGCAATCCGGTCTCATTCGGTATAGCGATTCTTTCATTTCTGATTGCTCTTTTTATGATTTTCTTTTTCCGTGATCCGAAAAGGGAAATCCCCTATGGCCATCATCTGATTGTTTCACCCGCCGATGGCAGAGTCTTAAAAATTGAAAATGAGGTCTCCGGCAGGAAAGCTCTATCCATTTTTCTCTCCCCGTTGAATGTTCATATTAATCGGGTGCCGGTTTCGGGCGAAGTGGTCGATATACGTAAAAGAAGCGGTTTATATCTGGCCGCATACAAACCAGAGGCGGAATCGAAAAATGTTGCCATCGAAACCGATATCTTAACATCGTTTGGAATGGTGACAGTTCGTCAGGTTGTGGGAGTTCTGGCTCGCAGATTGGTAAATCGTTTGCAGGTTGGGAGCAAAGTGATAAGTGGGCAGCGATTTGGAATGATGCGCTTCGGCTCCAGGCTTGACCTACTCCTTCCTTCATCGGCGGAACTGGAGATCACAAAAGGACAGAATGTCAAAGGCGGTTCTACTATCATAGGAAGATTCAAAGATGCGTGATTTGAAAGGCATTTTCCCAGGCATATTTACGATGGGAAATATGTTTTGCGGGTTTCTGGCCATTATCTCCTGCGTGCGCGGCGCCGATCCCACAGAACCGGCCTGGCTAATCATAATGGCGGTATTCCTGGATATCCTCGATGGGCGAGTGGCGCGCCTTTCCAAAAGCGCATCGCGCTTCGGGGTGGAATTGGATTCATTGGCGGACTTGCTCAGCTTTGCGGTCGCCCCCGCAGTAATGCTGTATTCCTATGGATATGTGGATTTTGGACGTTGGGGCTGGATCATGGGATTCATTTTTATTATGGCAGCAGCCTTTCGCCTGGCGCGATTCAACCTTCAAGCCACCATCGAAAAAAAGAAAAATTTCATTGGCCTTCCGGTTCCTGCGGCGGCAGTAACCATTGCCAGTTACATTATCTTTGCCGACAACCTCTGGGCGGAGGTCCGCTTTGAGAAATTGGCAGTTACGATGGTGGCGGGTTTCGCCCTTTTAATGGTCTCTTCTATCGAATATGAATCAAATCCAAATTTTTCAATGCGCAATGCAAAAGGAGTTTTCCGGCTGGCCTTTTCGATTGTTTCAATCGCCGCCATAATCCTCAGACCACGTTACTCCCTATTTCTGGTTTCGATGGCGTATGTGCTATCCGGCATCATCCGGGAAGGATTCCTGCTGATAGAACAGGCTCAATCTGCGGTCGGGAAAGAACACCTTAAAGGCCGAAGAAAAAAGACCACCCCAAAAACTAAAACTCCTGAATTCACCGAGGACACTAACAATGAGAACAAGAGTCTACGTTTCCCTGAAGAAGGGACTGGCAGACCCTCAGGGACAGACGATTAAGCAAGCGCTGAATGATATCGGTTTCGGCGAAATAAAGGAAGTTCGAGTAGGCAAATTTCTCGATATTTCGATCGACGCCAAACCTGACGAAGCAGTCGCAATCTTGAGGGAAATTTCGGAAAAGGTGCTGGCGAATCCAGTGATCGAAGATTTCTCGATTGGGGAACAGGAATGACCTTCGGCATCGTAGTTTTTCCCGGTTCAAATTGCGATTATGACGGCTATCGCGCCATCAAAGATATCCTCGGACAACCGGCGAAATTCATCTGGCACAAGGATACAAATCTCAAGGGAATGGATGTGATGATTGTCCCGGGAGGATTTTCCTACGGAGACTACCTCCGGGCGGGAGCCATCGCTTCCTTTTCTCCAGTAATTGGCGCAGTCAAGGAATTCGCTCAAGATGGGGGTTTGGTTATGGGAATCTGCAACGGATTCCAGATTCTAACCGAATGCGGATTGCTGCCGGGGGCTTTAAGGCGCAATCGAGATCTGCGCTTCCTTTGCCGGGATGTCAACCTCCGCACCGAAAATGGCAAGACCATCTTCACCCGGGGTCTCGAGGAAAGCCAGGTAATTCGCCTGCCGATCGCCCATAATGAAGGCAATTACTACTGTTCAGATGAGGAATATCAGCATATTCTCGGTTATGATGGCATACTATTCAGATATTGCGATATTGACGGCAAAGTGGGTGATAGACATAATCCCAATGGATCCAGGGAGTCAATCGCCGGCATCATAAACGAGAAAGGCAACGTGATGGGTATGATGCCTCACCCTGAAAGATACGTGGAGGATTTATTGGGCGGCAGAGATGGGGCGCTGATATTTAAATCGATATTAAATGGAAATTAGATAAGGGAAGAAGTTGAAGAAAAAAGAATTAACCTTCTTGACAGTGGCGCTTATTTTGGGCGCTATCCTTGGGGGATTGGTCGGTGAGATTATGGGGACGTTCCTCCCCGATGGCGCTGTCAAAATCCTTTGCACGGAAAGCTTCGATATCGGTTTTGAGCCGTTCGCGGTGAAACTATATGCCATTAACTTCACCTTGGGGCTTCTATTGAAGATTAATTTCGTATCCGTAATATGCGTATTGCTGGTCATCGCCTATTACAAATGGTGGTATATCTAAAAATAGCTTTCGGAAATGGCGGAACCGTCTTATATTAATTAACGTATGAACGATGAGGTAAAGGAGGTGAGTTTATGTTAGGCGGAATAGGGGCGCAGGAACTTTTGCTTATTTTGCTGGTGGTCTTGCTCCTCTTCGGAGCCAAGCGCATCCCAGAAATCGCTCAAGGTATGGGCAAAGGCATCCGCGAATTCAAAAAAGCAATGCGGGATGCCAAAGATGAGATCAACGATGTTGACCATCCCGCAAAGCCCAAAATTGAGAAAAAAGATGAGCCGGGCGGCCCCACTCAAGGATAGCTATGAAGCGGATTTTCACTCCCAGCAATATCAAGAAAATCTCAAAATGCCTTAAGGCGGCCCAGGTCAATAATATGACCGATCATTTTCGCCTGGTCATCGAAAATCGCGAAGAGAATCGGCGTATCAGTGTTGACCTTTATCCATCCGCCCAGCTTGGGAAAAAAATTAAAGGACCTCTGGCAGTAGTCTATACCCCCGAGAGTCATCTTCAGCTTCATAATTGTTCCGGCTATATTCTAAGCGATGAACTGGGTGAAGTAACCTTTGTCGCCGAATCGGGCGACAAAATATCTGGATTAGTGGTGGAAGTTGGGGCTGCCTGCTCTCTATATGCCAATGTTGACCGCAAGTTGATTTCATCCGATTTCACCACACTCGGTGTGGAGGCTGTCTTATCAGGCGTCGCTCTCTCTTTGGCGGAATCAATTTTCGAAGCCAAAAAAGCCGCATCGCCCGAATCTGAAAAATAAAACGATGGAATCCCCACCTATTTAGGCTTGTTGCAAATGTAATTTCTTGGCTTGCCCCACATATCATTCCCCCGGAAGCAGGTGTCGAAACCCCCTATTTGATAGGTTTATTGACCGAAGCCATTTACTTTGTAGCCCGTGTCTATTCTACATATCTGAGTATCAAAAAGCGGGCGTTGTCGGCAACATAAATGAGGCCAGCCTGATAAACGATATCATAGGCATAGCCCTGCGTATCGATATTCTCCAAAGATACTATTCGTGATGAATCACTTTCCAGGTAATTGAAAATCATAACGCCATTGATGCCATCAGCCACATAGATATAATCGGAATCTCCGCCATTCCGAAATGCAATCATTTGAGCGGCGCCATTGGTATTAAAATCGGCCTGGGACTCCGGGCTAGGCAATATGCCGAATGAGACAATCTCGATTCCCCCAGCCCCCTTGGCAAGATAGTCATGGCCGGCGAAGCTCAATAGCCCCACAATGGGAGTTGCTGTGTGGTAAATCCCGCCAACATAAGCGGGATTGGAAGGATTGCTCACATCAGCAATCATCAAGCCATCAGCGCTGCCAAGATGGACATAATTCCCATTTACCGCAATATCATTCAGAGCGGTCGCGGTCTGCAAGCTCCCGCGGTAATCGAAGTGGAATAAAGCGTCCATTTCAAGTATTTGCAGGGAATAGCTATCGGCAATATAGAGCATCGAATCAGATGGATCAAACTCCAGATTAACGGCGCCCTCCGGAGTATCATACCTGTCCATGAACACCGCCGAGTCCGGGTTCGATACATTCCAGACCGAAACCCCATTACTTCCTTCGGCGATAAATAGGTATTCCTGCCAGGTATCGACCGCCACGGCGCTCCCGTTAGTGTTAATATTGTAAAGGAAAAATGGAGTGTAGGGATTGGATATATCATACGCCTCTACTCCATTGTCTGATGCCGCCACATAGAGACGAGCCGCATTGTCGCTGGGAATCAGCTTAACGGCCGAGCCAGTAGTTTGAAATTCTGAAATTATATGGATGCCGGATACTATTTCGACCATCACTGTGATCGAATCTGAAATGTAAGATGTGTCTGCCAGCCAGGCCACCGCATAGACAGAGTGGCTTACACCCGATTGCACGTTATGTGTGCTCCAGAAATACCGGTATGGGGGATTGGCGTCCGTGAAGACAGAATCCCCATCGATATAAAGATCAATCCGCGTTATGCCGGTTATGCTGCCCGCGCTGACAATCACAGTTATCGAATCACCGATTGTTGCGCCACTTTGGGGATAGCTGATAAATATTTTATTTGCGACCATCACTGTGATCGAATCTGAAATGTAAGATGTGTCAGCCAGCCAGGCCACCGCATAGATGGAGTGGCTGACACCCGATTGCACGTTATGCGTGCTCCAGAAATACCGGTATGGGGGATTGGCGTCCGTGAAAACAGAATCCCCATCGATATAAAGATCAATCCGCGTTATGCCGGCTATGCTGCCCGCGCTGACAATCACAGTTATCGAATCGCCGATTGTTGCGCCACTTTGGGGATAACTGATAGATATTTTATTTTGATCCATCGGAGTAGTGGGCTTATTGTTACATCCAATCAAATCTGAGATAGCCAGTAAAAGGGCCAATATCAACAAACTTTTATTCGTCATATTAATATTATCGGAAAATCTCAAGATCTGTGAACCTTTATCTCCTATGGTCTGCCACCAGCAAAAGACAGCATCCCATCTTTTTGTGCCGAATGAATTCCACGAGGCAAATTGATGGTGAATGTGCTCCCCTTGTTCAATTCGCTTTCCACCTCCAGAGTTCCCTGGTGGCTTTGGATAATTCCATAACTAATCGCCAATCCAAGACCTGTTCCCTGACCAACCTCCTTGGTGGTATAAAACGGCGTAAATAATTTACGCTTCGCCTCCGGACCTATCCCGACACCAGTATCGGAAATGGATATACTTATTGTTTTTTTCTCCCTTTTATATCCAGTAGAGATGGTGAGTCGGCCTCCATCAGGCATTGCGTCCAGCGCATTGGTCACTAGATTGATTATGACCTGCGATATTTGATCCCTTTCCACATTAATCTTGGGGATGTCATCGGCATATCTCTTTACTAATTCGATATTCTCGAAGGCGTTTTTCTCTCTGACCATCGATAGGGATTCATCTATGACCAAATGGAGATCCGTAGGCACAAAATGAACGCTATTCTGGTGAGAAAAATGCAGCAACCCATCCACAATCCTGCCGATCCTGTCAGCCACCTTTCGAAGTCTCAAGTATTTCATATACATCCGGTCATCAGGCTGGGTCTTGCTGACCAGCTCCTGTAACATTCCCGTTATCACCGACAAGGGATTATTTATCTCATGGGCAACTCCGGCGGCCATCGTTCCCAAAAAAGCCAGCTTTTCGGATTGGAGCAACCTCTCGCGAAGTTCCTCGGCATCGATTTCGGCTTGCTTCCGCTCGGTAATATCGCTGACAATGCCATCGACCCGGACGACTGCTCCACTGCTGTCAACCGTCGGCATGGCGCTGTCACGAATCCATCTCAGCCCTCCATTCTTGCGTGTAATCCGATGCTCATAAACCACCGCCGAACCTTTCATCATCGCCTTGAATTTCTCCATAACTATCGCCTTGTCGTCCGGGTGCACCATCCTCAGAAGTAGCATTGGATCTGCCAGAAAATCCGAAAGTGAATATCCGGTTATCTTTTTGGCCACCGGTGTGATAAATTCTTGTTTCCATTTTCCATTTTGTATCGAAGCGCTCCAGAGATAATCGGAAATCGATGATACCGTTTTCTTATACTTTTGGTGCGTTTCAAAAAGAGCATCTTCGGCCCTTTGACGTTCGGTGATGTCTTCCATTATGCCAATTCCCCCCAGGTATCTCCCTTTTTCAATCATAACTGGGGCAACATCGACCTTTACAGTGACCGCCTTGCCCCCGGTTATCGAGACATAATTGCCCTCGAAATGACCCAGCCTACCGGCTAGCGCCTGTCTCACTGCGTCCAGCATTTTCTTGTTTGCCAGCGATGCCAAAAGATTAAACCCAATCAGCCCCTTCATATTTGTCCCCAAAATTTTGCTTAAGCTGGCATTACAGGCATTGATAACCCCATTCTGGTCAAATTGGAAAATCCCAACCGGGGAATTCTCAAAAACCAAACGGTATTGGGTTTCGCTTTCATGCCTGTTGGTAATATCGTGCCCCTCTCCCTGGACTCCAACCACCTCCCCGGCGCTGTTGCGGGAGGGCCCTAATCTCAACGAGATTACTCGATTACCTTTGCGAGCTGTCAACAAAAGCTCGCGCGCTGATGAAATTCTTTTGGTCAATGATTGACGCAGAATATCCCTGACCAGCTTGCCATAACCCCTGGCGGCAAACGAAGAGAGTTTCCTGCCAATTAACTCCTTCTCCCGAAGGCCCATAGTTTCCTGAAATGAAGGATTGGCACTGGTAATGGTCCCCGTGCGATTAGTTGTGAATAGGATATCTGAAGATGATTCGTAAATCGAACGATATTTTTCTTCGGCTCCGGTAACCAAGGACAGAGTCTGAGCATTATCAAGAGCGATTCCCAGTTGATTTCCGATGGCGTCCAAGAGTTGCACATCGATCTCACCTAAGTTGACTTTATGCAAACCAGCCAGGTCAATCAAACCAACGATCTTGTTTTTGGACCTCAATGGTATCGAGATAAACACCTCAAATTTGTATGAGGACGCCAACTTTTTCAAAAAAGGATAAGTACTTGTAAAATCAACAATGACCGCCGTCCTGCCGGTAAGCAAGGGAGAGGCCTTGTAGGGGAAATAACGAACTTCCTTTATGACTTGAAGCATTTGGCGAGGCGTTCTCTGGTGAGCGATCATTTTGAGCCGACCCCGACGTTCATCCCTAAGAAAAACTACGCCGCCTTTGATCCGCAGATATTTGATCAATAACATTAAGCATTTATTGGGGACTAAACCCATGTCGGTTGATGAACTTATGATTCTCGCAATCTCATTATATAATTTCAATGCCCTGTTTTTTCTGAGCGCTTCTTCATAAAGCATCGCCTTTTCCAAAGCAGCGCCAATAAAGCCAGTAAGAATCGGCAAAACCTCAAGAGTGACCGGGGTTGGGCCTTCATTTCTCCTTCCTATTAATGAGAGAACTCCGATAGGGCCTCCATGGGACTTGACAGCGACCCCGATCCACCAATGATTGCCCCTTCTATCTTTCGGAAATCCCGGGCAATAACGGGGATGACGTTTTCCCGGTTTCAGAAAAACACAGTCCTTGCTCTCACTTAAACGATTCAAACAATGGTTCATTCGAGCCCCGAGCTGACTGATTTCAGATATTTCATCACACGAGAATCCGGCGCTGACTCGCAACTGCCATGCGCCATTTTGCATCAAATATGCGGCGCCGGCAGATGCAACAGCGTTATCCATCAAGCACGATAATGATTTTCCCAACAGAGGCTCAATCTCATCAGCTTCTGAAATCGCCCTTGAGATCTTGTCGAGGAGCAATAATTGTTCAGCCAATGGTTTCTTCTTCGCCGATTTCATCTGAGTCATCCCTAATCATAGAATCATCGTGCCCCCAGCCCACTTCGAGACAAGTTGCTTCCAATACGGAAATAAGAATTATTCTGCTTGTCAAATCAAATTTGATAACTGCGCAATTAAAAAGGGAGTTTGAAATAAAACTCCCTACCTTCGCCGAAAGCTGATTGCTGTCGCCAGACAACCGACTCTGCCAAGTGCCTTAAATGCCCTTGAAAAAAGTCTCCATCTTGGCGTTAAGAGCTAATGATACTTTTGTCAAGGTGGAGATCGATGCCGCACTCTCGGCCCTCTCAATTTGCGATATCAAAGATACCGACAGTCCTGCTCTATTGGCAAGCTGCTTTAGAGTCAAGTTCTTCTTCTTGCGCAAATCCTTCAAGCGATTGCCGATCTCAATGCAAACTTGTTTCGCATGATCAACTATCAAACCCTTGGCGCGCACTGCTCTATCTATGACCGCCTTCAATTCCTGATTATCGAATGGCTTCTTGATGTAATCGAAAGCATCCTCTTTCATTGTCTCCACTGCAGTGTCAACCGATGGATACGCCGTGAGAATAATTACACAAAGGTCAGTATCGAATTTCCTTATTTTCTTCATAACATCGACTCCATTCATCTCCGCCATCTTAAGGTCAAGCAACACCAGATGATAAACCTTGTTTTTCAGACGATCCAATGCCTCCAACGGTGATTGGAAAGCATCAACCTCATAACCCTCCTCAGTAAGAAGCTCAATGAGATACTCGCACAAATCAGCGTCATCTTCAATCACCATTATGTGCAGTTTCCGTTTTGGCCTGGTCGTTATAGCCATATCAACTCTCCCTTGCAATTCTTAAATTTAACTCCATCAAATATATCAACTCTAATCCAATTAGAAAAATACTATAATCAGCTTAACTCCTCCAGCCGAATTTGTCAAGAATTATCTTTTACCATTAATAAATTAATCCATAAATGTCCCATATTAGATGCACACCCAAATAAGTTGTCGAAAATATCCATAAGCTTAAATAGATATAAAAAAACCACTTTCTTTTTCATGGCAACCAAGCTTTTTCAACAAGCCCGGGCGGGGCACCCGCGCATTAACTCCCGAACATGCCCTATCCCCTCTATCGCGTGTAGTAAAAACAGTCGAATAATCACCTCAGCCCCGACTCCATCGGGGCGATGGACTACCGTTGTCCTGGCAATAATGCCCACACTGAAATAATATTCCAATAAAGCTACTGGTTTTTCTTGAC
>PFXJ01000011.1:0-15350 GCA_002791595.1 candidate division Zixibacteria bacterium CG_4_9_14_3_um_filter_46_8
TCCGGATATAACTCTTCATCATATTCCGACATAGAAACCTCAGTAGGGGCAGACTGCGGCGATGTTGAAGTTTATCTGGTTGACCACCATGGCAGCAGGACCTCCTCGAACCCATCATTTTTGAGCGCTTTAGACCCGGAAGTATCGATTTTGTCATTGGGAGCGAACTCTTATGGTCATCCGCATACGGAGGCGATGCAAAGGCTTCTGGCCACCAGCACTGTCTATGAAACTGAGGATAGCCTTGGCAATGTGGTTTATGGCGATATCGTTATCACGACTACAGGTTTCAATAATTTCCTGGTTGAAGGTGATTCATATCCCTTACCTCAAGGAGGCCAGAGCGATACAATCGCCATAGCGGATATCCAGAATAATTATGGCAATTATGCCGGGCAGTCGGTGATAGTCAAGGGAGTGATAACGCTGGGTGCCGGTGTGACCAATCCATACATCACCGATGCTTATATTGAGGATTCATCGGGCAAAGGGATAAATCTCTTCGCTACCAATGTGCTAAGTGGTATCACGTTTGGCAATGAGGTCTCTTTGCGGGGGACGGTTGATCAGAACGCAGGCACCACGCAACTAGTAAATATCACCGATATAACCGTGCACGACATAAAACGGTATGTAGGGGATACTCCATTTTCTACCGGTGCGGCCAAGAATATTGCCTGGGAAGGGACCAGAATGTGGGTGGGCGGAGTTGCCAGCGCTAAAGTCGATTATGGAACCTACCAGGTCATCACAATTAACGATGGTTCCGGCAGTTTAGATCTTTATATAAGCGATTATACGGGGGCTAATATCACAAGCTATGTGGTTGGTGATTTCGTAAATGCTTATGGAGTATGTGATGTGAATATTTCCGGCCCTGATACGACATACCAGATTATTGTTGGTTATCAACCGGATATCTCCAGGTCTTCTTATACAGTTAAGATGCTTCCGGAGAACCCACCGATAGAGGTAGTTTCCACAGGTGGATTTTTCGAATTTACCGGCATCCTGCGAAATAACAGTGCTGTATCACAGATAGTTGATGTCTGGATAATGTTGAAATTGCCTAATGGCGCCTCCTATGGTCCGCTGATGCAATTAAATAATATTCCTATTGGCCCCAATCAAATGTTCTCTGCCCCCAATACCAGGCAGAATGTTCCGTCCGGGGCTCCTTTGGGTGATTATTATTACTGGGTCTATGCCGGCGACTATCCATCAGTCAAATCAGACTCAAATGCTTTCCCCTTCCGAATCGTTCCAGCGATGAATGCTCACGATGATATTGGCGTCGATGAATTTGTTGCATCGGGATGGGGAATTGATGAGATGAATTTCTCGGCTTGCGCTATAACCGGGGGTGAGGAACAGGGAGGATGTCCGGGCGGTGAAACTGCTAATGCCGGAGAGCCAGCGGGTCTGCAAATCAGTAACAGCCCGAATCCCTTTAATGCCAGCACCACCATCCATTATGCCATTTCCAAAGATGCGAATATCCGGCTTTCAATCTACAATTTGCTTGGCCAGGAGGTGGCGACGATAGTTGATGAGCAATTGGTGGCGGGAGACCATTCCGTAATCTGGGACGCCTCGAATTATTCCAGCGGGATTTATTTCTATAGATTGACTGCTGGAGGAAAGGTGATTACCAAGCGGATGACATTATTGAAGTAGGTCGTGGGTCCTTGGGCGCGATGGCGACTTGCCCCGACATTTGATTTGGGGGGACAAGGCCGCCCGCCTACTATGTTTTCAGTAGCGCAGACATTCTTGTCTGCGGGCCGACATGCGGGACAAAAATGTCCCGCCTGCCTTCCATCTTTCTTTGCCACCGGGACGGTGGCGTTACGGTTGGGGTGGCACGGCCAAGATAGAATTGCAATGCTAATTCTATTATACCTCCATCCCTTATTTGCCCGTGATGTGCTTATTTCCGGCGTGATAGTGATAAATTTATTGACATTCATTGAGACGTTCCGTAAAATATGAAATTGATTTCGGGGCGTAGCGCAGCCTGGTAGCGCACGCGGTTCGGGACCGCGGTGTCGGAGGTTCAAATCCTCTCGCCCCGATTTAGATTATTGGATGGAAAGGCTTTCATAAAGAGCGGCTAAAATTGGATGAATCTTATAGAGGCGAACAATTACCCAGCGATTTGACTTGATCTGTGATTCCAATCAGAGAAAGGGTAGAAAAAGTGACAAATAGCGAATTGGCCGATGAACAGCTAAGGAAAACGGAACAGCCCAAATTAATCCCTCATGCTCGATGGCGGCGCCGCCCCACAATCGTCCTCTTTGTTATCTTACTAATGTGCTGGTGATATGGTGGCCGATGACACAATTCAAAGTCAATTGGCTCTTCGTTGGAATCGCCATTTGCATTCTTGTCGCGATTATCATCATTTGGCTCTTGGGGGGTCGCCGCCATTTTATCTGCAGCGGTTGCGGCTATTCGCTGAGGAACATCGAATTGAAATGCCCCGGCTGTCAAAAGGATTTTGACCTTGATGCAATTATCAACCAATTGATGAAAGATATCAAGAGCCGCGATATGAAACAATCATGGGCCGCCGCCAGGACCATATCCACGATAGGCCCCGCGGCCAAAGCTACTGTCCCGATCCTCATTGATAATTTGAATCCACAATTCGATGATGCGACTCGAAATGAAGCCGCCAATGCATTACGGCAGGTGACCGGTGTCGATTATGGCTCGGATTACGAAAAATGGCACCGCTGGTCGCAACAGGAACATTAGCCTAATCATAATGAAACTTTGTTGAAGGATTCAATATTTCCTCAAGCCAATTCCCAGGCTAAGCGTATCTATGTCGGCATTTTTGGAAGCCATACCTGCGATCATAACACGGCTAAGCTTGCTGAATCTGCCGGTGAGCATATTGCCCGTATGGGGGCCGTGTTAATCTGTGGCGGAATGGGTGGGGTAATGGAATCCGCCTGTTGTGGAGCCAAAAGAGCGGGAGGCACAACTATCGGGATCCTTCCCGGAATCAATGCCAATGAGGGAAATCAATTTCTTGATTACCGAATTGTTACTGGGATGGGCGATGCCCGGAATCTGATTATTGTCCATTCGATCGATGCCGCCATCGCAATTTCCGGAAGCTACGGCACTCTTTCCGAAATATCTTTTTGTTTGAAAAATGGAGTGCCGGTGATTTCGCTTGGAAGCTGGCAGATTCCCGGTATCCATTTAGTCACCGATGACCCTGAACAAGCAGTTCAAAGGGCACTTGCCAAGGCGATTCAATAATAGATGGGACGGTTGGTACAGGTCACAGCAATCATCGGCGGCATGGTGCAAGGAGTGGGGTATCGTTGGTTTGTGACCAGATCAGCAATGAAATTTAATGTGACCGGCCACGTGGCAAATTTGCCTAATGGGGAAGTCCAAGTTATCGTGGAAGGTGAGGATGGAATTGTAAAGGAATTCATCAAGGAGATTATAGTCGGCCCGCCAAACGCCTCGGTCAATTCCATAAAAACAATCGAAGGGGAATACACAGGGAAGTTCAAGGGCTTTGACGTGGAATATTATTAATTCCTTGCCATTCGGAGCCGGGAATTATACCATTTCAAATGTGGCATTAACGAATCATTCCTTTTAGTGAGATTGATGATGGATCTTAAGAAAGTTATTCGCAATATTCCGGATTTTCCAAAACCCGGAATCGTCTTTCGTGATATAACTACCTTACTGAAGAATCCGGAGGCTTTCAAATATACTCTGGATAAATTCTACGAGAAATACCATTTCCAACCGATTACTGCCATTGTGGGGGTGGAAGCCAGAGGATTTATTTTTGGAGCCCCACTGGCATCAAATTTGGGCTTGCCATTCATTCCTATCAGAAAGCCGGGGAAATTGCCCGCAGAGACGGTCTGCCAGAGCTATCAATTGGAATATGGGACCGATTCCATCGAAATCCATAAGGATGCCCTGAAAGAGGGAGATCGCGTCGTTATCATCGATGATCTGCTGGCTACCGGCGGTACCGCATCGGCAACCGGTAAATTAGTAAGGCAATTGGGAGCGCAAGTGGATTCGTTTGCATTCGTCATCGAATTGTCGTTTCTTAAGGGACGAGAATGCTTGAAAGGATATGAAGTATTCTCTTTAGTTGAATATACTTCTGAATAATATGGCCAACGCCCCCGTAGCTCAGTTGGATAGAGCGTCGGTTTCCTAAACCGCAGGCCGCAGGTTCAATTCCTGCCGGGGGTATTTCTAATTATAATAAAAAAGCCCCGATATCTGATCGGGGCCCGGAAATTCGCTTTATAAACTTCTTAGCTTTTCAAGATGGAAGCATATTCCTTTTTATTCTCCATAACTTCCAGAGCCTTTTTCACGTAAGGGTCTGTTTTTAGGATAACCTGTTCATACAGAGCCCGCTCTCCGTAGAGCTTGGTCAACATATCGCGTTTGATGGAGCGCTTAATTTGATCCATAGATTCAGCAAACTCCTGCTCCTTAATTACATTAATACGCGCTTCCAACTGGTCGAGAACCGGTTTCAATTGGTCGATTCGATTCTCTGTCTCTGCGCTCTTCTTAATGTCCTCAAACTGCATCTGCATCTTGCTTTTGTAAGTGAAATTCTTTGATTTTAGGTAATTTCGGAACTCACTGATAATCTGGTCGCTGACTTCGAAGTCAACCGGGACATCTGGATGGCTGACCGTGTAATGCACTGAGAAATCGAAAAACATTGATAGCCGTTCAAGATTCAACATAAGCGGGCTTAGTTCCTTTCGCTCAACTGCGAGGTCCGGCTTTACACCACCGCCGCCATAAACAATTCTCCCACCCTTGGTAAAATAAGCTGTCTGGGTACTGTCGGTTTTGGATTTTGAATCCCTTTGAGCTTCAGTGGAGTCCTCCACAATTCCCATTGTCAAGTCACTTTGATCGGTGCGATGAAAGTGCTCTTCCTTCTGAATGCATCTTCCCGACGGGATATACCATTTCGCTGTGGTTAGTTTCAGAGCAGTCTTGTCGGAGAGAGGATATATTTGCTGAACCAGACCTTTTCCAAAAGTCTCATTGCCAATAATCACACCGCGATCCCAATCCTGTATTGCTCCGGTCAAGATCTCGGAAGCTGATGCGCTATTCTGATCCACTAAAACTACCATTGGAATGTCAGGAAGCATGGGGTCATTTGTGCCGGTATAGACATTATTTTGATCGCTGATGCGGCCCTTGGTCGAGACAATCTCTTTCCCCTTTCCCAGAAACAGGTTAGTCGTGCTGACTGCCTGGGTCAATAACCCGCCGCCATTGGAACGGAGGTCAAGAATCAGAGATTCCATTCCCTTTTCCTTCAACTCCTTGATTGAATTCTCAAGCTCCGTCTCGGATTCGGATCCGAAACGTGCCAGTCGAATATATCCGATTTTATCCTTCGCAAAACCGTAATACGGAACTGTCTTGAGCTCGATGACAGCCCGTTCGATCTCATACTCCAATGGTTCTTCAAGACCCTCTCTTTCGATCGCCAATTTCACTCTCGTTCCGGCCTCGCCTCGCATCAGATTGCTCGCATCCTCGGTGGTCATCCCCTTGGTCGTCTGCCCTTCGATTTTGATTATCCTGTCGCCGGCACGAAGGCCCATGCGGTAAGCCGGTGTTCCCTCCATCGGAGAAACGACAGTGATCCAGCCATCCCTTTGAAAAATGGTCATGCCCAGACCGCTATATTTGCCTTTGGTAGTCTCCATTAAACGATCATAGTCTTTCATTTCCAGGAATTCGGAAAATGGATCCAATATCTCCATCATCCCCTTAATCCCGGAATAGACCAGTTCTTTGGAATCGACATCCTCTACATATCTTGCATTTATACGAAATGCTATATCCGTATAAAGTCGTGCATACGAGAATAGTGAATCATGAGTCGATTGGGCTGTAGTCGTAATAAATATGCCCAGGAATACACATATTATCACTACACTTATTATTGTAATACGTCTTTTGGCTGACATTTATTCCTCCTGAAGAGAATGATACAAGAAACTTACCAGATAGGATTTATCAATTATGAAATGAATGAATCTATTTCAGTTGAAACGCTATTATTACACCGCCAGCAATTAAATTGTTCCCCCGCCATAATGCAATCTATAAATAGGTATTCGCCGATATATTAATTCTCTGTGGAATAATCGAGGTCCTCAGAACTAATTCCTCTTTTTCTCCGAGCCGGGGCTTGAGGCGTTACCTGCGGCAGGGATTTTCTTTTTGGTCTTCTTTGTGTTTGATTTTATCGGATGTTTTTTGACACGATCGTCTATGCCATCTTTATTCTGGTCAATAAAAGTGTCATATTTTTGGCCAGCGTTGTGCCCAATGTCTTTTTTATCAAGGGCCTCGTCCCCTTTGTCGCCTGGTGTTGTCGATTTGGGTCTTAGGGAATCCTGCAAAGCTGAGCTCTTTATCTTGGCTGTCTCCTTTTTTTTCTTTTCCAATCCGGAATTTGCGTCTGCCGTGGCCAACAAGATAACAAATACTGCCATCATAGAAATGCAAATTATGTTTCCGGTTCTATTGGTCATCGGTCGCGCCTGGATTTATCGGTTTGATTTCCCTTGTCCTTCGGGTTGGAGGTTTTCGAGCCATTTGATTTTGATTGGCCCTTGTCCATCGCCTTTCCATCATCCGTCTTGGTGGGCTTAGTGTTTTTTATTATCTTACTCTTATTTAACTCATCGGCCTTCCCGTTGTCAACTTTCTTATTAGCAGGTTTTTTGATTTCTTTCGATTTTTTGGTCTCTGACGACTTTGCCTGATTGGATTTCTGTTGCTCCGTATTCTTAATTTTCATCCATGATTCAGGATTCTTATATGATTTTTTGAATTCCGATTTTTCGATTACTCCATTTCTGTCATAATCCTTGACCCGAGTTCCGGCGCTATTTTTATAATGAGATTTTGAGGAAGTCCATATTGCTTCTGGATTCTTATAGGTATATCCTCCCCAATCTTTATAGCGCTTGTCCCGACGGTAATCCTTGCCGCCAAAATCCCAGTCTCCCCAATACTTATATCGAACGTTGCTATCCCTATATACAATATACCTGTATTCAACTACGGCATTGAACCGATAATAATTCCCATAATCCACCCAGAAATAATTCTGCCAGCAGGGATACCCGCCATAATATAAGATTATGATGTGGCCGCCTGCTAATATGCTCGGAATATAAAGGGGCGCAATGCCGTAATAAATCCCGTCGATAAATATCTCACAGCCCGGATAGTCCGCCCCGATCCAGGCAGAGCCGTAGCGATAGTTATATTGGCTGGAAGGATAATAAAAATAATTGCGGTAGGAAGCTTCTATATTGAAAGAAACAGACGCGCTTACATAACGTCCACCATTCTCGGAAACTAACCTGCCGATTATCTGGTCCAGAGCATTATTCCTGCCGCCACTGGCATCAACTATCCACTCGTCTTCAATTCGGTTGTACTCAATTCCCCAATACACCATCCATTGAGGACCACTGAACTTCTCGTTTGAAGCGATGGCATAGATATATTCATCGCCTTCGGCGCCACCAACTTCCATATGATAATCTGCATTAAGCGGAGGAATTCGATAGGTGGAATTTGCATTGACAAATGCATCTTCTCCCGGGCCGCTTGGGAATATAACATTTATATTCCCGTCCGTATCAATCTCGTAGATAAGGGCATAGCAATTGTGATCAGCGCGAAAATAAACCACGAGATCCTCGCCGCGATAAAAAGTCTCACCTTCACCCTTATTGGTCCATACTTCAATCCCCAAATCGGGACGATAATTCAATCCGCTTTGCTGAGCGAAAATGGGGCCTAATGGCGTCATAACCATAACCAATACCCCAAGCAGTATTTTATTTATGGTTTTCATATTCAACCTTCTTTCAAATGTCCTAAAATAATTATCGCGATACCGGTTTCTTTATTTTGGTTGTAGGTGCAATTTTTAACTCGCGATTTCCCAGATCCACTTGATAGGCGAAATCGAATCCAACCGTGTAAGTGCCTTTGCTTAAGCCGGTTATCCGCACCACCGCGTAATGATCATCGGCAGTCCATAATACATAACTATGGCCAAGAATCGCTTCCACATAACCCAAATCTGACCACCCATCAAGCGGGGCATAATCGACATCGTTCAAATTGTCGGTATATCCGAAATCCTGAACATCTGTCAATGGCCTGCCGGCCACGATGAAGAAAACATTCAATATATTATCATAATCAACATAGAAATCACAGGAAGCATCATCATAAGGGACAACCCGTTCATTTTCAAGTGAATATCCCGAATTTTCGGGGTAAATTTGGAAATCCCGGAGCGATGATGACCCTTCCGGACGTGGAGTATCAAAAATCATCTCGTAGGAGAGATCGCTTTCATTCCCGTGAGTATCTACAGATGAAACCGCAAAATAATAAATATGGCCATTAGTTAGCCCATCATCAACAAGAGAGGTTTCTTCGGTTGATCCGATATCCTCATACGGTCCGGCAGGATAATCCGAGCGCCAAGCTACATAATAATCAAAATCATGTTCCACGATAGCCGACCAGTAAATGGTTACCTGCCGATCGCCGGTAACAGTATAGACACCCGATGGCACCGAAGCGGGGTAGATGTCCACATATTTTGTTGAGTTATTATCGCATCCCGATAGAACACTTAGGCCTATCATCATAAGTCCGATTAGTGAAAATTTAATGATCTTTGAGAACTTCATATACTCCTCCAGTAATTTCGAAACAAATTAGAGCAATTCCTATGCCAATACATTGTGATGGCCACATCCATATGTTTGATATATATTTATCACCGAAAATGGAATTCACCATGATGCACCAAATAGTGGCTATCTGGGAGCAGTGCACAAAATTAGTGCAAGTCTTGTAGGATAGGTCAATCAAATTGATATGGATAAAAGCTCGATCTCCACTGGAGGTGTTGTACTATCGAAATTAAGGTCAATTGACCCATCTATTCAATAATAGAAATGATGGGTCAAATCAATCGAGATTGGACGTTCTTGATTGTTTCGTGGCTCGTTCGAACGTGATTTCGGGCCAACCGGATTGCCCCCGCCATTGAAGAAGAATGTCAATTTCCAAGTGGGATTGACCTACATTTCTAATATAGTGTTTTCGTTGGGGATTTCCATTGGATGCCAATAAAATAAACCAAAAAAAAATTGAAATAACTCTTTATTTAGATTGACATTTCGTGAATGGCAATGTATATTCTAATTTAGGTCGTATCAGTCTTGGATTTGCATGCATTATTACGACTTTTTTCTTCGGGAAACGGTAGTAGGTTTTCCTGCAAAAAAATTATTAGAAATTGAATCATTATCTAAACCCTAAATTCCCTAACATTTAACTCACAAGGAGAAATCTGTATGAGGCGGATTACAGCATTGATGGGTTTTGCTTTATTGTCGGTATTAGTACTGGGAGTATGGAGTCCAGTGGTATCGGCAGAGCTAAATCCTAAGGTGGAGGCATTGGCGAGGTTATCGTCAAGCTATCCTGGGGTGCAAGCGTATCAAGAGGGGGCATTGATAACGAGGTTGTATGGCCATACATTCGGCTATGGCATGAGTGCGGAGGGGACAGCGGAAACATTTCGGCGGGAACATGCGTGGATATTCGGGGTTCCGCCCGAGGATTTAAATCCCCAAAGCAATTTGGTGGATGGCCGTCATGTGCAACCTGTGATGTATGATCAGCAGACCGGGCAGTATAAGTTCACCTTGGTTTATTATAGTCAGCATAGCGATGGGGTACCAGTGTTTCGCTCTGATTTGCGATTGCTGGTAAAGAATGAGCCGGATTATCCGTTGGTATTAGCGGCATCGGCATTACGTGACCTGGGTGGATTCCGTGTGCCGGCAGGCGTAACAGCCAACAGGACCATGGCTGAGGGTGCTGCCAGGACATTTGAGAGCAGCCTAATGAACTTCAGTGATCCTCGTTTGGTGGTTTGGGCTGGAGTGAATGATGAAGTGGTGTCGCCGTCGTTGGCGATGGAAGTGATAGCTGACAATGGCGCTAAGGGGACAGAGGACTATCAAAAGTGGTTATTGCTGGTTGATGCGCAAACTGGTGAAGTCCTTTATACAGAAAATATGGTCCTCAATGTCGATGTCACCGGTAACGTCAAGGCAATGGCCACGCAGGGCAAGGGACCCGATATCTGCGAGAATGAAGCGCAGGAAGCGATGAAATATGCTCGTGTTTATATTCAGAATGGCAACACCGCCTATGCTGATTCACTGGGCAATTACACTATCACCAACAGCGGTTCTTCTCCTGTTACAGTTCTTTCTTATGTTCGCGGGAGATGGTTCCAGGTTTGGAATGATGCTGGAGCAGAAAGCTTTCTTTCCTTGTCTGTGACTCCTCCCGGTCCAGCCAATTTTGTTCACAATTCCGCTAATACGGCCGAGAATTATCGGGCGGACGTTAATGCTTATGTTGAATCGAATGTAGTCCGTGATTTTACATTGAAATACAACCCGGCATATCCAGGTCTGCAGCAAAATGATTTCCCGGTCCACGTGAACCTTGCCAGCACCTGCAATGCCTATTATGACTACACTTCGACCAATTTTTACCATTCCGGCGGCGGCTGTCCTAACACCGCATATTGCACAGTGGTTCATCACGAATATGGACACCATCTCGTCTCTATGGCTGGCAGCGGCCAGGGTCAATACGGCGAAGGGATGGGCGATGTAATGGGCACCTTGATTACCGATGATGCCGGAATTGGGTATGGCTTCTTCAGTAATTGCGCTGTGCCTCTTCGCACCGCGGATAATACGAAGCAGTATCCTTGCAGTGATGAAATCCATGAATGCGGACGTTTGATTTCCGGATGTGTTTGGGATACTCGCGACGCTTTAATTTTAACTCATCCCAATGACTACATGGACATTTTAGCCAACCTGGCAGTTAATGCCATGTTGCTGCATACCGGTGACATGATCGCCCCCGATATCACTATTGATTATCTGACCCTTGATGATGACAATGGCAATATCTACGACGGCACCCCTCATTACAATGAGATCTGCGCCGGTTTCAATGTGCATAATATGGATTGCCCGGCTCTGCAACTGCTCGGTTTCAACTATCCGAATGGTCTTCCGCAACTGCTTAATCCCAGCGGCGGCACTACTGTTCGAGTTGAAGTCTATGGAGTAACCGGCACACCTCAGCCCGGTACTGGCAAATTGTATTATAATGGCGGCTCGGGCTGGACCAATATCAATATGACCCAGGTCTCTCCCAATATCTATGACGCAGTCTTCCCGGCATTCACCTGCAAAACCACAGTGCAGTTCTATTTCACTGCTCAGACTACTGTCGGATTCACAGTTGTTGATCCTCCGGGCGCTCCCACAACTACCTATTCTGCGGTGGCGGCAACCGGGACAGTGGTTGTTTTCTCCGATGACTTCTCCACTAATCAGGGTTGGACTGGCCTTGGCGGAACTGGCGAATGGACCATCGGCGCGGCGACCGGCGGCAACGGAAATGATGGTTACGGAGGACCTGATCCGGCAGTCGATCATAGCCCAACAGCAGATAATAAAGTGTTGGGTAACGACCTGACTTCTGGTAGCGGCGGCGATTATGCGGCTAATATAGGTTCCACTTACTGGATTACTTCACCCAACATCAATTGCACTGGTCGCACCGGCTTGACTCTAACCTACTGGCGTTGGCTGGGCGTGGAGCAAAATATTTATGACCATGCCTATTTGCAGGGTTATAATGGCACTTCCTGGGTAACCTTGTTTGAGAACGGCTCCTCTACCATCGATGAATCATCATGGAGCAAGTTAACCCATAATATCTCCTCCATAGCCGATAACAATGCCAACTTCAAACTTCGTTTTGGGATTGGCGCGACCGATGTGGCGTGGCAATATTGCGGCTGGAACATTGATGATATCGAGATATTGGAGTACTTGTGCAATCCGACTCAAAGTGTCACTATTAACATGATTCCGAACAACCCGCCGATATCGGTTCCTCGCGGCGGATCATTTACCTATACAGGCGTTCTTACCAACAATCTCGGCTCACCGACCACCACCGATGTGTGGGTGATGATTAATGTTCCGGGCTATGGAATGTATGGCCCCGTGATGCAGGTCAATAATGTGCCTCTCGCGGCAAATCAAACTATATCCTACCCGAATATCTCCCAATACATTCCGACGTATGCGCCGGTTGGTTCATACACTTATTATGCGTATTGCGGTGCATATCCGATTCCATCTGATACCGCTTCTTTTGCATTCACCGTTACTGCTCTGGTGAGCGGCAATGCTGATAATTGGATGCAAAGAGGTTGGTTTGGCGATAACGATTTGTCTGTTCCTCAGACCACCTCGTTGATCGGCAATTTCCCGAATCCATTTAACCCAACGACCACCTTCAACTATGCATTGGCGAACGATGCCGATGTCAGCTTGGAAGTCTATAATCTAATGGGCCAGAAGGTGGCTATTGTAGTGAATGAGCATCAAACTGCGGGTTACAAATCCATTAATTGGGATGCGTCGCAGTACTCATCGGGAGTTTACTTCTATAAATTGTCTGTTGGCGATCAAACCTTCACCAAGCGGATGACATTGCTGAAGTAATTTCATTTAGGAATCGTCGATTCGATTACGAACCCCCGGGTGACCGGGGGTTTTTGATTTAGTAGGGGCGGGCCTCTGTGCCCGCCCTTTTTATTGACCTTCAAGAGCAAGAGAATAGGCCATTCTCCCGAATTTTTCATATTTTTTAGGATAGAAACTATTATATTAAACTATGTAATTGCAAGAAGTGTCCAATGATGAAAACATGCATAAATGGTGATTCTTCTGAAAGGAAAGGAAAATGACCAATCCGCCAAAAGTTCTCTGCTTGTTGCTTACAATTGTCGCATTGCTGGCATTGAGCATTCAATCTGCTGTCGCGTCTTCGACTCATAATCAGATTCAATCTGGTCAAGTCATTCAGCCGCAGAAAGTAACTACAGTTCCTCCTATTTTCGTGTCAATTATCACTCATAACGAAGAGCCCCCCGGTTATCCTGATTATGTAAATGACCAGAATGCATTTTGGTTGCATAGAGGAGGTTTAGTGAATTTCGCCAATATGCTTTTTCAGGAAGGAGTGGCTTATAATTATCAATCGGATTGGAATTTCCTGCTGGCGGCAACCATGTATGACACCGGCACAGTATCCACCAATGGTAAGAATATCCTCCGCTACATCAAGGAAGACCTTGGTTTCGAGGTCGATCCTCATGCCCACGAAACGCAGTACAACTACGCCGACGTTGCTTATTTGGTGGAAGCGCTGGGAGTGCCGGTATCGCATACCGTCGGAGGTTTTCTGGCTATCCCTCCGGAGGAATCCAAGCTGGAATATTTCCGTCAACCCTTGACCGGATGGCATTACCCCAGCTATAACTGGCAGGCCGAGATCCTTTGGGGTGGAGCGAAATATCTTCACCAGAATGAGGAGACCTTGTGGATTTCCGGCATCTGGAAACCACAGGATAATAGCCATTTCCTGGTGCATGATGACAACGCTCCCCTGCCGCACATAGGAGGATATTGGAGCAACTGGGGAGGATTGAACATCCTGCTTCAGAAACAGCAAAATGGTGAGTTGCAGGAAGGTGCAATCTATACGCAGACTATTTTCGCCGGGCAGGCGGACATGATAGATCCGCAGTACATCTTGCAGTTCCGAGATGCGATTCAGAGCTTGGCTCCCTACACTCAAGCGGGTTTGATTCGCTGGGTCGGTTTGGCGGAAGTGTGTGATATTTGGGTCAATCAATACAATTCCGAGCCCAACGTGCTTCCCTATCTGGAATCCCAGGATTCCTTGTACTATCAGCCGGTTATCGCTCATGATGTAGATCTTTTACCGGATGGGAGCATCTTGGTGACCGATGGCGGCAGGCCCGGCGGGGAAGGCAGTGGAATCTATCAAATCGACCGCAGTGGCTTAATCCAATGGAGCTACAACGGAACTCTCCGCTGGGCGCACAATGCCGACCGCTTGCCAAATGGGAACACCATCATTTCCGATTCCGGCAATAACCGGGTGATCATCATAGACTCAAGCGGCAATATAATCTGGAATACCGATGACATCGCTTTTAGCGATGAATCGACTCTGCATTACCCGAATGACGCGGAGGTCGTTTTCCCATCGGGAAACGTTCTAATCACTGATCGGGATAATCATCGAGTTATCGAAGTCACTCTGGCCGGTGTAATAGCCCGCCAATTCGGAGTCACCGGCGCGCCGGGTGGCGACGGCTCCCACCTTCGCGGCCCTCACAATGCCGACTACTTGCCCAATGGCAACATCATCATCTCCGATTCCGGCAATAACCGGATATTGGAAATCAACGCGGCCAATCAGATCGTCTGGGCGCATTTCGGTGGCTTGAACTGGCCGAGAGACGCGGATCGTCTGCAGAATGGGAACACGCTGATTGTCGACTCCGGCAACAACCGGGTTATCGAAATGACCTCCGCTCATAACATCGTCTGGCAATTCAATCAAGGCCTACAGGTTCCTTATGATGCTGACAGGCTATCCGATGGCAATACCTTGATTAGCAGCAGCTCGCAAATTCTGGAAGTCAACCCGGCCGGTCAGGTAGTTTGGAGCTATGGAGGCGCGGGATTCGAGGAAGTTTGGATTCATAATCCTGCCAGCGCCGTCGACCTCTATTGCCACATTCATCGCCCTGCCAACTATGACAGCAGTTTGACTTATCCCGGCGTGGTGTTGATACCGGGGGGAAACGGCGCGGGGACATCTTTTGACCAGAATGGAATAGCTCAGGCTTTCGCCGACGCCGGATTCATCGTCATGCATTTCGATCCGGACGGGAGAGGGCTTTCAACTAACGGCGGCCAGTACACGATTGAGGATTATTGCGGTTACATTCAACAAGATGGGCTTCGCGAGGTACTCCAATATCTGGTCGATCTTCCAGAGACGGATAACTACAACTGCGGGATGTATTCCAGTTCGTACGGGGTAACGATGGCCTCGGGAGTTCTCGCCCGATATCCGAACAATCCTCATGCCAAATTCTTCATCGACATGGAAGGCCCGCATAATCGCACGCTGACCGCGCAGATAAACGGCGGGCACGTGCCCCACGATACTTCCGACGTGCAGTTCTGGGCGGAGCGCGAGGCGGACAGATTTATGCAAGACGCCATCTGTAATTATGTCCGCATTCAGACGGTGATCGACCA
>PFXJ01000011.1:15481-20712 GCA_002791595.1 candidate division Zixibacteria bacterium CG_4_9_14_3_um_filter_46_8
TGCAGAACCCGCCTGTATGGCTGCCGGAAAACGCTGATTCGGTTGGCTACTATGTCTTCCTGCTCCACGAAATGGCTGACATGCCTCTGCAGGTCGCCTCGATTGATATGACTCCGGCTAACCCACCGATAAGCGTGCCGTCGGGAGGGACATTCCATTTCACCGGCATACTTCGCAACAATACTCCAGCTCAGCAGGCCACCGACGTTTGGGTGATGGTCTTAGTTCCTGGGTATGGATTGTATGGTCCGCTTCAGCAATTCAATAATGTCCCTCTGTCTCCAAACCAAACCATAACCGTGTCGGGAATCAGCCAGTACGTTCCCACCTATGCCTCTCCGGGGAGCTACTGGTATGTCGCTTATTGCGGAGATTATCCTCTGGTGAGGATTGATTCCGCCGGATTTCAGTTTACTGTTACCGGTTTAGCTGGCGGGATCACGCCGAGTGGAAACGAGGATGGTTGGAGACTGGCCGGTTGGTTTGACGAACTGAATCGTCCTGATATCTCAAATGGACTGCCAACGGAATTCGCCCTTTTGGGGAACGCCCCAAATCCGTTCAATTCATCGACTTCGATCAGGTACGCACTTCCAGAGGATGCTGAAGTCAGGCTGGAGCTATATAACATCCTGGGGCAGAAAGTAACCACACTAGTGAATGGTAGAGTCGAAGCCGGGAGTCATACCGTCACTTGGGATGCCTCGAATTACTCATCTGGCATTTATTTCTATAAACTTACTGCTGATAATAATGTCTTCACCAAGCGGATGACGTTGCTGAAGTAGGAGGGCGGGGTTACCCCCCAGCGCTCCATTGTCGGTGGTAACCCAACCGACCTACGCGTTTAGGGGCGAGCCTCTGTGCCCGCCCCTCTTAATTTCTACATTGTTTGGCGGTCAGCCCTCCTGGGCTGACGTTTCGGTTCGATGGGTCAAACAAAAGCACCCCTGAATGTTTGGGGCTGGCACGATAATCACAGAGTATCCCAATCCCGGATCAAATCCGGGACCAATTAATTGACCCATCCTACGATTTGAAAAACGAATTTTGAGCTTGACGTGACTATGCGAATTGTGTATCATAACAAGAGGGCGACAAGATGACAGTATTGAATGAGGGCAGATGCTGACAGTTATAAGAGTTGGACCGTATAGATTCTTCTTTTATGCCGGCTATCGCGATGAATCCAGGCACATTCGCGTGGAGCGCGATGAGAATATCGCCAAGTTTTGGCTTGATCCTATCAGATTGCAGAGCAGTGGAGGATTCAATCGGGTAGAAATCAGCCAAATTCACAAAATCATCAATGAACATTATTCACAATTATTGGAGGCGTGGAATGAATATTTCGGTGGCCGCAAAAGGAAGCCCAAGAGCTGAAGCGGCAACAGTGACAGAGGATACCTTGAGCATAGACTTAAGCGACGGGAGAACCATTTCAGTTCCCCTGGAGTGGTTCCCTCGCTTGGTGCATGCGTCCCCGGACGAGCGCAATAATTGGAGATTAATAGGCAAAGGTCATGGGGTCCATTGGGAAGACGTTGATGAGGATATAAGTGTTGAAGGATTATTAGCAGGCAAACCGTCAGGAGAGAGCCAAGCATCATTCAAAAAATGGTTAAGTCAACGTCAATCACGCTTGGCAAATCATTCCGGAGGACGCGTCAAACGCCGCCGCTGAACTCAACGGCAGATCAGTAGAATGGGTCACACCCACTCAAACGACACCGCCGATCAAACATGCTCTGAACTTGGCCTCGCTTATGCCGATGGACAAGTTGACCCATCTATTCCTATTGGCGGTCAGCCCTCCTGGGCTGACGCTTCTACTACAACTGATAGATTATGATTGACAAAACATTAGGGGCAAAATATAATTGATTGAATGCACAAACGGGAAGCGTGATGGAATTTGAGTGGGATAAAGTCAAAGCTGAAACGAATATCAAGAAACATCGAGTTCCGTTTCAGTAGGCCGCCACCGTCTTTGGCGATCCCTTGGCAATTACATTCGATGACCCCGATCATTCCCTCGGTGAAAATCGTCAGATTACATTCGGTCTATCGCGGCTGAATCGTCTGCTGGTGATCTCGCATACTGAACGCAAAGGCCGGACGAGGATAATTAACGGTCGCCTTATGACAAAAAGAGAGAAGAAGATTTATGAAAAAGGTTAACCCTGACAAGTTACGCCCAGAGTATCGCCGTAAAGACCTCGGGAAAGGGGTTCGCGGCAAATACTACAAAGATTATCTGTCCGGTGCGAATGTGGTTTTGCTAAGTCCGGACGTGCCGGCTGTTTTTCCTGACGAAAAAGCTGTTAATAAGGCGCTCAGATCTCTGATAAAACTTGCACGCCACTCTATAAGCAGGGAAAACCGGCCGGGCCAAAGCTCGTAGCTTTGAAAGGTGGGCTGGCGAATAGATCGGATTCCATAGTTCCTACGCCGGAAGCGGGGGGACGAAAAACCCAACCTACAAACTGGAAACGGAATAATTTGAAATTACGCGATTCAGGAAAAATATATTCAATAATTTCAAAAGGAGAAAAGAGATGGCAAATATTCCCTCAAAAGTTTATGAAAGACTTTCTCTTGGAATAAAGAAATTTCAGCTAATCTTAGCAACGGCAAAATCAAGAGATGTGAATGAGTCGGATACGGTAATTATTGTTACCGATATGCTTTCAGAAATATTCGGATATGATAAATATTCTGAAATTACTTCTGAATTTTCCATTCGCTCCACATATTGCGACCTTGCAACTAAATTAAACGGCAAACTTCAATTATTAATTGAGACAAAGGCTATTGGTTTAGAGTTAAAAGATAATTATATAAAACAGGCGGTTGATTATGCAGCGAATCAAGGTGTTGATTTTGTCGTTTTAACGAATGGAATAATTTGGAAAGCTTTTAAGGTTTCTTTTACTAAACCAATAAATCAAGAGATGGTTTTTGAAATTGATTTCTTAAAACTGGGTCCAAGAAATATTGATGATATTGAGAAGTTGTTTCTAATATCCAAAGAAGGGTGGATGAAATCTACTCTGTATGATTTCCTTTCTCAAAAGCAAGCTTTAAGCCGTTTCTTTTTAGGCGCTATGATTTTAAGTGATTCAGTTATTCATGTCATAAAGCGTGAATTAAGGAAAATATCACCTGATATTAAAATAACCTCAGAACAGATTAAGAATGTGGTGTACCAAGAAGTACTAAAAAGAGAGGTTGTTGAAGGTGAAAAAGCTGAGGAAGCTAAAAAGAAAGTAAATAAAGCATTAAGCAAATTTTCTAAGAGTAAAGTAATTAAGAAAAATGTTTCATCTGAAGAAGAAAAAATAAATGAACAAGTGCAAAACAATGAGCAAGTAGAAGGCTAACTTTTCTAAGTAAATGCAATCACTTAAAGATTAACTCAACCCATCCGCTTCTCTCCGCGCGGCGCATTGTCAGGAGTAAGTCGGAACCACAAGGGTTCAGAGCTACGTTTTGTTTTTCCCATTGCCTTTTTCGATCATTTCAATTAAGATGGCAACATGAAATCGGGAGAGACTGGAGTCCGTAGTCTGTAGCAAAGAGTCAGGAGTCCGGGGGGAAAAGTCCGGAGTCTGGAGCAAAGACTCCAGAATCTATCGGCTACAGACTCAAGACTAAGGACTACAGACTTCATAAATGAGAGACCACAAGAAACTTCGGGCATTCGAACTGGCTGACAATCTCGTCCTGTCAGTATATGGCGCGACAAAAAGCTTTCCGCGAGAAGAGCAGTTTGGTCTTACTTCGCAATTGCGGCGCGCGGCGATTTCAATAGCATCGAACATCGTTGAGGGTTGCGCGCGTAACACCGAAGCGGACTTCTTGCATTTCCTCGATATGGCTTATGGCTCAGCCCGAGAAGTTGAATATCAGATTAGTCTGGCGCATCGACTCGCTTATATATCCGATGAGGATTTCAAATCGTTAAACTCGAAATGCGAGGAAACATCGAAAGTTCTCAATGGCTTGATTCGCTCGCTTCGTAGATAGTCTGGAGACCGGAGTCCAGAGTCTGTAGGCTCTTTACTACAGACTAAAGACTATGGGCTACGGACTCAAGACTCCAGGCTCCAGACTCATTTCATTCTTGCATTCTTCCCCCACATCAATTAATATACCCCCATGCTATCATCTGAAATCAGAAGCTCATTCCTTAAATATTTCGCCGAGCGTGGGCATCGGGTGGTGTCATCGTCATCGCTGATTCCTCATGGCGATCCGACGTTGCTGTTCACCAACGCCGGTATGAACCAGTTCAAGGACGTTTTCACTGGCAAGGAAACGCGCTCATACACCCGCGCGACGTCCAGCCAGAAATGCATGCGGGTTTCCGGCAAGCATAACGATCTGGAGGAAGTGGGGCTGTCGCCGTTTCATCATACATTTTTTGAGATGCTGGGCAATTTTTCTTTCGGCGATTATTTCAAACAAGATGCTATCTTCTTCGGCTGGGATTGGGTGACCAGAGTTTTGGGATTGCCGAAAGACCGTCTTTATGCCACTGTCTATGAAGATGATGATGAAGCGTTCGCGCTCTGGGAAAAGACCGATGATTACTTGAAGAAAAGCGGACGGATACTTCGTTTCGGCAAGAAAGACAACTACTGGGCGATGGGAGACACCGGCCCCAATGGGCCCTGCTCGGAAATTCATTTTGACCGCGGCGATAAGTATCAAGGACAGCTCAACGTCTCCGGCAATCGATTCCTGGAGCTATGGAACTTAGTGTTCATGCAGTTTGAGAGCGATGGTAAGGGTAATAATACACCTTTGCCGAAGCCATCGATAGATACCGGTGCGGGTTTGGAACGAATATCGCTGGTGATGCAGGGAATACACACCCCGGCCTTCGGCCACCCCTCTCAAGAGGGGAACACACCCCGGCACTCCGTGCCACCCCCATACGGGTCTTTCGGCCTCTCAAGAGGGGGACACACCCCGTCTTCCCCGCCGTTGGCGGGTAATCCACCCCTCTCAAGAGGGGGACACACCCCGTCTTCCCCGCCGTTGGCGGGTAATCCACCCCTCTCAAGAGGGGAATTTGCCTCGCCCTCTGGCCACCCATCTCAGGAGTGGATTCAATCTGATTATGATACAGATTTATTTAGGCCGATTATCGAGCGAATCGCCGAATTGTCCGACAAAGAATACTTTTCCGATGAACGCGGCATTCCGCATCGGGTGATCGCCGA
>PFXJ01000070.1 GCA_002791595.1 candidate division Zixibacteria bacterium CG_4_9_14_3_um_filter_46_8
ATTTCATCTTGCTATAATTCCTTCGTCAGGGCGTTGACAATGCTTAAGAGCTCGCGGCATCTTACTGCCGTTTCTTTCCTGTCAATGTTATCTTGGGCAATCAATGGCGTTATCATCTACTTAATGTTCCTCGCATTTGGGTTTTCGATGGGTCCGTGGGCCGCTTACCTTTTGGTGGTCGTGAACAGCCTGGCCGTGACGATCGTTGTCACTCCGGGAAATGTGGGAACTTTCAATCTCGCCTGTATCCTCGGACTTTCGCTTTTTGGCGTTGATAAGACTCAAGCTTTGAGTTTCTCGATTTTGCTCTACGTGGTAACATTTATTCCTATTATGCTCACCGGCTTTGCTTTCACTCTCAAGGAAGGCATATCATTGGCGAGCATCAGGAACAGCGCATCATAGACAAAGCCAACCGATTCAAAATGATTCCGTCCTTAGGTGGTTATGACCTCGATGCCCTCGCGCATTCAGTCGGGCGGCATCTCGAAGCCCTGGCGACATAAGTAAATTGTCGGTCTTGGAAGCCTGAATTAGCCTATTTTCGAAAATTGATCGTTGAACATATTTCACGGGAGAAATGATTTGATTAAATGGGATGAGCTCAACTGGAAAGAGTTTGATAGACTCGTGCCCTTCGAGTATGATACCTGCATACTTCCGGTGGGAACAATCGAGGCGCATGGTTGCACCAACCTCGGCACCGATAATACCATTCCAATTGGAATATCCGAACGGATAGCTGATCGCTTTAAGGCGGTTGTAGCTCCAATAGTACCATACGGAATAACCCGGACGCTTCTTGAATACCCGGGTTCATTAACCATCAGCCCCGAGGTCTTTCAGGCCTATATGACAGATCTGATGGAATCAATATCACGCGCCGGATTTGAAAAACTGGTGGTTATAAATGGCCATGGCGGTAACAATGATGCCCTGAAGAACGCTGCCTTTGATGTCTCCTCAGCCACCGGTTTGAGAATCGTGGTGATACATTGGTGGATATTGGCCGAGAACGTGGTCAAAGAAGTTTATGGCGAGCGAGGAGGCCATGCCGCATTGGATGAGACAGCCGCCATAATAGCTCTCCGTCCTGATCTTGTAAGACAACCCGACTATGATGCCAAAGATGTCTATCTATTCAATCCGGGCGCTTATGCTATTCCCTCCCCTTCGCCAACAGTCATTTACAATCAAGGTGAAGGTTACCTCAATTTCGATCAAACTAAAGCGGATGAGTACTTCAGCAAACTATGCGAAAATATCATTGTATTCCTGGCTGATGTCTTCGAGCGGTGGCAAAAGATTATCTGATTTTTGATTTAAGCGCTGTCGCCCTATTTGCATTGTGAATCAAAAGCCCCTGAAAAATCGGGGGCTTTTTGCTGGAGGAAATTGATAATGTCAAGATGTAATTTGAGTGTTAATGGAGGTTTATTGAATATCACCCTTATCGAAAAATAAAATCCCTTACAACCAAGTGTTATGACAAGATGTGAAATGGATTGCACTTTACTTTCGCGTCTGGTCACATTTGATTGTCAATTGTGCTCAATGAATTTTTCCTCCAAATTCGGATGAAATTCGTATCTCTTTGGCGCTTAGATAATTGCCTGATTCAAGATCACCAAAATAAAATGTCTTTATGCAGGGCATAGCCGTTGCGTAGTATGTCAGAGTGAATCACTAAGATGCCAATTCATAATAAGATAGGGGGAACTATGAAGAAATTGCTATTAATCTGCTTGTTGTTGATAAGTCCGATAGCAAATGCTGAAAATCACAATGCCTTTCCATCAGTTGAAAATCTTGGCGCGGATACAATTATGGTGGTTTTCCGTAGCGGCCAAACTCATATTTCATCCGACGGGGTTATCAAGGCATTCCGTGGATATTATTCCGAATTCGATGATACGCTGAAAACCTATGATCTCTTCACGCCGCCCAGCGGAGTCGATTACCGCGATCCGTCAATTAGGATGATGGAATATGATCCCGACAGCTCGGTCCTTAATGGCGATTTCTTGACGCCGCTTTCTGAGACAGTTGCTTTGTATCATTTTGATGGGAATCTGCTCGATTTTTCTGGACACGGGAATCATCTAACTGGCGTTAATCTTGACGATTCAGATTATGTGCAAGGAATCAACACGAATTCTATAGGGATAGCAGTCACCGGCGATTTTGGTCCTAATCCGCATCCAAATTCCGAATATGCTTATATCAACAATGACTATGCATCTGATCTAGACATGGGGATGAGTGATTTTACCGTAGAAGCGATTATAAAACCAGAGGCAGGAGGAGATTCTTTAAGAGAAGGCATCGTTAATAAGAGGGAATATGGAAATGTTTCGAAACCCGGATGGGGTTTGGAGTTGAGAGGTGCGAACCGCATCTGTTGTGATTTTGGAGATGGGACGAACGGAATAGAAGCATATTGGTATGTAAATCCATTAGCCGATGGTACCTGGTACTATCTTGCAGTGACGGTTGACAGGGACGCGGGACAGGCCAGACTTTACGTTAACGGAGTGCCACATCCCGAGAATCCCAAAGATATCTCATCAGTCACCGGAAGCCTTTCAAATGCAACAAAGGATTTTACGATTGCCCATCACATTAGTAATCCGCATCATGATTTTACGGGAATCATTGAAGGCGTTTGTCTTACAAAACGGGTACTATCAGTAACCGAAATAGCTGTTCGTAGCAGGAATAATCAAAATGATGTCCTCATTTTGACGTTTGACGATATCGATCCTAACACAGGGAGGAACGACATCCTTCTTACTCGCTCCTATGACAAAGGATTAACCTGGACCGGATTCGAAAATGCTACTGGAGATAAATTGGACTCTCATCGTTGGTGGACATCTTCCGAGCTGGTTCAAACCAAGAGTCACGTTTGGATATTGCCGCTTTATCGCTGGGAGCCTAAATTCTCGGTATGGTCGGCTGGCTCCATCCGCTCCACCGATTTCGGAGTTACCTGGCAAGATTATGTGGCCATTGTCTATGGATCCAGCGATACCCTGGCTCCTTCCGAACCCTCCGTTGCCCAGCTTGATGATGGCACTTTGTTCATGTTAGCCAGAGAAGACAATTTCGAGCATCGTATGTATTACTCATATTCATTCGATGAAGGACAATCCTGGATGCCGGCCCAGTTCTGGAGCGAGCCGGGCGCCGCTCCTTGGGTGGGAAAAGATGTCGATGGCGGAATAGTGGTTTCTTATGGCGCCAAAGGCCCCTGGGGTGTGGCTATGACGAAATCGTTGAATAGCTCTTATCCGTTGGAATGGGGCGAAATACCGCGTGTGGTGCCTTATACCAATCCCGCAACATATAATTACCCATCGCTATGCCGCATCGAATCGCTATCCAATGATACTTCGTCGTGCTTCTTGGTGGTGCATCATATCGAAAGGGATCATAATTTCAGTAACCTCGGCCATACCCTGGCCTACGAGCCAATTGGTCATGCAACCGGTATAACCGAAACTGCCAATTTGCCAATTGAAATTTCAGTCACGTCTTACCCCAATCCCTTTAATGCCTTCAACATCCTTAAGGTAAATATGCCTAAAAAGGAAAAGCTCACTGTTGATTTATTTAATCTGATGGGACAAAGAGTATCGAGTATATTCGACGGGATAGCTGACATAGGAAATAATCAATTCACTTTCAATGCTTCTGATTTGTCATCGGGAACGTACTTCTATCTCATAAAAGCGGGAAGTTCAACACATCGTCAGAAGATGACTTTGATTAAGTAGAATTGAGTTGATTTGATAGAAGCATTTTAGATTCCCCCTAATCTAATTGCTACTGGAATGTCAGGAGCCCTGTGCTCCTGACATTTTTTTAGAATTAGTAGCAGGTCAGCGGGTTCACCCCCGACACCTTCACGCTACCACTATTTCAGACCGTAGGTCAAGCCCGCTTGAGGCTTGACTATTAATTGATAAATTTCCCCAAGAAATCCGTCTTGCGGGTGGTAAACCACACCGCCTACCGAATTTCCCTATGCGGTCAGGTCGCCGCACCTGACCGTTATGTGTGCGGCAGAAGTCCTTGCCTGCCGATTTGCTACACCGACCGAAGTAATCCATCATTTCAACAATATCATCGCTTTAATGTCGCGATGCGGACCGACTTTCAATTCATAGAAATATATCCCGGTCGATACCGGAGTGCCGTCCGAACGAGTGCCGGGCCAAGTCAAGGTGTGATTGCCGGAAGATTGACGGGAGTTCACAGGCTTGGCCACTAACTCTCCGCGCATATTGATGATATTCAACTCCACAAAAGCATCTTGGGGAAGATAATACGAAATGATCGTTTCGCCGTTGAAGGGATTGGGGTAGTTCTGTTTGAGATAAAATTTATGGGGACCGGAAGGATTATCGGTTTCCAAGATATCGGTGGAATGATCATAAAAGTAGCATCCGATGTCGGCACGGGTGGAATCGGGGTCTAATAGTGAATTCGGGTCACCGGCATCGATGCAAGGTGAATTCGGCTGAAGATGATAATTCCCGCCCCAGGGATTAACGAATAATGGATCGACGAACAGGCAATTTGGACCGGGTTCAAACCCTCCATAATCCCCATAATCATTATCCCAGGCGAGGTTATAATCAAGGATATAATATGGGGTGACATCGGTCCATACTCCTCCCTGATAATTATAGGCAAATATATTGTTTATTATTCTCACTGTATCGCCACTGCTTATCCAAAGGCCGGAGCCTGCGTTTTCGGTGAGATACAGACATTTATTTCCGACAAATGTATTATTGGAAATCTTGGTCCTCCCGCCGCCATATCCGGTCCAAATTTGAGCTCCCCCTCCCCCAATCACCGGAGGCCATGGAGGATCACCAGCTTGATTATTGGCAATCAGATTATATTTGATGATAAAGTCACTACCATCGACATACATCCCCCCGCCCCCCCAGGACTCATCATCGCCGCCGGCAATGTTGCCCTCGATGATGTTGTCACTGATTAGAAATCCAACTCCAGAAATATTGATCCCTCCCCCTCTTTCAAGCGCCCGATTGTTTGATATAATATTCTCTCTGATGATAACATTATTACCGATTGAATATATCCCTCCCCCCATTCCGAATGTGGAATTCATTGACATCCGATTGCCCTCGATTGAGCCAGAACTTCCGCCTTCAATCTCCACTGAGGATCCATTGTCACCTGTTCCGTACAGCGAGAAACCTCTGAGGATTGCGGACGAATCGGTGCCTCCGGAAAATATGACTTGACTCACGAAAGTTGATTCCGGACCAAATGAACTACAAAGGAGAATATCCTTGCCTGAATACCTGACGAATTCATGGTAAATCCCGGGCATCACCAATATGGTATCCCCATTCTGAGAAGCATCAATTCCTTCCTGTATTGTAGGATATTCCCAAGGGATGATAATCACCCAGCACCTGCAGGTTGTAGCAAGCCCGAATAGAAATGCAATTGTGAACAGGTATCTCATACTTTTCCCTTAGACGCAAATATAGCATATTTTCCCGAATAATCAAGGGACAATTCTTGGGGTGCTATCAAACAAGCAAGTCCCAAAGTCGGGATGCTCCCTGCTGCTGGTGATTTGAAATAAAAAGATACCCCCGACAGGACTCGAACCTGTGGCCATCTGCTTAGAAGGCAGATGCTCTATCCACCTGAGCTACGGGGGCATAAATCGGGGCGAGAGGATTTGAACCTCCGACATCTTGCTCCCAAAGCAAGCGCGCTACCGGGCTGCGCTACGCCCCGAATTTTTTATGATATAATCGATATATCGATATGTCAATAAAAAGTTTCCAGCCCAAACGGTGACCCGGGAATTGGCACTATTTTATCCCCGAGGATTATTATCCGGATTCTTCCGAACAAAGCGATTGACCTTCGCGTCCGAACATTATATAATTGACCTCTAAGCTGATATAATATAATTGAGGAGAGTTCCGTAATGTCTGATACCAAGCTAACGCCATTCTATGATATCCATTTAAAAGCATCTGCAAAGATAGTCGATTTTGCCGGCTATAAGATGCCCATTCAATATAGAAGCATCATGGCAGAACATTTATGCGTCAGGGGATCGGTAGGGGTATTTGACCTGTCACATATGGGCGAGTTTACGGTGACCGGAAATAATGCGCTTGAGTTTCTGCAAAGGATGACTGTGAATGATGTAGCCTCGCTGGGCATTTATCAGGTCCAATATACAGCGATGTGCTATCCCGATGGCGGAATCGTTGATGACCTTCTAATTTATCGACTTCCTGACAAATATTTCCTGGTGGTCAATGCCGCCAATATCGGCACAGATTTCAGCTGGCTGGAAGAGCATCTTATCGATGGAGTTACCTTGAATAACATTTCCGATGATGTTGGGTTGCTGGCCATCCAGGGACCCGATGCGCAAAAGGTTTTGGCGAAACTCACTGTCTGCGACCTGGACTCCATCGCTTTCTATCATAGCGCCCAGAGCATTGTCGGGGGCCATAAAATTCTCTTCTCGCGGACGGGATATACGGGCGAAGATGGTTTCGAATTATATGTGGAACCTTCCATTTGTCGCCCCATGTGGGATAAAGTCTTTGAGGCTGGCCAAGAATTCAAAATCGAACCTATCGGTTTGGGTGCGCGCGATTCACTTCGTCTGGAAATGAAATATGCGCTATATGGGAATGATATTGATCAAACCACAAATCCCATTGAGGCCGGCTTAGGATGGATATGCAAAGTGGACAAAGGCGATTTCATTGGCCGTGATGCCATTGCTCGAATGAAAGTAGAGAGTCCCAAGAAGCGTCTTGTTTGTTTCGAATTGAACGATCGTGGTATCCCCAGGCATGGTTACAATATCCTTCATAATGGCATAATAGTGGGCAAGGTCACCAGCGGCGCGCATTCTCCGTCTCTGGAGAAAGGCATTGGATTGGGATATGTGCCTTCAATCCTCTCCAAAATCGGTTCGCAAATTGAGATTGATATCAGGGGAAAGATCACTGGCGCCATAGTAGTTAAGCCACCCTTTTACAAAAGCGGCAGTCACCGTTAAAGCGCCCCGGCCAACGAAATGATGTTGTCAAAAGTGATAGGTGATTTGTATCCCCAGAAGATCGGGAGTCTCTGATTTTAATTCCTGTTTCATCTCCAAGTCAAATGTGCTGAGCTGGGCATCTACATAAGCATCAAACATCGATAGAAATACAGCCGCCGTCAGAATCCACATATACTTGTTGCGCTGATCAGCATATTTCTGCCACTTGTTGAATGATTGTGTTTGCAGAGAAGCCCAGTATCGGCTGTCCCGGAGTTTGATATCGGCGCCCAATGGTAATGATGTGCTTGCGGAATGTCTGGGAATTGCATTATTGAATATATCCTGATAATGCCCGGCATCAATCCAATTCTTGCCCATATAATAAATAAGTAATCCCTCGCCAGTAGCCACTACCCCGGCCTTTATGTGCTTTCGATTGTACAACTGGCCCCAGCCGGGAAAGATTATCGAGCGCAGCAGCGCACCGGTAGGATTGACCTTGGCTTTTTTTACTTTCGATTTTGGGGCAGTTAGCCCTCCACTGTCAGTGCCCGCAGATAAGGTATCTGGCTCTGGTGTCTGCGAAAATCCCGCCGAAGTAAAAACAAAATACGCAAGAATTGATATTATGATAATTATGGAAGAGATTCTCATTATCCCGATAGCTTATACTTGCGATCCCGAAGCACCTTGAGCGATTTCGGATTGATTCTGATCGTCAAGCTTTTCGCAGGCATTTCGTAGCTGCTGCCATCAACCTGAAACGGCAGCGGCTTAGAAGACGCAATGGACAATTGGCGGCCGCGATAAAGGACAACATCCTTGTTATTGATATGTTTCCCATTTCGGGCGTGAATCAAATCATTAAGCAATTCCATCTTCCCCTTCTTTTTGATGACACACAGATCGAATAATCCATCCCCAACCACCGCATGCGGAATCAATTTAATTCCGTTACCCGAATAACGTCCTATTCCGATGGAAATGAGGGAGAATTGATCCTTAATAGTCAAATTGTCAATGCTCAGTGTAATCGGGGGATGATTGTAATTCATCACAGCTCTAAATGCTCTGGTCATTCCCGCCACAGATAGAAGTGAAGATTTGCCGGCGTGGCAATATTCAGTTAATAAGGCATCGATACCTGCTCCGGCGTTATTGACAAAAATAAAATCATCAATGAGGCCGGTGTCCATCTGGATAACTTCACCCTCAGCAATGATGCGGCAGGCATTTTCTCTGGTTGCATCAAGAGACAGCATTCTAAAGAAGTTGTTGCATCTTCCCGTGGGGATAACTCCCAAAATGGCTCCGGAACCTGCCAGCCCATTGGCAACTTCATTTACAGTGCCATCACCACCCAATGCGATTACTCTTTGGAATCCATTGGCGGTAGCTTCTTTTGCGAGGCGGGTGGCGTCTCCCGGACCGTTTGTTAGAGAAAAATCTAACTGCTCAAAATCCTTCTCAAGCCTTTTCTGAAAGCCGGGTATTTCCCGGTGGCTCTGACCGCCGCCTGCAAATGGATTGGCAATGACCTTTATTCTGATATTCCTTTTAATTATTCTATCCATTATCCTGTCCCAGTCCATAGATAATATATTTATCCCACTTAATTCAATACATTTCTTCACCTCGGGCATTCTTACTTTTGAACCTATCGACTGCTTTTGATTAGCGGGAATCTGTCGATATTATTATAGCGACTGCAGATATTTCTATGAGAATGGTCATCATATAGAATTTGCTGACGATGATTTCTTAGATCAAGGAGAGTAAAATCCTGGACCTTCAAGGAAATATTGAACGATTCGGACTCCCCGAGGTTTTTCAATTTCTGGCAAGCGGCCGCAAGACTGGAACCCTTGCCATCCAATCTCGGGAAGCCGCCGCCATGGTCTATTTGCGGGATGGGATTGTGATTTATTCATATTGCACTCCCAGCAAAATTCGTCTCGGGGAGATTATGGTCAAGAGCGGGAGAATCACGGCGCCACAACTGGAAATGGCACTGAAAATTCAGGAAAACAACATAGGGAAACGGCTTGGCGAGGTGTTGGTGGAGATGGAAATAGTGGAACGTGCCGAGATGGAGGAATTGGTAAAATTTCAAGTCAAGGAAACTCTTTACCATCTTCTTGGTTGGGAATTCGGAACATTCAAGTTCTACGAAAACCGTCTGGCGACTGAAGAAAATATTACGGTCTCCTTATCCGCGGAAAATATCATTCTTGAAGGCGTCCGACGCATCGATGAGTTATCCCGTATTAAAGTTACCTTGCCTCCGCTGAATTCGGTGCTGGCCTTGGCGCCGGCCTCAGGACGCCAGCGCCGGGACATAATGCTCGAAGCCCCCGAATGGAATCTGCTTGCTACCATTGATGGGCGCACCAGCATTGATGAAGTCCTTGGCAAAACCACGCTGGGCAGATTAGAGGCCCTCAAAATGATCAAAGGATTTATTCTCGCAGGACTGATAACGGTGGCAGAGCCTGGCCCCAAAGAACCTTCGGTCTCCCGATTTGAATCAATGGTGAAACGATTGGACGACGTTATGGAAAAATTCCTTGCAGGGCTATAATTGATGACAGCCAGCAAATTCAAAAACAAGAAGATCCGCGACTTTCTTGTCCGGATTGAGAACCACTTAAGAACAATGGCGCGACAAGAATTAAAAAGGCGACATTCACGGTTAATGATCGAGAATCTGTCAGACATCATAGAAGGGAAGAACCGAGAGCATTGGCTTCTCGACGATAGGTTTCAATCTCTGAGAAGCTGGTTTGCTTTAGAAGGAAATCGACTCCTTGACTATGGACTGAGCGAGCATGAGCTTCAGAAAATCACCGCCGAACTGGAAAAACTAAAGGGATTCACTATGGCGCGCTGGTACCGTGAATCCGACTCAAAAAACAGTAGCCTGCGCCGTCAGTTTGATGGCACAATTCACTTGGCTCACAATTATATTAAAGATGCGGCGAGCAAACTAAATCTGGAATTCACTCCGATGGGTCTGATGAAAGCTAATCGCCCGTTTGTTGACAACAGTGAATATCGCAAAATTGTTGATGCCAATCGAAGAGAATATATCAAATGGCTCGAACACCAGCTTGAAATCTTAAAGGATCTCTACGATCCCTCGATAAGTCTGGCTAATATCCTTGCAGATGAAATTCATAATATGAGGAAAAAAGGCGACGTCCGGGACAAGATGTTAGTGTCAAATATTTTGCATTTTTTTAAGATTCGCCACCATAAGGATAGCCCTTGCCATGCCAGGCAAGGACATATTTCGGACACCGACAACGAAATTATTTTGAAAGATTAGCTTGCGCAAAGAAAATAATAAATTATATTATGAATCCTTAGAGTTAATACTTGAAGGTGATTTTCGCAAATCGCATAACCTACTTAAGGAATGGAAAAATTTGAATCCTGATGACCTTAAGGCAGAAATTCTTTTAATCTTATTCTCGATGAGAGAAGAATGCTGTAGGTTGATCTCAGGATTATAGAATTATTTTAACAGCAAATATCTGAACAGAGGTGTATTATGGCAAAAAGACAATCATTCGCTGATAAGGCCAAAAAGGAAAAAATGATGGCAACGTGCCCCATTTGCAATAGCCTTATTAGCAACGCTCTTTTGGTGAGAGCCGGCAAGAACCGGGCAGGATCTTATAACTACAAGCAGAATCGCGTCCGGATTTGCAAATGTAATCAAGAAGAGCTTCTCGGTTAATATTTCCCGGCCTAAATCGGAATAAGATAGGCGCTAAAGTTTGTGAAATAGATAACATAATTATTGCGGATTAATGTTAGATGATTAAATTGATGTCTGACCTGCAGATAACATAGGAGTCAATCGAGGTTGATTATGCCTGCTAAAGGAAAAGTTGAGGTTAATCATGTAAGGTGTAAGGGGTGTGAGCTTTGTGTGGTTGCGTGTCCCCACGGCGTGCTTGCTTTATCAATGACATTTTCGGCCAATGGTTATTATCCGGCGGAGATGGTCATTCCGGAGAAATGCACCGGTTGTGCCTTATGCGCAATTGCTTGTCCAGATGTCGCGATTGAAGTTTGGAAAGAGTGACTTAGAGGAGATTTGATATAATGGCTGAAAAGACCCTGATGAAAGGTAATGAAGCCCTAGCTGAAGGGGCGGTGCGGGCTGGTTGCCGTTTTTTTGCAGGTTACCCCATTACCCCTCAGAATGAGGTTCCGGAATATATGTCATGGCGCCTGCCCCAGGAAGGCGGCTTTTTTATACAAGCGGAATCGGAAGTCGCCGCCATTAATATGATCTTTGGCGCCGCCTCTACTGGCATAAGAGTTATGACGTCATCGTCATCACCCGGGATAAGCTTAAAGCAGGAGGGCATCTCTTATTGTGCCGGCGCGGATCTTCCTATATTCTACGCCAACGTAGTTCGCGGCGGACCTGGATTGGGAAATATCGCTCCCGCCCAATCAGACTATTTTCAATCCACTCGGGGTGGCGGACATGGAGATTACCGGGTTTTTGTAATGGCCCCCAATTCTGCCACTGAAATGGCGAACTTCCCCAAACGTTGCTATGACGTGGCATTCAAATATCGTGTTCCATCTATGATTCTGGCTGACGGTTTGCTGGGGCAAATGATGGAACCGGTGGAATTCGATTTCGAACCGATCGATCCGGGTTCAATCCCGGCCCCAGATTGGGCCCTGGGCGTCGCCACCGGCCGCAATAAGCGAGTGGTGAAATCCTATGATCTTCGACCCGGAAGGCTGGAAGATTGGAACATCGAGAGACAGAAAAAGTTCGAAATGATCGAAGCGGAGGAATGCGACTGGGATGGCGAGGGGTTGGAGGATTGCGAACTTCTGGTAAGTTCCTATGGTTCTTGCTCCCGAATCTCGAAATCTGCAGTAAAATTGGCTCGTGATAGCGGCCTTGCTGTCGGTTTGCTCCGTCCCATTACTCTCTATCCTTTCCCGAAAAAGATATTCAGGGATATGGCCAGAAAAGTAAAAAACATTCTGGTAGTCGAGATGAGTCTGGGGCAATATGTGGAGGATGTCCAGCTTTCAGTCGAAGGCGCCGTTCCCATCCATTTCCATGGTCGTCCCGGCGGCGGTATCCCTACCGCTGAAGAGATCTTTGAAATCGTCAAAAAGATTATGCGCAAATAGCAGGTGTAAGATATATGAAAAAGGTTTTTGAAAAAACGAATGGCCTCACAGATGTTCCTATGAGGTATTGCCCGGGATGTGGTCATGGCATTGCGCACCGGCTGGTCGGAGAAGTGATCGAGGAATTGGGGGTTAGGGAAAGGACAATTGCTGTCGTTCCTGTCGGCTGTTCAGTTTTCCTCGATGAATATGTCAATTGTGATGGCATTCAGGGACCTCATGGCCGTGGACCGGCGATTGCAACCGGTATTAAACGCACTCATCCTGAATGCATTGTTTTCTCATATCAGGGAGATGGCGACTTGGCGTCGATCGGTATGGCAGAAACTATTCATTCAGCCGCCCGTTCCGAGAACATAACAATAGTTTTTATCAACAATGCCATTTACGGGATGACGGGCGGCCAGATGGCGCCCACCACTTTAATCGGAATGCGTGCCACTACCTGTCCTTCGGGGAGGTCAATTGAAGTGAATGGTTATCCCATTAGAATGTGTGAACTTCTTGCCACACTCCCTGGCGCTTCTTATCTCGCGAGGACCTCAGTCGATAAACCGGCAAATATAATCAAGACCAAAAAAGCCATTAAGAAGGCTTTCGAGACCCAAATTCAGAAAAAGGGTTTTTCGATGGTAGAAATCCTCTCGCCATGCCCGACTGATTGGGGAATGACGCCGCGGGTTGCTTTGAAAAGAGTACAGAACGAAATGATTCCTTATTTTCCGCTTGGCGTCTATCGCGATTGGGAGTCTCGGGGGAAGAAAGAGGATGATGTCAAAGTTGCAATTGAAGCATAATCCCGGGAAATAGGAGATATAAAGATGTATCAAGGTATAATAGTTGCGGGCTTCGGCGGCCAGGGTGTTATTTCTATGGGAATTATGTTGGCTTATGCCGGTATGGTTGATAATAAGCACGTTACATTTTTCCCGGCTTATGGGGCAGAAATGCGGGGAGGAACGGCGAATTGCTCTGTTATTGTTTCTACCGATGAGGTGGACTCACCGGTTGTTGGCCAACCCGATTCGCTTTTGGTGATGAACGAGCCCTCTTTTGCCAAGTTCGAACCTACTATAAGGCCGGGCGGAAGACTCTTTATCAATACTTCGTTGGTTTCCTCCAAGTCCAAACGAAAAGACATTCAGGTAATTGATGTTCCCGCTAATAAAGTGGCTGAGGAGATCGGTACATTAAAGATCGCCAATATGGTGATGGCGGGCGCTCTAATTAAACATACCGGTGCCATTGCGCGGGATGCGATCATAAAATCTCTCGGCATTGTATATTCACGAGCCAAGCCGGAGATGTTGAAAATGAATGAAACCGCCATTAAACGTGGCGGTGAATTCTAATGGCGTGTTGAAACTATCACTTAAAACCCCGGTTTTTCCGGGGTTTTCTTTTGGATTTCAATACGAAATATGGTCAATGTTATGTCAAACCGACTTTTTGGGGGTTGGCATTCAAAAAATATTTGTAATGGTGCAAGTGCGGGTAAATTTAGCCGATACTTCCGTTGTATAAATTGAGAACGAATGGGATAAAATGCTGTATCTCATCAGTTAATTGCACGCCAGACTAAGAGAGATGAAAACATGACTGCAATATCAAAGGCTCGACTGGTTTGCCCGAAATATGGGCGATTTTATCTGCCTCCGAAGGAATTGCGTCCCTGCGGAGATGAGTTTCAGGATGACAAATTCTATTTCGATTCGGCGCGTAATGAAGCTATTCGTCTAAGAGAACGTCTGGGATTGTCAGAAAAGAGCAGTGTTCTGGATGTTGGCTGCGGAGTTGGACGACTTGCTACAGGTATAATTGATGTCTTCGGTGAAATCCATAAATACCGTGGCTTGGATATATGTCCATGTTATATCAAATGGTGCCGGCAATTTATCGCCAGCGAGCACCCCGAATACCAATTTATCCTGCTCGATATGTATAATGAAAGGTATAATAAAACCGGAGTTCGAGCCGATTCCGGCATAAACCTCAGCTTTTCCGACGGAGAGTTCGATATTGTCTATCTTTACTCAGTTTTTTCTCATATGGTCAAAGAGGACGTCGAACACTATGTGAAGGAATTCGGGCGGATACTTGCTCCGGAAGGGAAAGTGTTTATCACAGCTTTCATCGAAGAGGGAGTTCCCGAGATGACCATAAATCCAGAGAATTACAGATTGAACTGGAATGGCGCCTTACATTGTGTCCGTTATGATAAATCATACTTCGAGCGAATGTTGGCTTCAAATGGCTTTATCCTCGATCATTTTGATTATGAGAAGGAGACTGACGGCCAGAGCGGCCTCTATATCTCGAAAATAGGATAATGATTTAGTTCTTCCTGTGAGTTATCCATTCGTATTAGTAAGCCTACATCCACCCTCATTTCATTAAAGCCAATAGTAGTATCAGTCATATCGATGTTCAACCGCTCGACGATGCAATTGCACAAAGCCTGAGAGTCGGTTAAGCTAAATTGGACTCAATCAGCTTGCCAAATTGGCGACTATATAGCCGCAACCGAGCAGAAGTTGAGTAAGGAGAACCGTCAGAATATTTGCTCCCTGTGCCGGTATGAGTTCCTCGAATGATTTGAATCTGAGAGCACCGGAAATCGCTCTTAATCCGAATGGCAAAGTGAGCAATGCAATCAAGGCCCACGCTGGCATCAAGCCCAACGCCACTCCAATAACCACCCAAAGATAAGCCATCACAATCAATGTGGAATATACTAAAGCCGCCTTTTTGTATCCTAATACAATTGGAAGCGTACGACGCTGACCGGTCTTATCGGCCTCAGCATCAGGAAATTCATTAAGAAGCAGGAGATTGCATACCAGGAATCCCGATGGTATTGAGGCATAGAGCGCAACCCACGAAAATCCTCCATTAATGATGATGAATGTTCCTAATACCGGCAAAGAGCCGAGCCCGAGCCCTGCGGAAATTTCCGATAGGCCTCCTCCAACTTTGGAGAGGTGGCTGGTGTACCAAAGCACAAAAACCGATCCGACCAAGAATAACGGCAGAAGATGCCAACCTTCCTTTATAACGAAGTAAACTCCAATCGGCACCGCCAGGAAAAAAGAACCCAGACCAAGTTTCAATGCCGCTTCAGGATTAACCTTTCCAATAGTCAAGAATCCAGAGCCGCCGGAAAACGGGGTCCGCTTGGTTTTGAAATCTATGCCAGTTTTATGGTCGCTATAATCATTAAGAACGTTGACGCTGGTGTGCAATAATGTCAATCCTATGACTGAAAGAAGAAAATAGACCCAACTGAAACTCCCCTGATACATCGCCATCGCCATTCCCAGAAAAACTAAAATTGGGGAGAGCAACAGAAATTGAGGGCGAGTTTCCAAAAATAAATACTTAATGCTCATATCCATCCTTTCAAAAAGCCTGGCAACCAATATCTTGTTTCTCATATTGAAAGTCAAATTTATTTTGGGAAGTTCCTGGAATCACGGGGTCCTTGTCATAACTGGAGTCCATTATAGGATCTAGCGCATTGAAATATCATGGCGATGTTTTCTCATTTAACCGAAGTAGTACATTGATATATAATGGATTGTCGCCAATTGGTTTTTTTGTTTTATTCAATCAATGATTGAATCCTACCACCCAAAAACTGAAGATTCATTAACTCTCAGCGATTCATAAAGTTGTGAGAACATTTATTAATAAACAATCACTTATCGAAGATTGTGAATTTTTGCACTACAGTATGTTGTGTTTATAATCTCTTATTCTTCAATATCTTGTATGGGGCGAAGAAGATTTAATTCATAATATCTTGACAGTGTTTGCATATTACCTTAGAATTACTGCCACGCAGAAGGAAAGGAATTGTATGGAAGTGGAGTTAATGGCGATTACGCCGCAGGCAGAAGAGGTTATAGAAAAGGCCTGCAGAACTTGCTATCTTAGCTTCAATCGCTTTGATCCTCCGGAGTCCACCAGGGAGCTGATAAGAAAAGTAATCAGCAAAGGGCATCATTCTGTATTAGAGCATGCCAGCGCTACTTTCCGGGTCAAAGGGGGAAGCCGCGTTTTTACCCATGAACTTGTAAGGCATCGTTTTGTCTCCCCATCTCAGGAAAGCCAAAGATATGTATGTTATGCCGATAAACCGGGCCGACATAAGACGAAAGATTATAATTGCATCATCCCAGATTCAATCGATGGTGTTAGTTTGAAGATGAATGGGTCTTGTTTCAGCGGGCGCGAAGCTTTCATTAAAGCCCAGGAGCAATGTTACCGGCTCTATGAACAGCTTTTGGCCGCAGGGGTGCCTCCGGAAGATGCTCGGTATATCCTGCCGGGAGGGACCGAGTCCGAAATCGTAATCACTGCCAACTTCCGCGAATTAAGACATTTAATTACTTTACGTTGCAACCCAAGAGCGCATTGGGAAATCAGAAGGATATGCTTGAAGATCCTGGATATTATGAAAAAGGAGGCGCCAATAGTTTTTTCGGATTTTGTAATCGATGCGCAGGGGGAATCTGCGCAACTGGCGCCGGAGGAGGAATTAGGATGAATTATCATGGCGAAACCAGACCTATGATTTTGTTTTACCGACATAAGGAAATTAATCGGAACGGAGTTCAAATATGGAGTCGAGAGGGAATACACCAATAATAGGGAGAATTTATGGAAATGGAACTTAGCCAGAATTCCATCACCGTTTTAGAAAGACGTTATCTAATAAAAGATGAGCAAGGGAAAGTCGTCGAAAACCCCGAGCAATTGTTTCGGAGAGTGGCAGGAGCGATCGCGGCGCCCGATGAGAAATTTGGCGTTGAAAAAGACGAGGTCGCTCGCATTGGCGAGCAATTCTTTGAGTTGATGACGAAATTGGAGTTTATGCCGAATTCTCCGACCTTGATGAATGCCGGGCGGCATCTGGGCCAGCTTTCGGCTTGTTTTGTCATTCCAATTGAAGATACGATGGAGTCGATCTTCGATGCTGTCAAAGCGGCCGCATTGATTCATAAATCTGGGGGAGGCACCGGATTCTCATTTTCGCGTCTGCGGCCGAAAGGGTCTCAAGTGGCATCAACATCCGGTGTCGCCTCAGGGCCCGTCAGCTTTATGAAAGTGATTAACGCCGCTACGGAGGCGGTTAAGCAGGGGGGAACTAGGCGCGGCGCCAATATGGGTGTTTTGCGAATAGATCATCCTGATGTTATGGAATTCATCACTGCCAAAGCGGACCTGCGGGAACTGACCAATTTCAATATCTCCGTTTGCGTGACTGATGATTTTATGAAGGCTGTCGTCGAAAACCGTGAATATTCCTTAATCGATCCGGTTACCAATGACCAATATTTCAAGAATGGCAAGCCTGTCCGCTTGAATGCCAGGGAAGTTTTCGATGCTGTTGTGGAACAAGCTTGGACCACCGGTGAGCCGGGGGTGATATTTCTGGACCGGATGAATGATGGGAATCCGGTTCGGAACAAGGGCCTTTATGAAAGCACCAATCCTTGCGGAGAACAACCGCTTCTGCCTTATGAAAGCTGCAATTTGGGCTCCATCAATCTGGCTAAGATGGTTAAGGCGGTGGTTGATGCCGGCAACCGCTCTTCGCTTTATCGCTATGAGATTGATTGGGAATTAATTCGTAAGACGGTTCGCACTTGTGTGCATTTCCTTGATAACGTAATTGAAGCTAATAGATACCCTCTTAAAGAAATCGATGAGGCTACCAAATCCAATCGCAAAATCGGATTGGGTGTGATGGGTTGGGCCGATATGCTCTATAAAATCGGCGTTCCCTACAACTCAGAACGGGCATTGGAGCTTGCCGAAAGAGTGATGAGCTTTATTCAAAATGAGGGTCACGCCGCCTCTTGCGAACTGGCTGAAGTAAGAGGGGTTTTCCCATGGTGGAATGATTCCGTTTTCAATGAGCCGGGCGGGACACGTGTTAAAATGCGGAATTCAACGGTAACCACGATTGCCCCCACGGGCACCATCAGCATTATAGCTGGGGTTTCTTCGGGAATCGAACCAGTTTTCGCTCTGGCTTACACTAGGAATGTTATGGATAACACCCGGCTAACTGAATTAAATCCCATTCTTGAAGCCAAAGCTAAGGAACGCGGGTTTTATAGCGAGGAATTTATCGAAAGACTAATCAGTAAAGGCTCAGTTCAGGATTTCGATGATGTCCCTGAAGATATCAAGAAAATTTTCGTCACCTCGCATGATATTGCCCCGGAATGGCATATCAGGATGCAAGCCACATTCCAGAAATATACTGATAATGCGGTCTCGAAGACCATCAATTTGCCCAAGCAAGCTACCAAGGACGATGTCGCCGCGGCTTATCGTCTGGCGTATCGGTTCAACTGCAAAGGCGTAACTGTTTATAGGGATGGATGCCGCAAGGGGCAGGTCCTTTCAGTTGAAAATAAGGATGAAGCGGATGCTTTGCCTGCTAGGGCGCGCCGAGTGAAGCGCCGCCCACAAATCCTTGATGGCATGACCGAAAAAATCAACACCGGATTCGGAAGATTATATGTAACTATTAATACTCTTGATGGCAAACCTTTCGAAGTATTCGCTCAGATTGGCAAATCCGGTCACTCCACGATGGCCGATACAGAAGCAATTGGCCGTTTGGTTTCCTTGGCTCTGCGATCCGGAGTGAGCGTTAACGATATTATTGACCAGTTGCGCAACATAGGCGGCGCCAATCAGGTGTACGAAAATGGCGGGCTGGTAAAATCAATTCCGGATGCCATAGCCAAAGTGCTCCATCGTCGTTTTGGTAACGGGGAGAATCTTAAGCCAGATTATGACCTGGGGACCGAAATTTGCCCGGAATGCGCAACGCTATTGCAGCACCAATCCGGCTGTATAGTCTGCCCCGGTTGCGGGTATTCGCAATGTTGATTACGGATATGTGATATAATCGCGCTGTTTGATGTAGGAATTGAAACGGGTTGAGCTTAAGTCTCAACCCGTTTTCAGCTTTATGGAGAGAGGGGGCAAACTATTTTAGCAGGGCTAGCCGCTTCGTTATTGTTTCTTCCCCAATTGTCAATTTGTAATAATAGATACCGGAGGAATAATCGGCGGCATCCCAAGTAATATTGTGCCGTCCGGCTTCTATCGTAGCCTTGAGCAGGGTTTCCACTTTTTGACCCAAAATGTTATAGATGTTAAGTTCAGACAATGCTGGGTAAGGGAGGTCAAAAGTGATATTCACATTGGCATTGAATGGATTAGGATATGCGTTGGAAAGAATGCTTCTTGATGGTAGGTTGTTTGACGCGTCATTGTCCAAACCATACTCCCAGGCACCAGAGAGAGTCCAATCTGTGGCGCCATTTGGCATTACAGCCGAAGTAACTGTAAAATCGAAATAGACTGAGTCGCATTTTGTGGCAAGGTCGTGGTCTCCGCAATAGGCGATATAATTATATGTTCCCGCAGGGGCATAAACTGGCACATTCTGGTTCAGATGGGCGGAAATCGTTTGGCCGGGATTAAGCGGGATATTCGGGAAATACCAAAGCTGAAAGAAATTAGAAAGGTACTTCACCCCCACCCAAACATCAGTGATGATCGCATTGGTGCTGGGATTGGAAATCACTCCGGTCAGGCCAAATGAACTCCCAGGAGGAATGACAATTGGGCTGCTATCCGGAATCATATTAACATCACAGCAGGGACCACCCTGTGCTATTAATACCGCAGTTGCCAGATTGATGCGCCCATGTCCCAATTCATTTGATTTACCGGTAATCGGATCATAGTAATAGCCACCGACTTGATCCGCTGATTCATTGATAATCGCCCAGACTTCAACATTAGTTAGCGTGGGGTTCAACGACCAGATAACTCCTGCAAGTCCCGCCACAAAGGGACAAGCGGCCGAAGATCCGCTAAACTGGTCAAAATAATCTCCGGTACTATAACCTGCTCCGCCCTGGCGGTCAGTAGTATAAATCTTTACGCCCGGGGCGGCGCAATCTAATTCAGGTCCGTAACTGGAGCCCCACCAGCTTTCGCCATCACAACTCGAGAGGCTCTTGCGCTCATCACAGGGAGAAGTGGCGGCAACCGCCATAGCTTCAGGATATGCGGCGGGATAATTAACAGCGCCATTCGTATTGCCTGCCGAAAACACAGGCAGAACATTGTTATTATAAGCATTAACGATGGCATCGTGCACGGCCGTAAAATCACCTGATGACATATGCCAGGAATTCGAGAGAATTAATCCATCGAAATCCGGACGGCGACTGGTAGCGTAATTGATGGCGTCCGCGCGATTTTGATTATACCCAGAGGACAAGTCAATCCTTAGCGGCATTATCCTGCAAAAATGCGCTACTCCGGCAACTCCAAGATTGTTGTTGGAAACCGCCGCCGCTATCCCACAACAGCAGGTGCCATGATCGCCTTCATCATCAGGTGAACCGTCATAGGGATCTGCAAAATCCCAATCGTCGCCATTACGGGGGAGCAAATTTGCGGCCAGATCGGGGTGGGTAAGATCCATCCCGGTATCAATTACGGAAATTACCACGCCCGGCGCGCCGCGGCCGGTATCCCAGCCTACTTCCGCATCAATATCATGGGAGAAATATGGAAGGCAACCGGTGCAACTCTGGCCAGTGTTTTTCAAAGCCCATTGTTGATTGAAGTAGGTATCATTGGGCGTGAAACAAGCATCGTTATACGATATTATTGAGGGCTCTGCAAATTTTACTTCATCGTATGTGCAAAGCTCACGGATAGCTCCAAAGTAGCTCTTGCCTTCAGGCGCGCTAATAGTGAAATAGCCCGGCGTCCATTGTTTTCGAATCACCTCTGAGCCGATGGCAGATATGATTTCCTGCATGCGTAAGTCCGATACGCCATCATTAAAACGAACGGTCAATTCAGTCGGGATACAATACTTAGTAAAACCTTCCTGATCAATAAATGCTGGAGCCGCCTTTTTAACCATCTGATCCCTATTCAATAAATCGATAGTGTAGCTCATTGTGAACATACTGGCAGAACGATAGATGCCGATCAGCTTGTTTTCAGCAAGAATTTGAGCTTCGTCAAGATTATGTCTGCTCTTAACTTCCTCAAATTTTGCCCCCGGATTGAAAACCACTACTATTTCCTCTGATGAGGGTGTCAATTCGAAGGTTTTGCTAAAAAGCTTGTCATAATAAAAGGTATTGTTCTCAGGTGAATATCCAGAAGCGGAACAAATCCCCAAAAGAAATGCAAATAGGGCAACGAAGCCAATGGTTCTTACCTTCATAATTACTCCTTATGGCCAGATGATAAGGCTATTCCATAACTACCAATAAATTAGAATATGAAGAACATTCAGACGGCAATATAATCAAATTTATTATTTTGTCAATGCTTGATAATCGGATATTTTAGTTTCCTCAAATGGGATCAAGAATCAGAGTCGTATGATGCATTTGCACCTGACATCCGGAAAATGACATTTATATTGCCAAATAAGTTTTGAATGTCTATAATTTTAGGCTATATTTTTCAATTTCAAATTAAATGCTGTTATGTTAATGGATGATCTCAAGAAACAATTAGAAATTATCAAACGCGGCACAGTGGAAATCATTGTGGAAGATGATCTAGTGAAGAAACTTACCCGCTCCCTGGAGACCGGCAAGCCATTGATTGTCAAACAAGGATTCGATCCAACGGCGCCGGATATTCACCTGGGGCATACGGTCAGTATCCGCAAGCTCCGCCAATTGCAGGATTTGGGCCATCAAGTAGTCTTCTTGATAGGCGATTTCACCGGTATGATAGGGGACCCTTCAGGCAAATCCGAGACACGCAAGCGTCTTTCCAGGGAAGATGTTCTGCGGAATGCGGAGACGTATAAAAAACAGGTTTTCAAAATATTGGATCCTGAAAAGA
>PFXJ01000073.1:0-4892 GCA_002791595.1 candidate division Zixibacteria bacterium CG_4_9_14_3_um_filter_46_8
CCTCTGTCAGTATCCGACTGAAGTTCTCTGCTCCCGGACTTTCAGGAAACAATCTGGTCTTGATCAATCGCCAACAATCGAGGGAAAAAGGCCACGATTCAGAAAGAAGCAATTTGCTGACCCGGCTGTCAAGTTCACCCATGGAGGGCATCAGGCAGGCGTAGATGTTCCCGACGAAAGCCAAGGGAATCCCAACCACAGCAATTGGGATTCTCAGGAAAGGCGCCTTCTCCCAAACCCATGATAAACCAAGAAGTGGCCCCAGAAAACAAACGATCCAAATCAAGCTCATGGGGAACAAGAGCAGACCAAATGTTACGGAGACCAGAATGCCCAGCACAAAGGTCGTGACAAGCTGAACCGGGATGACAAGCCAGCCGACCAACATGAGCAGAACTTTAAGTACTCTGAATGCCCACACGTCAATTTTCCCTTTCTTGCCCAGCCCTGTAGGTCAAGCCCCAAGTAGGCTTCACCTACGAGACCTGGTTAGGCCACGCCGCCAATGGTTATGAATTGCATTTGCAAAGCATCCGAATCTTGGATGGGCATTTCCATTGCCTGAACCTCTTGAAAATTTATTCCATCTTTGGAGAAATTGACCTGTGTTATCGTAAAAGATTTGTAATGACCGCTGTGTCTAAAACCTGCACCCCGCTTCTTTTTGTCAAGCATTTCCATTATCGGTTGAGCAATACGGTCTTTTTTTTCACATTCATCCCCAACACGCGGTAATGTCTTTCTTACGTTTATACCAACGAAACTTGCTCTCATGATAGAGCCCAATAATAAGTCGGCAACCTGGAGAAAGTTTGCATAAATATATTCATCAGTGCTAGCCTGATATTGTTTGTGATCTGATGGCAAATGTATAATAGAAGTATCAGGAGAGAGGGAAACATAGTCGCGCAGGGGTGTTCTTCCATAAGAATCGTCATGAGTTAATCTCCAGAGTATCCTAACTTCATCTAGGGATCTGTGTGCAGATTTTCCGTCAGAGATTATGCTAATTACTTCAACTTGGTTGTTGTCATCATACAGGTAATGTGATGCACCTTTAAGCAGAATTCGTAGAAGCGTCTCGTCGTGTCTGAGTATCCGTTCCTTGCGCGAATCACCGCCATAGATGTTCCAATCAGCGCCTTTAGGATAGAAGATCGCTGCTACCTTGCAGTTCAAGGGGTAGGGGAAATAGCTCTGGGATTTATGCCGAAGTGCATCTGCCGCCACCTCGAGCAGCTTTCGATATGCTTCGTCATACTTCTTCCACGTTTTGCCGCTGATCTCGGCAAAGTGTAACTTGCCATCACAATCAAACTCGCGACGGCACTCTGCTATCTTCCCAAAGAGCATTTGTTGGGGTGAATACTTATTACATGATGAGCCAAACATTGGCGTGAAACTTTCAACTGCTAGTTTAACTGGCACAAAGAACAAGACGTGACCCTTAAAATTCCGCCCAGGTGCATCCTTTGTTTCATCGTGATAAATAATAATTTGGTTATATGAAACCTTATCCATGCCCACTCTACGCTCAGCACACGGCAAAGAAATCATACGTGGCCTAACAATGATTATACAGCCTGCATAAGACGGCAAACATAGTCTGTCTCTTTCTGCATAAGAACCTGCCGCGTCTTCTTGTGCCGCATTCTATATTCTCTCACATCAACCCTTTTCTGCAATTGTCAATGCAAGTAATGAAAATATTATGATAAATCAGCGATCAAGTCAAGCGGATTTTGTCGTGGTGTTGGGTCGCCATCAATCTATACCAAGCCTTGTAGGTTAAGCCTACTCGGGGCTTGACATTCACTTCTCTATAGAAAACTCATTTCAGCACCGCCATTTTGCGGGTGTCGGAGAGCTCGTTGAGATTAAGTCTCACGAAGTATATCCCGCTGGGAAAATCGGAGAGATTAAAGTTAGCAGAGTGTTGCCCCGGCGACCGGACAACATATTCCGTGCTGTAGAGCCTTCGGCCCAAAAGGTCATAAACTTCTATTTTGGCCACGCCCATCTCAGCGACGTCAAACTTTATGCTGACTGATGAGTTCGCGGGATTGGGGGTAATACTGCGAATGCCAAGATTACCTGGCGTCTTTGCCTGACTTCCATCATCGACACCGTTCATTTCTAAATTATATATGCAAATTACGCTGTCCGTATTGACAAAAAACTCGGTAATGCCATCATTATTCAAATCCCCGGCTGGCCCAGCATCCACCCAGAACACATAATGATGGGGAAGCCAGGTTGTGTCGATATAGTCCGGTTCCAAATCAAACCCGGCGCCGCCCGCGAAAATCTCTATCACATCATTCACGCTATCATCCGCGCATCTAACATAAAGAAGGTCATCGACACCGTCCCCATCAAGGTCGCCGGCAGGAATCAGATTTTGGTTAGGATCCAGTGGCTGATAAATCATATCTACCGTAGTATCCATAACCGCAGAACCGAAATAGATATCAATCCAGGTCTCCTCAATGGTTTCACCATTAAACTGCCGGTGTATGCCTATGTCATCATACCCATCGTCATTTATGTCTCCCAAAAAAAGGCAACCGCGGATTTCCGTTATACTATCAACGTTATTGAACTGAACGTAGCGCTCGGGATTTAAATCATGCCCGGGATACAGCCGTACGAATCCGGTATCTGGGTTCTCCTGGGCCTCTTCCTCAGGGAAAGAGATCAATATATCCCTAATACCATCCCCGTCAAAATCGCCCGCGGATATGTGAGTGCCACAGTTCTCAAGACTGTCCCCTTCCACGAAGAGTTGTTCCTCAGGGTCAAATGGATCACCTCCATAAAAGATAAACACCGAACCCTTTTCATCGGACATAGGATAGAACTCGGGAGCACCGATTATGAAGTCCATATAACTGTCGCCATTTATGTCCCTCAATGATGCCATGGAATGGCCAAAATAAGAGCCAACGGGTATATAAGGGATTATTGAAATCTGGGGAAAAGTATCCAGCACCGCCCCGCCCAAATATACATAGGCATCCCCGGTCCAAAGAAAGCATTCCGTCTCAGCCCCCAATACCAGATCATCGAACCCATCACCGTTTATGTCACCAACCGCCTCGATTGTGCTCCCAATTCCCAAAGGACAATCATCTCTAACATGATAAACCTCAACATCCGGCAGAGTATCGAACTCGGCTCCTCCCAAATATATCCGAAGCATCCCCGGCCAGAATTGCCCGACTTGGTAGCCAAATGGCAACCCTATGACAAAATCATCATAGCCATCATTGTTCAGGTCACCTGCTCCTGATGGGGTCCATGAATGCCAATCAAGGGTGGAGTCCGGAGCTATAACCGCAAATAGGCTAATCTCGCCCCCGGCCTCGGCTGTCGTTATCATGAATATCAACGATAATATAAAAAGAATCACACCGAACATTGCGATTGCTCCAACTGCGCGCAAATCCTTCATCGGACCACCAGTCATAGTAGGTCTGAACCCCTGTGGTGCAGACTTTTCTTTTTCTCTTTATAGTCGGAACCACAAGGGTTCCAACCTACTTTTCTTTTGTCAAGAGGAATGTCAAGCCCCAAGTAGGCTTGACCTACGAAACTACAAAACCTATACCAGAGGAATGTCAAGCCCTAAGTAGGCTTGACATTCTGCACACTGGCAAACAGATTAAGCATACTCAGCGCCGAGCATTGGCATTTTCTTTTGAATGATTCACTTTATCTGGTTTTACTTTTGACTTGAGAGGATATCTTTCGGGATTTTCGAGATTATCAATTTCCAAATCAACATCCAATTCCGGCCAGTATAAATGATAGCCATGGAGCAGTTGGACTTTTTGTATGGAGACCAAAGTCTGGTTCCTAAAATAGGGATATTCCCGATAGCTCAAGAAATATTCCCTATTTTTCACGAGAAGCCAAATACCCAAAGGAGTTATATTCTCAACGCTTACCGAAATGCGTTTGCCACGCCTTGTTGATTTCATTTATATGTTCCTCAATAATCTTCTGAATTTCATTTAGCATTTTGGAAGGCAACTCGTGACTAATAGCAAGCGAGACTATGGGCTCTATCCAAAATTTTGCCTCTCCATGCTCGCATGAAACATGAATATGGATCCGCTTCTCTTCATTAGAGAGAAAATAAAACCTATATCCTTTCTTTCTGAATATTGTAGGACTCATCTCCAAACGACTTGAAGGGAATTCAAAAATTCTTTGCCTGTCATTGCAATTTCACTCTATGCCAGCATAAATCAGAATGAATGTCAGGCTCCAAGGGTTTGACCTGGCGGAGTTCATTCTACCAAGATTAGTCAAGCCCCAAGTGGGCTTGACCTACGAAACTAAATCGATTCTACCGATTCGGCTTCGCGTTGCTTGACCAATTCCAAAGCCATTCGATACCCTTCGTGAAGCGCCTTCTTGTTCTTTTCCTCAGTGCCCTTAGGTGCCCGCGCCACTACCACTTTTTCGAGGTTTTCGATATCGACTATTCCTGTAATGGCGACCAATGCCCCCAGCGAAACCACATTTGTGACCACCGGCGTGCCGACAACTTCCCGAGCGGCCTGTGTGAATGGCAGGCAATATGCCTTGGTTGTGGGAACTTGACGGACATAAGATGAATCCACAATCAAAATCCCTTCATCTTTCAGCGCCGAGTAATACGAGTCGCACGCTTCCTGGGTCAATGCCAGCAGGATGTCAAGTTTGACGGTCTTGGGGTAATAAATGGTGCTATCCGCTATCACGACATCGGAGCGTGACGCCCCTCCTCTGGCCTCTGGTCCGTAAGATTGAGTTTGAACGACATTCCTACCTTCATAAATCCCGGCCGCTTGCGCCAGCAATATGCCGGCAAAAATCAAACCCTGCCCTCCCGATCCGGAAAG
>PFXJ01000073.1:4924-13710 GCA_002791595.1 candidate division Zixibacteria bacterium CG_4_9_14_3_um_filter_46_8
TTTGCATCTTTTTCATATCAAAGTTACTGCTCCACTGCTTCATGTTGAGGGGATCTCGCCTCATTTTGGGCTTTCGACTTTCCCCCCAGCCGCTCAATCAACTGTTCATAGCGTTCACAATATTCCGGGCGATCAATATTCAACATCTCGCCAATGAGAAATTTGCCTTCCAATTCCTCAGGAGTTTTCTTGCTGGCCACCTTGACATTGACCGCATTCTCATTCATCCATTCAATCATTTTCACCGCCGAACCCTCCCGATTCAATCGTCCATAGAGAGTATGGCAATTGGAGATGACTTCCACCACCGAGAATCCTTTTTTCTCCAGAGCCTTTTTCATCAGGACCTGAAGCAGGGTGGCATGATAGACTGTCCCCCGGGCGAAATAGTTTGCGCCGGCGCCTTTCGCCAATTCGAAGACATCGAAAGGATACTCCACATTGCCGTAGGGTGCAGTGGAGCCAAACTTGCCTGATGGCGTTGTCGGCGAGTATTGTCCTCCGGTCATACCATAGGTTTTATTGTTCACCAAAATCAAGGTGATATCGATATTACGGCGCGCCGCATGAATAAAATGATTACCCCCAATAGCAAGCGCATCACCATCGCCGCTGACCGCGATCACTCTCATATTCGGCTTGGCGAGTTTTACACCAGTGGCGAACGCCAGCGCCCGGCCATGGGTGGTATGTAAAGTATGAAAATCGCAATAAACAGACATACGGCCGGTACAGCCGATTCCTGCTACCATAGCGACATCGTTCTTGTCCACTTCCAGATCGGCCAGGGCCCGGAGCAACGCGCCCATAGTGATGCCGATGCCGCAACCCGGACACCATACGTGGGGGAATTTCTTTTTGCTGCGCAGATATTGATATATAATGGTCGATGGAACTGCCATTTAATTTGCCTCTCTGATCTTATTGACTATCTCGGTAGGAGTCATTATCTCCCCGTCATACCTGAATACCCCTTGGACTTTCACCTTCGACCGCGCAATGCGGGAAACTTCGTGAATCAACTGGCCCTGATTTAGCTCGGCAACAATCGCTAGGTCTGCGTGCTCCAAGGCTCTCTTAAGCGCTTTCTCCGGGAATGGCCAGATCGTTTCGGGCTGGAATAGGCCAACTTTGAAACGTCTATGGCGCGCGATCCTCACCGCCTGTTGGGCGACCCGCGCCGTAATGCCATAAGCGATAACCACGATATGCGAGTCTTCAAGAAATTCTTCCTTGTGGGTGCAGATATCATCAACGTTTTGGGTTATCTTTAACATCAATTTATCGAGCTTTTCCCTTATCTCGGATGGCTTGCCGGTGGGGAAGCCAAAAGGGTCATGGGTTAATCCGGTATAATGGAAACGATAACCGTTTCCATATCCAGCCATAGGTGAAATATGAGTAGGGGTTAGCTCAAACGGCTGGAACCATTCCGGGGGAACCGTCGGCTTACACCGCTCAATCAGTTGCACTTCATCTTTTTCCGGAATTCTAATTTTTTCACGCATATGCCCCAGCACTTCATCCAATAAAAGTATCACCGGCGAGTGGTATTTCTCGGAGAGATTAAAAGCACGGACCGACATATCAAAACATTCCTGGACACTGGATGCCGACAGGACAATCGGGAAATAATCGCCATGCGTTCCCCATTTTGCTTGCATAGTATCGGATTGGGAAACTTTCGTTGGCAATCCGGTTGACGGGCCGCCGCGCTGAACATTAACCACCACGCAAGGGACTTCGGTCATATAGGCGTAGCCGAGGTTTTCCTGCATCAGGGAAAAACCGGGACCGGAGGTGGCGGTCATCGATTTGGCGCCGGCCACCGAAGCGCCAATGACCGCCGCAATTGAAGCTATCTCATCCTCCATTTGAATGAAATGGCCTCCATTTTTGGGCAACTCCCGCGCCAGCAATTCCGCTATCTCGGTCGATGGCGTTATCGGATAACCTCCAAAAAAGCTAACTCCCGCCGCCAGCGCACCCGATGCACAGGCTTCATTTCCCTGCATCAATCGTATATTATTCTTTGACATTTATCTTTCTCCTGCCTTACGGGCAGCTTCATTTTTCAGTGGATGTAATCGCAAAATCCGGGCAGTGTAGCCAGCAAATTCCGCATTGATTGCAATCAAATGGATGTGCTACCACCGGATAACCATCTGGATCAGCCTCGAATACATTTTGCGGGCATAATACAATGCAGATACTGCATCCTTTACACCATCTCCGGTATATATTAATCGGAGTGGGATTTGTTCTCTTTTTTTTCTCCGCGGATTTCTTTTCAGCGCCTTCCACAGAATCCGCAGTATCAATTTTTTCTTCAGCCATTGCTGCTCCTGGGGTTTATTTGTATTTCGCCCTCCTCACTTTTTCGCCGCCTTCTTGGCGGATTTCTTCTTAGCAACGGACTTACTCACCGCCGCTTTTTTAGTTGTCGGCTTTTTTGAAATTTTCATTTGTCTTTTGCCGGATGATTTCAATTTCTCCGCAATCAAGTCCGCCACCTGCGACGGCAGATCCGCCACTGGAATCCCAACCGCATTCAGCGCTTTGACTTTTTCAGCGGCTGTTCCGGTCCCGCCGGAGATAATGGCCCCGGCGTGACCCATTCGCTTTCCGGGAGGCGCAGTCCTTCCCGCAATAAATGCCACTACGGGTTTCCGTACAAACTTCTTAATGAACCTCGCCGCCTCTTCCTCATCGGTGCCGCCGATTTCACCTATCAGAACGATGGCCTCGGTATCCTTATCTTCATTATACGCTTGAAGCGTATCGATGAAATTGGTGCCGATTATCGGGTCGCCGCCGATACCGATAACAGTAGATTGGCCGATTCCCTTATTGGTCAGGGCATGGACCACTTCATAAGTCAAGGTGCCGGAGCGGCTGACCACGCCGACTTTCCCTTTCTTATGGATTTGCCCCGGCATTATCCCCACTTTCGACAGCCCCGGGGAGATGATGCCCGGACAATTGGGCCCTATCAAACGGGCGCCTTTTGTCCTAACATAATGATAAACTTTCAGCATGTCAATAACCGGAACGCCTTCGGTAATACACACCACCAGTTTGATGCCGGCATCGACCGCCTCGTAAATGGCATCCACCGCGTATTGCGGAGGGACAAAAATCACCGATGTGTCCGCATTTGTGGCTTTCACCGCATTTTCCACGCTCTCAAATACAGGCACGCCATGCATTATTTCGCCGCCCTTACCAGGAGTAACGCCGCCAACTATGTTGGTGCCGTATTCGATCATCTGCTGGGTATGGAAGGCCCCATCCCTGCCAGTGATACCCTGGACGATTACTTTGTTTTTCTTAGTAAGATATATTGCCATGTGATTTCCTTATATAAACTCTTTAGACCTTTTATTCAATTTCCTAATGACCAGATGGAGTCCAAAAACAGCTTCTAAATTGGGCCAAACCTTGCATTTTGAATATCGGTCATTCCCTGCAAGGTAGCCGAAGGATTGTCCTTCCTTCGGCCGATCGCATGACATCCGAGGGACAAACCCTCGGCTACCTATGAGGCGGGGTTTGCTAATGAAGTTTTCCCTCGGTTGCCGTTTGAGACACTACACTTCTACGCCGCCAGCTCTATCGCCTTCTTGACCACATCCTCCATCGATGATGTCGCCACCAGATTAACCTCTTCCAAAATCCTCCGCCCCATATCCTCATTAGTTCCGGTTAGGCGAACCACTATCGGCACCGGCGGCTTTAGCTCCTTTACTGCCGTTACGATTCCATTAGCCACATCATCACAACGGGTTATCCCGCCAAAAATGTTAAAAAGAATTGCCTTCACATTCGAATCCTTGAGGATAATCTTCATAGCATTTATGACTTTCTCAGGGTTCGATGAACCGCCAATGTCCAGGAAGTTTGCCGGTTCGGCGCCAAAGTGCTTGACTGTGTCCATTGTCGCCATCGCCAGCCCCGCACCGTTGACGATGCACCCTATTGAGCCATCCAATTTTACAAATGAAAGCCCGGCATCTTTGGCTTGGGTTTCGCTGGGGTCTTCTTCGTTTAAGTCGCGCATGGCTTCAATTTCCGGACGGCGGAACAAGCCATTATCATCTATATTAATTTTAGCATCGATTGCTATAACCTCGCCTTGAGGTGTCGTAATCAGTGGATTGACTTCTGCGAGAGAGGCGTCTATATGCATAAAGGCGCGGTAAAGCTGCATAATGACCTGCGCCGCCTTACGGGCGGTCTTGATATCGCCGTAAATAAAGCGGGCCAGGTTCATTGCCTGATAATTCTGCAGTCCAAGCATTGGATTGACATGAAGCTTCATAATCTTTTCCGGAGTGGTTGCGGCCACTTCCTCTATGTCAATTCCACCGGCAGGGGAAACCATCATCACCGGCATTTTGGCGGCTCTATCAATTATCATTCCAATGTACGCTTCACTGGCGATTTCAACCGCTTCAGTTATCAGCACTTTCCTGACGATACATCCCTTGATATTCATTCCCAAGATCTGCTGGGAAAGTTCCCATGCCTGATGGGCGTCTTTGGCATATTTTATACCGCCGGCTTTGCCCCGTCCTCCCACGTGAACTTGGGCCTTTACCATCACTGGTTTGCCGATACGGGCGGCGATTTTGCCAACTTCATTATCGCTGGTGGCTATTTCGCCATCGGGAATAGGCATTCCGAATTTCCTAAAGATTTCTTTCGCCTGATATTCGTGGATTTTCATTTATAACCTCTTGTGAAAATTAGCACATTCTTGAATAAATAATTTCCTATATTATAAGCAAATTAACTCTGGCTTTCAAGGAAATCTTTGGCTTTCCCCAACAATAAATCGTGTTTATTATCATCAGGTTCATCCAAGACCGCTTCCAATAGAAAATTTAATATTTTACCGACCAAGGGACCCTCCTGAATTTCGAAATTGCTCATTATGTCATAACCATTTACAGCCAAGTCCTTTATGGAGAAAGGCGGTTTGCGTTCCAATTCCTCCCGTATTCTTTTCTCAAAGCGATCCACCTGATGAGGATTTAGCCCGCGTCCCTGCGCCACGATGTCGGCACGCCGCAGGTCCAAAAGGTCAAATATCCTTTCCTGGCCAACATTGCGAATAAGGCGGCGCAAACCCTTATCTGTGACTCGGTCAGTATACATATGGCGATGAACCAGAATTCGTGTATCTTCAATCACATCATTGGGATATCTCAAACGTTTCAGGACCGATCTGGCCACTCCCGCCCCTTTTCTATCGTGGCCATAGAATGTGGCGCCGTCTTCAACTAATTCTCTGGTTTGGGGTTTGCAGATGTCGTGGAAAAGCGCCGCAAAACGGGTTTGCAGTTTCTTGGGAGCATTATCGATTGTGGCCATAATATGCTCAAATACATCGAATTTATGATAGGGCCCCGGTTGGTCAACTCCAACTGTGGCTTGTAGTTCGGGAAAGAATTCATTTAGCAAGCCTGTATCCCGCATCAGCCGAAAACCTATTGATGGCGCATTGGCAAGTTCCAATAGCTTATTCAATTCCTCCTGAATCCTCTCCTGGGAAATCGTTCCCAGAAGCCCCGCATTATGTTTCATTGAATCCAGCGTTCGGGGTTCAATTTCGAATTCAAATCTTGCCGCAAATTGAACTGCCCGCAGCATTCTCAAAGGGTCATCTTCAAATGAATTTTCTGATGTCATCCTGATTATCCTGGACTCAATATCGGCTTTGCCTCCCAATGGGTCGATAATGTCCATAGTGCTTAGGTCCACAGCTATGGCATTGATTGTAAAATCCCTTCGATGAAGGTCAACTTCCACCGATAGGTTGTGGTCAAAATCAATTTCGAAATCGCGGTGCCCTTTTCCGGTGGAAATTTCTTTGCGGGGCAGGGCTATATCAAATGTAATTACTTTTCTTCGAGGGGTAAATTTGATAACCCCAAATGACTTGCCGACCAGGTCAACCCGTCCATAGGGTTTAAGGATATCCGAAAGGTCATTATAGGGAATCCCAGTTACTAAGAAGTCCTTATCTTTATTGATCATCTCGGAATGGATGAATTTATCCCGGACAGTTCCGCCGACTTCGTATATTCTGCCCCTACTATTTATTTTTTCTATTAATCCTTCAGGCAGGCCTGGATCAAAATTTGACGAGGGCTTTTTCACTAATAACTAACCTGACTACCATTTCAGCTTTTTCAATGAACCGATCGCTAAGCAAAAATTATTGTGCCTGTTGAGCCAGCAACAGCGCTATAGGCGTTCTCGATTGAAGTAATGACTACTTTCTTTCCTCCGCCCTTTATGAATTTGATAGCCGCACTCACCTTAGGACCCATTGAACCATACGGGAAATGCCCTTGATGAAGGAGTTTTTCCATTTCGCCGACAGCTATCCGATCCAATGGCTTCTGGTCCGGTGAGCCAAAATTCAGATAGACCTTGTCGATGTTGGTGACAATAATGAGTAATTCCGCCCCAATGGCATTGCCCAAAACGGCTGAGGCATAATCCTTGTCAACTACAGCATCGACCCCTTCATAAGTTCCGTCATTTTCGACATAAACCGGAATGCCTCCCCCTCCGGCGGCGATGACGATCACTCCGCCCCTTACAAGATTGCGGATAATTACTCCTTCAACTATATCGAGGGGTTTCGGAGAGGGGACAACACGGCGCCATCCACGACCGGCGTCATCCTTGACAACCCAATTCAATTGAGATGCTAATTTTCGGGCTTCTTCTTCCGAATAGAATTGGCCTATAAATTTCGTGGGATTTTTTATTGACGGATCATCGCGGTCAACAATCACCTGGGTGATTACAGTGCAAACCTTCTGGTGAATCCCCTCCCTTTTCAACCGATTTTCCAAGCTCTGGGCGATCATATAACCCATTGAACCCTGGGTGTCCGCAACCAGAACCCCTAGCGGCACAAATGGGGTTATGTCTTTGGCCAGCTCGACCCGAAGCAAAGCATTGCCAACCTGCGGGCCATTACCATGAGAAATTGCCAGATTATATCCCTCGCGGATAAGCTCTACTATCGGATCCAATGACTTGCGCGTATTGGCGAATTGACGGTGTATGTCATCCGCCTCGCCTTTGCGAGTAATGGCATTCCCCCCCAAAGCCACTACGGCTGTCTTTAATGCGAATTCAAAACCCATAACAGTTCTGGATTAACTACTTAGTTCCACATAATTCTTCGCCCGCACCGATCCAACGAAAGTGTCTTGAGGCAGATTTTACTTCATTGCCTTCTTGCCGAATTTGCGGTTGAGAATATCCTCCAGATTCGGATGGCCAATTTCCTGCAACTCATATCCAACCCTAACAGTTGGTTTCTTTATGTTGATAATCCTCCGCAAGTCTATGGGAGTTGCGATTATTACGGAGTCGCATTTGGTTTTATTGATAGTCGCTTCCAAATCCTTCATCTGTTTATCGCCATAACCCATCGCCGGCAGGAGAGTGCCTATGTCGGGGTATTTTGTAAAGGTTGTTTTGATGCTACCGACAGTGAATGGTCTGGGATCCACCAAATTGGATGCCCCATATTTGCCTGCGGCCACCACTCCGGCGCCATATTCCATCTCGCCATGAGTAAGAGTAGGACCATCCTCAATCACCAGAACATCTTTTCCGGTGATAAGCTCGGGCTTGTCCACCGTAATCGGCGAAGCAGCTTCCACCACAATCGCCTTAGGATTCACAATCCTGGCGTTATCGCGCACTAGGTTTATATCCTCGGGGTGAGCCGTATCGATTTTGTTGATAACTATTACATCCGCCAGAAGCATATTGATCCCGCCCGGATAATAGAGCAACTCATGGCCGGCGCGATGGGGATCAGCCACAGTAATATAAACATCCGGTCTGAAAAATGGCGTATCGTTATTGCCCCCATCCCAGACTATTATGTCGGCTTCTTTTTCAGCTTTCGCCAATATCATTCCATAATCAACTCCGGCATAAATCACTTGTCCGCGATTAATGTGCGGCTCATACTCTTCCATCTCCTCGATGGTGCAATCATTAGCTTTCAAATCTGTTATTTTGGCATACCTCTGGCAGGTCTGTTTGACAATATCACCATACGGCATGGGATGACGGACTGCCACAACCTTGAGTTTCATATCCCGAAGGATTTCGCAAACGCGGCGGGTAGTTTGGGACTTGCCGCTGCCGGTCCGTGCCGCACAGATCGCCACAACCGGCTTATTCGATTTGAGCATCGTGTCGGTGGCGGAAAGGAGCGTGAAATCGGCTCCGGCGGCATTGACGATCGAAGCTCGTGACATTACGTAATTGTAAGAGATGTCGGAGTATGAAAAGATAATCTCGTCAACATCATACTTTTGAATCAAATCAATAATATCATCTTCAGCCCTAATCGGGATTCCCTTGGGATAAAGCTTTCCCGCAAGCTTTGCCGGATATTTGCGCCCCTCAATGTCGGGTATTTGAGTCGCGGTAAAAGCAACTACCTGATAGTCGTTATTGTCACGGTATTTGATATTAAAATTATGGAAATCACGCCCGGCGGCGCCCATTATCACGATTTTCCTTGTAGCCATAAATTCTCCAAAAATAATGAAACTATTTGCCAAGTGATTAAATGTAAGCCCCGAAATGCTTATCAATGGTCATGCCATTTGGGTAAATCAAACTGCCGCTTGGTAATAAACATATTGCAAATATATAGTTTTAATTGCCAATGGCAAAGATAATTTTCCGAAATGCCTAAGGGACAACGGTTATTATTTGCGTTGACAATTTATCCT
>PFXJ01000073.1:13792-15222 GCA_002791595.1 candidate division Zixibacteria bacterium CG_4_9_14_3_um_filter_46_8
CTTGCCAGGCCTTGAATTCATATTTTTCGACATGGGAAATGGTTTGATCGCATTCGGCGAAAAAGACTGGTGCCAGGCACTTCTTTTAGTGGCCGGAGAGCAGAAGCGTGATTTTGGTCAGATTTTTGGAAACACTTCTATTGTATAAATTGTTTTATTTAAGTCTAACCTGCAGAATAATCTAATCGTTTATCGAAAAGGAGATGTAATGAGTCATTCACTCAGCAAGGGCATAATGGCCCTGTTCGTTGTCAGCTTGGTATTCTCAGCATCTATATCCTCTGCTGAGATCATCAGGAGTCCCGAAGGATATCTGTTCCTCTCGAACCAGATGGTAGTCGGGATAACCAAAAGTTGCCCGAAACTAAATATCGGGGATCTATCTTCCACCGATTATACTACCGGAATTCCCTCCCTGGATAATCTCTGCCTGCAAAATGGCATTATCAAAATTGAGCCCTGGTATAAGGGCAAGGTCAGGAACGCCAAAGACCTAAAGGAAGTAGTGGAGAGGATGTACATCTTCACTTCCGATGAGCGCAAAGACATCAGAGAAATAGTCAATGCCTTCTCCGGGAACCAAAACCTTGAATATGCCGAACTCTATGATATCCCGGTAACATCATACAATCCAAATGATCCGCTCAAAGCTCAGCAATGGTTTCTGGCAACAATCAATGCCTACGAAGCTTGGGACGTAATTCGCGGCGACACCACCAAGGCAGTCATCATCGGCATCAGCGACACCGGCGTCGATTATGTCCACCCGGATTTGGAACCTAATATGTGGATCAATACTGCGGAGGATATTAACGGCAATGGCGTGTTCGATAACTTCGATGAGGGTCAGGGCGGGGATCTGAATTATTATGATGATGACGGCAATGGGTATAATGATGATGTCGTCGGTTATGACCTCTACCGAAGTGATCCCGATCCCGCAGAAGAAACCCCGGAACATGGCACTCATGTCGCCGGAGACGCTTCCGAAGCGACAGACAATGGCATCGGCGGCGCTGGTGTCGGCTTCTCAGCGCGAATTATTGCGGCCAGGGCCGGAGGCGGAGGATATATCTATCAGGGCTATCAAGCAATTGTCTATTGTGTTGACCAGGGCGCCCACTTTGTGAATTGCAGTTGGGGAAGCTACAGCGGCGGCAGTTATGGTCAAACCATCATCACTAACGCCTTTAACGCCGGATGCCTGGTCATAGCGGCGGCTGGCAACGATAATGTCTCCACCAGGCACTATCCCTCCGGTTATGAAAATTGCCTGGCAGTAGCCGCCACTCAACAAAATGATATTCGCGCCAGTTTCACGAATTATGGCGACTGGATTGATGTATCCTCACCCGGAGTCACCATTTACAGCACTTGGGGCACAAACAGTTATGCCAACCTTGACGGCACTTCAATGGCCTCACCGGTCG
>PFXJ01000039.1:0-172 GCA_002791595.1 candidate division Zixibacteria bacterium CG_4_9_14_3_um_filter_46_8
CGTTAAATTGGGTAATGCCAGAAAATTATTAACAAAAGCAGGGTAGCCAACTTGGCATGATTGCCTTTTTGCGACAAATAACTCAAACCATGAAAGGATCAATAATGATGATGAAAAAGCTAACGACATTCGTCGTGCTGGCGCTGGTTTTCGCGGTCGCCTTTTTGAGCGG
>PFXJ01000039.1:191-15166 GCA_002791595.1 candidate division Zixibacteria bacterium CG_4_9_14_3_um_filter_46_8
CCGATGGAATCGATCCAGAAGGAGCAATCCAACGCGCTCGCCAGGGGAACATTCACCGCCGACAAAACCGCCTCGGGCTTCTATGAAAGGCAAATTCATTACCAATGGTGCGGCGGGAAATCCGTAACTCCTGATAGTATGGTTATCAAAGAAGGGGAATGCGCCCAGGCAACTTACACGCTTACGGCCGACAAAATTCTCGAATCCGACGCCGTAGTATATGGAGTTCGTGGCGAAATCTGTGTGCATAACAACACTGATCTGCCGACCACCAATTTTGGCCTTCAGGACGTGGTCCGCTATCGTAGCGGCGGCGACATCTGGCATGAATTGGTCGCCGACTCCATCGATATCAGCGCCAAACCCATCCTGCAACCCGGAGAATCTTTCTGCTATCCTTATGAAGTCATTTTTCAGCCCCAAATAGGCGCTGAATACAAAAACACTGCCTATGCCCGTAACGATGTCTCCATCATCGCCACCCTACCGGTGCCCTTCACTCTGCCAGATACTCAGACCTTGAATGAAATAGACGGCGAAGCCCAGCTCACCGACGCTGTATTCTATCCGGATGGTTTCACATTTTCCACCAGCGATCCAGGTCCATGGTATCTGACCGCCAGCGATACTATTACCTATACTATGCAAATCTGCAATCAATCTGCGGCTTGCAATAATTATTTCAATTTCATCAATATCGCTTCGTTGGAGAAAATGACCACTCACCAGATAGTCGCCGACACGGCCGCAGCCGCTATTTTTACCGGCGAATGCGTTGATTGCGGCGAATGTGATGGCGGTGTTACCCAGCTTACGCTTCGCTATAATGGCTCACATGATGCTCATATCAAAGTGTATCAGGGACGGAAAGTAAAACCAAGAATGATGATATTCGATGGCAATGTCGCTCCAAATGGTACCTTCACTTTCAATGGCACTAAAGAGGGCGGCACTATGGGCGGCATAATCAGCATCTATGAAGGAGGCCATCTAAAAACTATTTTCCATACCAGTTGCGAAAAGCCGATCGGCCCTGGCTTAATCCGCGGGAATTTTGAGGTCATCAGTGGTTATAGCCTCGAAGGCGGCTCTCTTTGCTCAATAGATGACAATGAATTCTGCGATAATGGCGCCAAGCCGAAAATCCTGACTATGCGCTACACCGGCCAAAGCTGCGAATATTCGCATAATTCGCAGGACCCAGAAAAAACTGATTGCCTTGGCGATCCGGGATACGTTCCCATGGTGAGGATTGTCGCCTGCGACAAGGAGAATTTCCAAAATCGGAGAGCAATTATCTGGTTCGACGGAATGGTCGAGCTCGATGCAGCATTTGACATCAGCGCCTTAAATGGCGGCAGAACCCGGCTCAAAGGCGATACTTTCGTTCATATCCTCGATACCCAGAACCATCTTCTCCAAATGGTGAAATTCCATACTTCCTGCTCCCAGCCCTTAAATCAGGGCGACCAATTCGGCAGCCTGGTGTTGGAGGATTTCATTCCAGAATAATATCAATTCAGCATTACCTCCAATCCGAGGGACGGGCGCTCCATTCAGCCCGTCCCTATTTTCTATTTTATAGCCTCAATGGACGGCAGGCCATCCCGATTTCATCGGGATTGTCCGGCATTTGAATCATTCGCAGACAGGAAGAAGCTGGGTCAAAAGGCAAGATTCCTTATATAGGTAGCGGCAGTATTGTCCTTTCAATGGGAAGTTACTTTAGAAAGAAATTAATGGATAATACCGTCCGAGGGACAAGCCCTCGGCTACCGACTTAACCTTCATTTCCACGAAAGGGCTTGTTGAAAGAGCCAGGAAACTCGAAAAATGATCTCAACCTTCTCCCGCTTCGTCGGGAGAAGGTGTCCCGGGTTGTCGGGACGGATGAGGGTGTAACCCCATAAGCTCCCTCATCCTCCGACTCCTTCTCCCAATTAATGGGAGAAGGAGAGAAAGAAAATGATTTTTTGAAGCGCTTTCTTTTTCATGGTAGCCCTGGTTTTTCAACAGGACCGAAAGCGGGAATCCATCCGCTAAACCACTGGCAATCTCGCTTTGATATCCTCCAGTTCTTCCTCCGGGTATTCATAATTCTCAAGATTTCCATTCAGATATGCTTCATAAGCCGAGAGATCAAAATGGCCATGTCCGCTTAATGAGAAAACAATGGTTTTCTTTTCGCCCGATTCGCGACAACGGACCGCCTCATCAATTGCCGCTCTAATGGCATGAGCGGATTCCGGCGCCGGCACAATCCCCTCGGTTTGCGCAAATTGCAGCGCTGCCTCGAAAACCGGCTTCTGCCGGTACGCCACCGCATCGATCACCTTGTCATCATAAAGCAGGCAAAGCAACGGCGCATCACCATGATACCTAAGTCCTCCGGCGTGTATGGGAGCAGGCATAAAATTATGTCCAAGTGTATGCATCTTAATCAATGGGGTCATTCCCACCGCATCGCCAAAATCATAGCTGTAATGCCCTCTGGTCAGGCTTGGACAAGCGGTCGGTTCTACCGCGAGAAATCGGCTTTTCGGACCGCCATTGAGCTTGTCCTGCACAAAGGGAAATGCCAATCCCGAAAAATTGCTCCCGCCGCCCACACAACCGATAATCACATCCGGATATTCTCCGATTTTTTCAAATTGCTTCTTGGCTTCCAGCCCGATAATCGATTGATGAAGTAAAACATGATTCAACACACTGCCGAGGGAATATTTGGTATCGGGATCTTTAACGGCAACTTCAACCGCTTCGCTGATGGCTATGCCCAGGCTTCCCGGTGAATCCGAATTCTCCGCGAGGATTTTCTTGCCGGCATCAGTCAAAATACTCGGGCTGGCGAAAACCTGTGCGCCCCAACTTTCCATTAAGATGCGGCGGTATGGCTTCTGATCGTAGCTGACTTTGACCATAAAGACGGTGCATTCCATTCCAAATATTTTGCAGGCAAATGCCAGTGCGCTTCCCCATTGTCCCGCGCCGGTTTCGGTCACCAGCCGCTTGACTCCCTCCTTCTTATTATAATATGCCTGCGCCACCGCGGTATTGGGCTTATGGCTTCCCGCGGGGCTTACCGATTCGTTTTTGTAATAGATTTTCGCCGGCGTTTTAAGCGCCTTTTCCAGCCGTTTGGCGCGATGAAGCGGAGTGGGACGCCATAGTTTATATACATCAAGCACTTCCTCGGGGATTTCGATATAACGTTCCTGGCTGACTTCCTGCATAATCAATCCCATCGGGAAAATCGGCGCCAGGTCGCCGGGGCCGATCGGCTGATGGGTACCGGGATGCAATGGCGGCGGCAATGGCCTTGGCAGGTCGGCCTGGATATTATACCACGCCCGCGGCATTTCATCTTCGGTTAGAATGATTTTAGTTTCGTTCATTTTGGTTCTCCTTTCAATATCTGTTCGGCTAAAATATTTTCGAATCAAATTGTGTTAATTTTTATGCTTATATGCGGCGATGAATGCCGAAAAAAAACCGTGGGATTTTGATTTCCCACGATTCGGATGCCGATTACGGCAACAAAAAGGGTGGGAGCCCTAAGGGTATCCCACCCGAAATTTTATCTTATCTGGCGGGCATACCTATAAGCTACCCCACCACCAATTGTTGGAATTGAATTTATTGGCAATTTTTATCATCGGCATTCTCATAATTGGGAGTAATATAATCAAATTTGGAGAAAAGTCAAGGGGGGAAATGACCTGGATTCGGGCTTTTGCCTAATTAGGTCAAATTCGTTTCGATATCGTGTTTTCTGTTTATATCTCCTTTTTCATTGAGAATTGGAATCAGTCGTTCTGCATCTTGATTAACATGTATACAATATGTAAAGTTCGTGTCTATACTTTACATATTGACAAATGCAAAGAATATGTATACTATATAGAAACACTTTACATATTGATACGGTAACTTATGGAAATATTTAGACTTAAAAAACCACCATTGAGAGAAATCCCCTTTTCACAGATTCTGAATGTAGATGTGAGAAAATTTGTGTACGAGGTCAGCAGCCCGGAATATCTCTATTGGGATAGGGCAAAACACAAACGTATTCCTCCCGGTCTGACGCCGGAAGAATTTTGGGCTATAGTCAAGTTTTGGAGACTGAATTCGTTTAATAGAGTCAATACCCGTGTCAAAGATGAAAAGGGAAATCCTTTTTGTTGGCATACCTTGCCGAATTGGGATTATTTCTTGCACGAATGCGATATGCAATTGGGTGGTCATGTTGAGTCTCCAATCTGGGATAAAAGCATATTCAACCAAAGATACGTTACACGGGGAATTATGGAGGAGGCCATAGCGTCTTCCCAATTAGAAGGCGCCAGCACCACAAGGAAAGTCGCTAAGAGAATGATATTGGAGAGACGCAAGCCGAACAGCCGCTCTGAGCAAATGATCATGAACAATTATCAGGCCATGCGCGAGATTGAAGAGAGACTTCATCTTCTTAAGTTAAGCAAACCGATACTGCTCGAATTGCATGGCATTCTGACACAACAGACAATTAAGGACGATGATGTTGGTCGCATTCGAAAAAAGGAAGATAACGTGATGGTCTGTGACAATATCTCCGGTATTATCTATCATATTCCTCCGCAGACAAAATTTCTCCTTGAGGAATTAGAAGAATTTATTGATTTTGCCAACGATGATTCGCACCAGCAACCATACCTCCATCCCTTAATCAGGGCGATTATCCTGCATTTTTGGATGGGATACTTGCATCCATTTACTGATGGCAATGGCCGGATGGCAAGGACCATTTTTTATTGGTATCTGCTTCGAAAGAAATATTGGGGAATTTCCTACTTGCCTATTTCGAAGGTCATTCGCCAATCTCCTGGGCAATATAGGGATGCCTATATATACACGGAGCAAGATGATAATGATCTGACCTACTTCATTGACTATATTATGCGAAAGATAATGCAAGCGAAAAAAGAGTTCGAAACCTACATAAAGCATAAAGAAAAAGAAAATCGTGGAATGGCCGAGCTTGCGCGTTCAAAATTCCATCTTAATGACCGCCAAATACAACTGCTCCGATACTTTCATAAGAATTCGGGGGCAACGACGACTATCAAGACCCACTCGAACATCTATCGCGTATCAAGGGTAACGACCAAAAGGGACCTGGAATTCCTGAAGAAGGAAGGTTTCGTGGCGTCAACCAAAGTGGGGAGGGAAAGAGTATTCAATGGGCTGCCCAAAATCCAGGAGATATTTCAATAACCGTCTGGTAAGCAGAAAATCGTATTCCTCCCGATATCATTCCCGTACCGAATCAAATCCCCTCATATTCTCGTAATAGAGTCGAAATCGCTTCATTTGTCTGAAAGGAGTCCCTATGCCCCATAAAAAAATCCCTATGGAACATGATAAAAGAATCGCGCTGGTTGCTCATGATAATAAAAAGCCTGATTTAGTCGAATGGGCTAAATTCAACCGCCAACTTCTGGCGCATCACAAAGTTTATGCCACCGGCACCACCGGCGCTTTGTTGGAAAAAGAGCTTGGCTTTGAAATCATCCGGCTGGAAAGCGGGCCATTGGGAGGCGATCAGCAAATCGGCGCCAAGATAGTCAATCGAGAGATCGATTTTTTGATATTTTTCTGGGATCCGCTGGAGCCGATGCCGCACGATCCCGATGTCAAAGCGCTCCTGCGAATGGCAGTGGTCTGGAATATCCCCATCGCCTGCAATCGTTCATCAGCGGATTTTATGATTTCATCTCCCTTGATGGATAAAGAATACGATCGTCTGGTGCCGGATTATGATATTTATCGCCAAAGAAAACCATCATCCTGATTTGCGATGCAATATTATGACAGTCAGGACCGCGGGGCAACGTTATTCAGCCTGGTTCAAATCAAGAGACCCCGGAATTTATTCTGGGGAGCATCACGATTCAAAATAACGATCTCAACCTTCTCCTGCTTCGCCGGGAGAAGGTGTCCCGACTGGTCGGGACGGATGAGGGCGTAACTCCTTAAGCTCCCTCACCCTCCGACTCCTTCTCCCAATTAATGGGAGAAGGAGAGAAAGAAAATAATCTTCTAAAGCACTTTCTTTTTCATGGCAACCCAGCTTTTTCAACAAGCCCGAAAGCCCGGGGTCTCTAACTGACCTGCTGCTTTCTGAGCCCAAACGCGCGTAAAAGCATCATTGGATCTCTGGAGCGGGGTTGCCTTCCTAAAAACGGCAACCAAACCATTGACCATAAGCGAGATTTAAGTTATTATTACTTATCATTAGGAAGGAATAAAACGAAATGACAAGGAGTCTGCTATGGCCATATTGCTAAATCGTCAGGATGTATCCGAATTGCTTACAATGGCGGATACTATTGCAATTCTCGAAAAGGCGTTCGCCGACTACAAGAATGGCAAAGTCGTTATGCCGGTGCGCCTGGGGATCGCCGCGCCCGATTACGCTGGCTTAGCGCTATTTATGCCCTGCTATCTAAAGGGGATGGGAGCGCTCGGAATCAAAACGGTTACGGTTTACAAAGATAATCCATCCCAATACAACCTTCCCACCGTGATGGGGACTATCACTCTGCTTGACCATACGACCGGCAAAACATTGGCGGTGATGGATGCCGGCTATCTTACCGGCATGCGCACCGGCGCTGTGGCGGGGGTGGCGACCAAATATCTCGCCAAGCCCGGCGCATCGGTGATGGGGATGCTGGGTGCGGGCGTGATGGCGAAATTTCAATTGCGCGCGGTGGCAGAGGTGGTGAAATTGTCGCAAGCCAAAATTTTTTCTCTGGATGAACCAGCCAAGCAAAGAGCGTTCAAAGATGAAATGGAGAAGGCAACCGGCGTCAAAATCGAATTTGTCGATTCCGCTGAGAAGGCAGTGCGGGGATGCGATATCGTAACATTGATTACCTCGGCGAAAGACCCAATAATGAAGGGTGGCTGGCTTGCGCCCGGAACACATATCAATGCGGTCGGTGCTCACGCTCCGACATTCCGCGAACTCGATATAGAGACAATCAGGAAATCCAAGGTAGTTTGCGATTCAATTGAGGCCTGCAAAGCTGAGGCAGGAGATTTCATCATCCCGATTGCCGCTGGTGAATTGAATGCATCGGTCCTTGATACTGAATTAGGCGATGTGGTAACCGGCAAAAGGGTTCGTCAATCAGTGGAAGATATGACCTTATTCAAATCGGTGGGGCTGGCGTTGCAGGATATTTCGGTGGCGAGTTATGTGTATCAAAAAGCGAAAGAAACCGGAAAAGGAAAAGAGTTCAATTTTTAGGAAAAATGGCTCAATTATTTAATGAAGGAGAAAATATGAAGAAACTGTTCTTGGTAATGGCGATTATTTTATTCCCAACTTTCGTATTTGCGGGGGATTGGCTGATATCCTCGGACCTTTCACTAAATCTCACTCAAAACGCTTATAGCGACAATTGGACCGGCGGTGAGGTTGGATCGCTTTCATGGACTTCGCTGGCCAATGCCACTGCGGAAAAGCAACTTTCCGATAAGTGGAATTGGAAAAATGTCGGCAAGTTCGGGTTTGGGCAAACCCATAAACAAAATGCGGAAACGAATGACTGGGAAGCCCCAGAGAAATCAACTGATAAAATCGATATCGAATCGGTAGTTAAAATGACTGTCGGTTCCATTGTAGATCCTTATGGAGCATTTAGATTCGAAAGCCAGTTTTTGGATAACTCTGAGCCGTCATTGAAGCGGCTTGTCAATCCTATCCGCCTAACTGAATCCGCGGGCGGGAGCAGAAGCATTTATAAGCAGGATAAAGATGAAATTGTGACCCGCGTTGGTTTTGCGGTCAGGGAATATATCGATCGAGTAGTCGTATCAATCAATCCCGATAAAACCAAAACAGAAACAACGAATGATGGTGGCTTGGAATGGGTCAGCGATGTGAAATATACGATCAGCCCCGAACGTCTCCGCTACGAGGGAAAATTGACTGTATTCCAAGCGTTATATAATTCCAAATCTGATGAACTGAAAGGGCTCCCTAATGAAGATTACTGGAAGACTGCTGATGCGAACTGGGAGAATCTTTTAACCGCCAGTATTACCAAATATGTGCAGGTAACTTTATATACTCAGTTGGTCTATGACAAGGAAATCGATAAAGGCGGACGATTCAAAGAGACATTGGCGATGGGGCTGACCTATAAGTTGTTTTAGGATTGATCCATATTGGTCGGTAGCCGAAGGCTTGCCCTCGGAACAGGCGGCATGCAGAGCCGCCACCCTACCCTGAAGATATCCTTTATCCATTGCGCGGGAGATTCTACCTTCGGAATGAGAGTGTTGAAAAAACAGAGGTAGGTCGGGATCTTGACCACGACCTGGACGCCAATGGCGTCCATAAATTATTCGATTGCAGGGGTCAAGTCGAAGATCCCGATTAATCGGGGACCCCTGCCTACCCACTTTTAACGCGTCTATACAATTTAAAAAATGCTCCCGCACCGATCGGCGCGGGAGCACAGGTTTGACAAACCTACCTACTACTACCTAATCTACTTAAGCAAACTCATAAACCTGGTTTCCGTTTTCTCGCCCGCGGTCAAGCGATAGAAATAAATCCCGGATGGATATCCTGAAGCGTCCCAAGCAACCGATTTATTGCCAGCTTCTTGATTGCCACTAACCAGCGTCTCCACCTTTTGCCCGCGAAGATTATATATACTGAGATTGACAAAGCTATTCGAAGGCACATTATAAACTATTTTTGTTGCGGCATTGAATGGATTGGGATAGTTGTGCAACGCCGCTTCGGAAGGGACAAAATCACCATTCTCGTTGACGCCCGTCACCTGCAATTTGCTGGTGAAGCTGGTCGTATAGATATAATCGCCTTGATTATTTCCATTACCATTGGCGCCATTTCCTGCGGCATAGAATATTACTGAGTCCGGAGGAGTTGCCGGCGCAGTCCATTGAAATGACCAGCTTACAGGACCATCCGGAGTCCCCTGGTAAGTGCCCGCCGTGGTATGCTTAATATAAGTCCTGCCTCCAGAAGAGCTCATCTGGGTATTGATGGGGTCGCTGATGATGATTGACCCATACTCCAAAGGAGAGAATTCGAATCCCCAACGCGACTGGTCCGGATCAGAAATTTGAACCTCTATTATATAAGTCTCGCCTGCGAGGTATTCGGTCGGCCCGGAAATCGACAAGGAGCCATCGCCGCTATTCAGTGGAAAACTGGTGTGGCAATCCACGCAGGTGCCTTCATCGGGCGCTCCTGTTTTCCCATCAGGCGGACCAGAAGAATATCCTAATGCCATAACAGGCATTATCAACAGAACCATTACAATTGCGATTGATTTCAATTTAATCTCCTTAACTTTCTTCTATCATTAATGGATTATACGAACTGTTTTTCTAAAACACCTATGCTTCTGACCCTGACATTCCCCACCTGATAGCATCTTTCAGGTATCGTCCCTAAATATATCGTGATTGTATATGGAATAAACCCCGCCGAATCGGTATTGGTTCCCGGTCGCAGAATTAAATCTACAAAATTCAACAAGAATGGGGCTGTCAATTGAGACCATATAGGGATATCCGATGCCGGCCACGCTGATGCAAAAAGTAGTTGACAACCATCGTTCCCAAATACTAACATAATCTCAAGATTAAAATTGGGGTGGTCCCTATTGGGGCCTGAGATAATACCCTTTGAACCTGATCTGGGTAATGCCAGCGTAGGAAAATATGTTGATGCATATTAATACCTTCCGCTGGAAGGTTTTTTTATTTTAATTCGGAGGTTTTTTATGTCAGTGAAATCAGGAATTGTAATCCTGTTGGCAGTATATGTTTGCGCCGCAGGTGCCGCCGCCGCCGATTTTGGCGGGAGGGTCCTCAGCAAGGATACCGGTCAGCCCATTGTTGGAGTCACCCTGAAAATCAGGGGAACAGGGCAGACAGCTTTCTCCGATCCCGCAGGCAATTATCGCTTCCCATCATTTCCTGCCGGAGAACAGACGGTCATCGCCAGTCTCGATGGTTACGAAGTGGCTTATAAGAAAATCAATGTCGCCGATGGTGCAGCCGTCAATTTCATACTGGAACCAAAGGTCTTCGAAGGCGAGGAAGTGATCGTTACCGCCACCAGGGCCGCCAAGAACCAAACCCCAGTGGCTTTCAGCAACCTGACCCGTCCCGCAATAGACGAAAGATATTGGGCTCAGGATATTCCGATGCTATTGGGTGAAACGCCCAATCTGTATGCATATTCAGACGCCGGTAATGGTATGGGCTATTCGTATCTGAAGATTCGGGGCTTCGAGCAGAAACGGGTGGCAGTGATGCTTAATGGCATTCCGCTCAATGATGCTGAATCCGGTGAAGTTTTCTGGATAGATCTCCCCGACTTTGCCGCGAGCGTGGAGGACATCCAGGTTCAGCGCGGAGTGGGCAATTCGCTTTACGGGGCCTCGGCCCTCGGAGGTTCGGTAAATCTGCTCACTTCTGATTTCTCAGCCATCCCCAAAATTAAAGCCGAAACCGGTTACGGAAGCTTTAATGGCAGAAAGTTGATGTTTTCAGGAAATTCCGGCTTAATTAAGGATTCCTATGTCATCTATGGTCGTTTCTCCAAAATTAAAACCGATGGTTACCGCGAAAACTCCTGGTCGGAAATGTGGGGCTACTTCCTTGGTATGGCTCGCTATGGCGAAAATTCAACTTTGAAAATCAATCTATATGGCGGGCCCGAGGAATCACACCTCGCCTATAAAGGCATAACCGCAGAGCAGCTCATTTCCGATAGGAAGTTCAACGAGCTTACCTGGGACGGTGAAATCGACCACTTTAATCAGCCCCATTACGAGCTTCTGCACGATATCAATCTTGGTGAAAAGTATAATCTTGCCAATACGATTTATTATTTTGATGGGGACGGCTATTACGATCAATTGCGCTCGGGAAGATACCTTGAAGAATACAATCTGGGCGACATCTGGGTTGGCTCTTCCGATCAATTTCCGTTTGATTATTATGCCCAAATCGATGACTCCACCGGCCTGCCGCTCCCTGATTCCACTACCGGCCTCTATCGACTCCAAAAGACAGATTTAATCCGTCAGCGTTCGGTAAAAGAATATGATTGGGGATGGATTCCGCGATTAACCTGTGATTTGGGGCGCGGCAAATTGATTGCCGGAGGGGAGCTTCGCATACACGACGCCCACCATCTTGGCAAGGTCATTTGGGCTGCGGCCTATCCAGGAGACCTGCCGCCGATGGTTCGCTATTATGATTACACCGGCAAGCGTCAATCTTATGCCACATTCATCCATTCTGATTACCACCTCACTGGCGGGCTTTCCGCGATGCTCGATTTCCAATACCAGCACCTTCGTTACGAGTTGAGCGACGATAAGAGATTCAAGGTGTCATTGGAAAGAGATTATGACTTTGTGAGCCCCCGATTCGGACTCAATTATGAACTTGCACCGGGCGCCGCGGTATTTGTTAATGTCTCCACTGCTGAGAGAATACCTGCCCTAAAAGATATTTATGACCCGACAGATTATTGGTCAAACCCATATTACAAACCAGCGAATTTTGTCGGCGACGCAAATGACTTTTCCTTCGTAGGCAAAGAGCTCAAACCGGAGAGACTCCTTGATTTGGAATTGGGCGGGACTTGCAGAACCGGATTTGAGTCCTATAAACTTGATTTGGGATTGAACTTGTATCGAATGCAGATGACCGACGAGATTATCCCTTATGCCGGCCAGATAGATGACGATGGCTACCCTATTTCAGGCAATGCCCCCAGGACCATCCATCAGGGAGTTGAATTCTCCGCCGCGCTTCTGACCAAATCCAAGTTGAAGTTATCGGGCAATCTCGCTCTTAATTCCGACCGCTTTGACGAATATATCGAATACGGATTCGATTACGATGCCTGGCAGGCCATCCCATACGATCGTTCCGGAAATCGCATCGGCGGTTTTCCCAACATCATCGCCAATTACTCCATCGGATATAAATTCAATCCGGTCTCCCTGGCCTGTTCCGGCAGATTTATTGGAGAACAGTATCTTGACAATTCGGAGGACTCGGCAAAAAAACTCGGGAGCTATAATGTCTTGGACTTATCGACATCGTTAAATCTGACGGATTGGACTCGATATCAAATGACGCTGAACATTAGAATCAACAATCTTTTGGATAGGGACTTTCCAACTGCAGGATATATCGAGCCCGAAGATGGACTGCCGCGCTACATTGTAGGAGCGAAGCGCAACTATTTTGTCCTTTTAAGTCTGGAGCTCTAATCCTTGTTCGGTGCGATCGATGTAACCCTGGTTGTCATCTACCTGATTGTGCTGATGCTCATCGGGCATCGATTCCTTCTGCGGAGCAAGAACGATGTCGATGAATACCTGTTGATGGGACGACGGCTGGCTATGCCCGGCTTCGTTGCCAGCCTTGTCTCCACCTGGTATGGGGGCATTCTGGGCGTGGGCGAATATTCCTACAAATATGGCCTGGCCAACTGGGTTGTATTCGGTCTGCCCTATTATATCGGAGCCATCCTCTTCGCCATGTTTTTGGCCAGAAAGGCACGCCGCAGTATGGCTTACACCATCCCGGACCAGTTGGAAAAATCCTATGGACGCAAAACCTCCCTCGCCGGCGCGTTTTTGGTGTTCTTTACAACAATCCCCGCCGCTTATGTTCTCCAGGTCGGGCTCTTGGCGCAAACAATTTTCGATATCCCTCTGGCTTGGGGAGTGTTCGGCGGCGCCTTCTTTTCCATTTTTTATGTTTTCACCGGAGGTTTGCGCAATGACGTGATTACCGATCGGCTTCAGTTCGTGCTGATGTTTTCGGGATTTATCATAATGCTTGTTTTCCTTTATACCCATTTCGGCGGGTTGGAATTCATCCGCCAGAAGGTCCCCTCACAAAACCTCACCTGGCACGGGGGAAAACCGCTCCCGTACATCCTCGCCTGGTATTTCATCGCCCTGGGAACATTGGTTGACCCTTCTTTCTACCAGCGATGTTTCGCCGCCAAATCGGAGGCTGTCGCTCAACGGGGGATATTCATCGCCATCGGTTTCTGGGCGTTCTTTGATTTTATGACCACTTCCACCGGCCTTTATGCACAGGCCATAGTCCCTGAGCTGGTTAACCCGGCCACGGCGTACCCGGTATTGGCGGCGAAAATACTGCCCGATACCCTACGCGCCGTATTCCTTTTGGGGCTTTTAGCGACAGTGATGTCCACCGTCGATTCATTCACCCTCATATCCGGCCAGACATTTGGGAAGGATTTCATCCATAAACTCTGGGGAGGCAATATCACTACCTTAACCCGCATAGGCCTGGTCGTGGCCGGAATTGCCGGTTCGTTGGTCGCTATTCTCAAGCAATCGGTGGTATCGATATGGTACGACTTCGGAAGTATTTCCACGGCCTCGCTGATGATACCCCTGGCGGCTTCATTCAGCGCGCGCTGGCGAATGCGCCCGAATTTTGCTTTTATAGGAACAATCGTCGGTGGGACTTCAGTGATATTCTGGAAAGTATTCGGATACATAGGCCACACCGACCGATTTCTCTCCATCGATGCCATTTATCCGGGGCTGGCTTGCTCGGTAGCGATTTTCATTTTGGATCATCTCACTAAACGGGAAACAAGGTGACTACTCGCAAATTCCTATGAAAAAGCTTAACTATAGCAATATTTTGCCGAACATCTTGACAAATGGAAGTGTTGTATTTATATTACAACAAACAAAGGAGAGACTAATGAAAACCATAGCATTCGGAGAGATGTTCAAAGAACTTCGCATTAGGAACAATTATACATTGAGAGGTTTTTGCCAAGCTCTTGGGAAAGATCCGGGAAACATCAGCAAATTGGAAAGAGGATTACTCCCGCCACCCCAGGACCAGCAGCAGTTAGAATCTTATGCGGCAATGTTCAAACTGAAACCTGGTACTGAGGAATACGAAAGGTTCTTCATTTTGGCTGCAATCCAGGCTGGAAGGATACCATCCAAACTTCTGTCGGATAAACAATTGTTATCTAAGTTGCCTATTCTTTTCAGGACAATTACCGGCCAAAGAATTGATCCGGAAAAGCTCGATATTTTCATTGAACAATTAAGGAATAGTTGATGATCTTCAAAATCGATCCATTAAGTTATCGTGACATCAAGAAAAAAGTTGAGTCAATCAGGTCAAAAAACACAAGACTACAATCCGTTCCTGTACCGATTGAAGAATACATCGAATTCGACCTTGAATTGGATATCATTCCATTGCCGGGTTTCAGGGATCGGTTCGACATAGATGGATTTCTAACCCTGGATAGAACCGCAATATATATCTCGCAGGAATTGATGGATAAATATTATAATCGCTATAGGTTTACTCTTGCTCATGAAATCGGGCATTATGCTCTACACGGAAACTTATTTGATTTCTTTCGTGGAAAGCTATCCGAATCCAAGTCATCCGAATATACCGAAAACTGGAAATCCTTTGTGCTAAAGTTCAATATCAATGAGTACTCAAAACTTGAGGGACAGGCATACGATTTTGCTGGCATCCTTCTTGTGCCTGATGATGAACTCAGCGTTGCTCTGGCTAAAGCTAAAGAAATGATATTGAACTCCAAATTAGATATGAGGAAAGTTAATAGAGAGATTATTCAGGGCTATGTAAACACCTATTTGTCAAAAAGATTTGAGGTTTCTGTCGACGTCATAGGAAAAAGGATTCAAAAGGAGGAACTAAAATACTTTTGAGTTACCGAACCACGCCAAAGTTTATTTCCTCCCGTTATCATTTCGATCTTCATCCTTCAGCCAACATCCAGAATTAACCAGACTTCCGAATAAAAGCTACCATAAATTAACAGGTTCGCTTCTCCTTATTCCACTTTCACTGATCCCTTCATATTTGGA
>PFXJ01000020.1 GCA_002791595.1 candidate division Zixibacteria bacterium CG_4_9_14_3_um_filter_46_8
AAAGTGGAGGTATTGGAGTTGTCCGGTACTGTCCAGAATGACATGCTGAAAGAGTATATTGCTCGTGGGACTTATATTTTTCCGACTGGACCTTCACTGCGCTTGGTGGTGGACATATTCGAGTATTGCCGAGACAACATCCCTAAATATAACTCGATTTCCATTTCAGGTTATCATATTCGCGAAGCGGGGGCAACCGCAGTTCAGGAAGTCGCATTCACTCTGGCAAATGCCATCTACTATATTGAGGCGGCAGTTGACCGGGGGATGGACATTGATAGTTTTGCGTCACACCTTTCATTCTTTTTCAATGCGCACAATAACCTATTTGAGGAAGTCGCCAAATTCAGGGCCGCCCGGCGGATTTATGCCAAAATTCTAAAGGATCGTTTCAAAGCCAAGAACGAAAAGTCGATGATGCTTAGGTTTCATACTCAGACCGCCGGTTCCACATTGACTGCGCGGCAACCGATGCTCAATATTCCCAGGGTTACTTTGCAGGCCTTGGCGGCTGTACTTGGGGGAACCCAATCGCTCCACACCAATTCCTTTGACGAAGCATTGGCCCTCCCAACCGAGCAATCGGCCTCTATTGCTCTTCGGACTCAGCAAATAATCGGATTCGAAAGCGGCGCCGCAGATACTGCCGATCCTCTCGGGGGCTCATATTTTGTCGAAGCGCTTACTGATAGAATCGAAGAGGGAGTATATTTATATCTGGAAAATATCCAGCGGATGGGGGGCGCATTGAGAGCCATTGAAAGCGGATTTTATATCCATGAGATCAGCAAGGCGGCGTACGATTATCAAAAAAAGGTGGAATCGGAGGAAGTAAAAGTAGTCGGAGTGAATTGCTTTAAGTCTGACGAAATCCCTATTGAAAATACACTGCATGTTGACGATTCCCTCCGGGCGAAGGAGATTATGAAACTCCAAAAGCTTTTCGCATCAAGGGACAACTCCCGATGCGAGGAAACCCTTCGAGAATTAAAAAACGCCGCCAATGGGAAAGAGAACATGATGTATCCCATTTTAGAATGTGTCCGCGCAAGCGTTACTATTGGAGAGATATGCGATGCGCTCCGTCAGGTATGGGGAGAGTACCGCGGAGGAACAGGATGAAAGCACTGGGGATTGCGCATATCGGAATTGCGGTTTCCGATATGGACGGGATTTTGAAGATAATTGAAGAGAGCTTTGGGTTAAAATGTAACTTCAGGAATAAGCTTGCTGAACAGGGAATTGAAATCGCCAAGATTATTCTTGGAGATTCATCCATTGAATTATTGAAACCACTAAATTCGGATTCGGTAATCCAAAAATTCATTGATAAAAGAGGCGCCGGTTTACATCATATATCTTTAGCAGTTGATGATGTGGAGGCGTACATTAATCATCTGGAAAATTCTGCAATTGAAATGATTGATAAAATACCTCGAACCGGAGCCGATGGCCGCCGGATTGCATTTATCCACCCCAAATCCATGGGTGGAATACTCATAGAACTTGAAGAGAGGCATTCTGAATAAGGATTTCTATTCATTACGTTTTGGCAAGGATAACGTTTGGATATAGAATTAACTCAAAAATATCTTTACAAGCCATTATCATAAATGTAATTTCATCAATTTGCAAAAAATTAGGAAGCGAGTATATCTTGATTTATCATGCCACTACCATAATAGGCCTAACTCATAAGGGCAAAACTGCGCTTGGAGGCGATGGTCAGGTTACTGTCGATGATGCCATAGTTAAAAGCACTGCCACGAAAATCCGTCGTCTGCATGAAGGTAAGATCCTGACAGGTTTTGCAGGTGCGGCCGCTGATGCCTTCGCCCTTTTCGAACGATTTGAATCAAAACTTTCCGAGTTTAACGGTAATCTATCGCGTTCGGCTGTGGAATTGGCCAAAGATTGGCGGACCGATAAATATCTCCGTCGGTTGGAAGCTCTATTAGCATGCACTGACGGCAACACCAGTTTGATCATATCAGGAAATGGAGATGTCATCGAAACTGATGATGGGATTATCGCCATCGGCTCCGGAGGAAATTATGCCTTGGCCGCTGCGCGCGCTTTGCTGATGGAATCCCATCTATCTGCGGTTGAAATCGTGAGGAAGTCCCTTGAGATTGCATCTTCGATCTGCATTTATACCAACTCCAATATCGTCGTCGAGGAATTGTAGGATATTATGGCCCTGATAAATAAGACTCCCAAAGAGATCGTCGAGCATTTGAATAAATATATCATCGGTCAGGATGATGCGAAAAAGTCGGTGGCGATTGCTATGCGGAATCGATGGCGCCGCCAGAATGTCAAATCCGCAATTAAGGAAGAAATCCTTCCCAATAATATCATAATGATTGGCCCCACCGGAGTCGGCAAGACCGAGATTGCGCGTCGATTGGCCGACATTGATGGGTCGCCATTCATCAAGGTAGAAGCCTCGAAATATACTGAAGTAGGGTATGTAGGCAGGGATGTTGAATCGATGGTTCGAGATCTTATGGATCTAAGCGTCAATATGGTCAAGCAGGAGCAATCCCGAGAAGTTTATGACAAGGCCTCGAAATTGGCTGAGGATCGGGTACTGGATGCTCTTCTTCCTCCCAGAGGCTTCAAGAAGACCGACGCTAAGCCCGCGCCGGCTGAAACCGATGAGTTAACGCAGAAATACATACGCACCCGCGAAAAACTTCGCAATCAATTGCGCGAAGGGAAATTGGATGCGAGAACTATAGAAATTCAGACTCCCAATGATAAATTTCCTATCGTCGAAATATTCTCTCCTATGGGAATGGAGGAACTTGGAATCAATGTTCAGGAGATGTTCTCGGGATTGGTCCCCAAGAAAACCAAAAAGCGAAAGGTAAGTATTACCGAAGCTCTGCGGATTTTCCAGCAGCTCGAAGCGGACAAGCTGATCGATATGGAAAATGTCATTAATGAAGCCAAATATAGGCTTGAAAATTCCGGGATAATCTTCGTTGATGAGATCGACAAAATTGCGGGGGAAAAGTCGGCTACCGGCCCCGATGTAAGTCGGGAAGGTGTGCAACGAGACATTCTCCCCATTGTTGAAGGATCTAATGTAATGACGAAATATGGAATGGTAAAGTCCGACCATATCCTTTTCGTGGCGGCTGGCGCTTTTCATATCTGTAAGCCTTCCGATTTGATTCCTGAATTGCAGGGACGCTTTCCAATCCGGGTTGAACTGGATACTCTTTCCACCGAGGATTTCATACGGATATTAACTGAACCCGAAAATGCGCTAATAAAGCAATACATTGCCTTATTGGACACTGAAGGAGTGGAATTATCTTTCACGAAATCATCCATTACAAGAATCGCCGAAATTGCAACTATGGTTAATGATCGCACTGAAAATATCGGCGCGAGACGCCTGCATACTGTGATGACAAAATTGCTCGAGGAGATTATGTTCAATGTCCCCGATAAAGCTATCGGAAAAGTAAAGATAACCAAAGAGATAGTAGATCAGAAGCTGGCCGAGATAATTGAAGATGAGGATTTAAGCAAATACATATTATAAGATAATCGGTGGTTTGATATAAATATTTTGAAGTGGACCGCCATGTGGAGGCTTGATGATCAAAGATTTTATCAAGATAACAGATTTCACAGCTGAGGAGATTTTCGAAACATTTAAAATCGCTGCTGACCTGAAGAAGGGTAGCGAAAAGTATTCAAATTTATTATCCGGGAAAACCGTCGCCTGCATTTTCCATAAACCATCTTTAAGGACGCGCATATCATTCGAGGCCGGAATATTTGAACTTGGAGGACATTCGCTTTACATAACCGAGAAGGAAATTGAACTTGGTGTTCGGGAATCGATTCACGATGCCGCCAAAGTGCTTTCTCGTTTTGTAAGCATGATTATGATTCGCACTTTTGCGCATAAAGATGTGGAAGAACTGGGGAAATATGCCGAGGTGCCCGTTATCAACGGGCTGACCGATTTATCTCACCCCTGCCAGATTATGGGAGATATGCTTACTGCCCAGGAGCATTTGGGAAGAGCGGAGAATCTAAAGATCGCCTATCTTGGCGATGGGAATAATGTGTGCAATTCCTGGTTGGAATTATCCTGCAGAATTCCCATTGACTTTCGCATTGGAACATCTCCGGAAACTCTTCCAGATGCGGCGATTCTTCGGAAAACGAAAGATCTCGGACTTTCGAAAATATCTATTACTCCCAATCCGCTGGAGGCTGTATCTGGGGCTGATATCATATATACCGATGTTTGGGCCTCGATGGGTCAGAAAGACCAAACCGTGAAAAAGGCCGCCCAATTGTCACGATTTCAAGTCAATGATATTATCCTTTCCAATGCTGATCCCCACTGCATCGTAATGCATTGCCTTCCAGCTAACAGGGGAGAAGAAATAACGGATTCTGTGATGGATGGGAAGCATTCGGTAGTGTTTGATGAAGCCGAAAATCGCCTTCACATTCAGAAGGCGATTATGGTTCAGCTAATGAGGCGATATATTGGGTAAAATCTACCGCTATAATAATTGTATTATTTGTGGTCGCGATAACCCTATGGGCTTCAATATGGATTTCATTTCCGAGAATGGCGCTGTTCGTGGCAAGGTCACGCCTGATAGGAAATTTGAAGGATATGGAGGAATTTTGCATGGCGGGATTGTCTCTGCTCTGCTTGATGAAGCAATGGCAAAGGCTCTTTTTGCGGTCGATATAGTATCGGTTACAATTGGAATTAATGTACGATTCCGCAAACCGGTGAAAATTGGTCAGGAAATTACTGTCAGGGGAGAGGCGGGTTCTATTAAGAAGAAAGTCGCATTTGCGAGCGGCGAAATCTTGCTTCCCGACGGGACAATCGCCGCCGAAAGTGAAGGGAAGTTTTTCATTCTGGAAGGCGTAGCAAAGGAACAGATGCTCGGTGAACTCAGTTGATTCATTTTAATGGGAATTATTATTAATAAGTAATTTGATATTTCTGTTGACAAGGCAATTCAATCGTATTATTCTTTTCGGCCCTATATAATAATATTGAAACCTAATAATTTATAGGTAAAGTTTGAGTCAGGATTGTGAATTAATTCACTGGTAATTTTGGAATTTAGAAGTATGTTAGAATCGTTTTTCCCCATCCTGATCCTTTTTTTGCTGGCGACAATCACTCCTGCGGTAATGCTAATACTGCCGAAAATCCTGGCAAAAAGGGAGAGTGATCCCGTAAAGGATGCTCCTTACGAATGCGGCATACCGGCTGAAGGTGATGCCCGGGAGCGATTTCCGATAAAATTCTATCTCATTGCCATTCTATTTTTGCTTTTTGACATAGAAGCAGTATTTTTATACCCGTGGGCGGTAATATATAGAAAACTGGGGGTTTTTGGATTGGTGGAAATGGTGGTTTTCATTGTAATCCTGCTTATAGGTTACCTCTACGTTATCAAGAAAGGGGCCTTGCGATGGCAATAGACAATATTCTCAGGGACGGGATAATCTTGACTTCTGTCGATAGAGTCGTCAATTGGGCAAGGAAATCATCGGTTTGGCCGTTCGGGTTTGGCTTGGCTTGCTGCGCAATTGAGATGATGTCCACTTTAGCAGGCAAATTCGATATCTCGAGGTTTGGGGCGGAAGTTATGCGGCCTTCACCAAGACAGGCGGACCTGATGATAGTCGCTGGTCGATTATCGATCAATATGGCGCCGGTGATGAGGCGGCTTTATGACCAGATGCCGAACCCGAAATATGTGATTTCAATGGGAGCCTGTGCCTCATCGGGCGGCATTTTCAGGAATTACGCCATCGTGCAGGGAGTCGATCGAATTGTTCCGGTGGATGTTTATGTGCCAGGGTGTCCTCCGCGACCCGAACAGTTGATTCACGGTTTCAATTTGCTTCAGGAAAAAATCGCAAAGCAGCGCTCGCAGGGTAGAAGATAAAATGACCGTCCTTGAAATCCTCGATAAGCTGAAAGCAAAATATGGCGAAGGAATTCAAGAGATTGATGAATTCCGCGGTGATTATAGGGTCAGGATCAGCGGGGACATTCACTATCAGTTGATGGAAATAATGTATCGCGAATTTGGATTTAATTTTCTTTCTGATATTATTGGTGTCGATTACCCCAGAAGGGAAGAGCGCACAGAGATAATCTACAATTTATATAACTTGAATACTCATCAACGCTTGTTTATAAAATTGCGTGCGGGAGGCAAAGTTGTGCCGCGTTCTGTCACAGATATTTGGCCCTCGGCCAATTGGCTTGAGAGGGAAGCTTTCGATATGCTCGGAGTGCAATTTTCGCACCATCCGAACTTGCGTCGAATTTTAATGAGAGATGATTTCCCGTATCACCCGCTCAGGAAGGATTTTTCTCTAACCTCCGATGAAGTCGATTTTGGGGTTCCAATTCGAATCAAGCCTCCTCTGAAGGGATTAGAGGGAGACAAACTTGGATAACCTCGAAACCAAACCGATCGGGCCATCGGATCAGAAATTGATGGAAATCAATATGGGGCCTCAGCATCCTGCTACCCACGGGGTTCTAAGGCTGGTTCTTCAGCTCGATGGTGAAACTGTAATCAAATGCACGCCTGTAATTGGCTATCTCCATACCGGCATCGAGAAAACGATGGAGAATAAGACTTATCTGCAGGCGTTGACTTGCACCGATCGGATCGATTATCTGGGGCCAATGCTCAATAATTTCGCATACTCGCTTGCGGTGGAGAAGCTTTTTGAACTTGACGTTCCCCCCAAAGCCCAATGGGCCAGGATATGCCTGGCGGAGCTTACTCGGTTAAATTCACATCTGGTCTGGCTGGGAACACATGCTTTGGATATCGGCGCAATGACCATGTTTTTTTATACTTTTCGCGAAAGGGAAGTCCTGCTGAAGCTTTTTGAGGATTGCTCCGGGCAAAGGATGATGACCTCATACATTATACCAGGCGGGCTCTATTATGATTTACCGCCTGATTTTGATAAATCTATCCGGATTATCCTCGAAACATTTCCCAGCAGAATTGATGAGTATGAGGATCTCCTTACGAATAATCAGATCTGGATTAATAGAACCAAAGGTGTCGGGGTAATTTCGCCAGAGGATGCCATCGGTTACGGATTGACCGGGCCCACCCTGCGCGGCTCTGGCGTCAATTACGATGTCCGCAAGGCCAATCCCTACAGCGGCTATGAGAAATTTGACTTCGAGGTCCCGCTGGGTTCGAACTGCGACTGTTATGATAGGTATCTTTGCCGCGTAGCAGAATTGCGTCAGTCTCTCCGGATTATTCGGCAGGCAATCGACGGTTTGCCCGACGGTCCCTTTAGAAGTGAAAATAGGAAATTTGTTTTGCCGCCCAAATTCGATGTATTCACAAGTATGGAGGCAATGATCCATCATTTCAAATTGGTGGCTCACGGAATGATCCCACCCGCCAAGGGAGAGGCCTACGTGCCCATCGAATCCGGCAAAGGTGAATTGGGTTTTTATATTGTCTCTGATGGAACCAAGAAGCCATATAGAGTTAAGGTGCGTCCGCCATGTTTTATCAATCTCGCCGCCATACACAAGATGGTCGAGGGACGATTGATAGCCGATGTAATTGCAGTTATAGGCAGCATAGATATCGTTCTGGGGGAGGTTGACAGATAGTGTATTTAAGCGAACAGACCAGACAAAAAATAATGGAACTTCGGGATAGATATCCTGCTCGCCTGGCGGCGGTATTGCCCGTCCTTCATCTTGTTTATGACGAATTTGGTTATTTGGGAACCGATCAACTTGATGAAGCTGCTGATGCACTTGGAATTTCCCGTTTGGATATGAATGAGACCGCTTCGTTCTATACTCTTTTTCCAAAACATAAAGTGGGCAAATACTTGATTCAAGTTTGCGATAACATCTCCTGCGCCTTGAGGGGAGCCGACAATCTTGTCTCCTATCTCGAATCAAAGCTGGGGATAAAGGTTGGAGGCACCACTCCGGATGGGCTTTTTACTCTTTGGACCGTCGAATGCCTGGGCTCCTGCGGTACGGCTCCCATGATGCAAGTGAATGATAAATACTACGAAAGGCTGACCCGGGAAAAAGTGGACAAGCTCCTTGAGGCCTGGCGTAACAGCAAATAATAATGACAAATAAAATACTTTTCAAATATATTGATCATCCCGATCAGGACAAAATCGCTACTTATATTGAAAATGGCGGCTATTTGGCGCTTCGTAAAGCCCTCAAGGAATTTAAGCCTGAGGAGCTGGTGGAATTGATTAAGAAATCTGGATTGCGGGGGCGTGGAGGCGCAGGATTTCCCACAGGGTTGAAATGGTCGTTTCTTCCCAAGAATATGAACAAGCCGATTTACCTAATTATTAATGCTGATGAATCAGAGCCGGGGACTTTCAAAGATCGACAGCTAATGGAATACAACCCCCATCAGCTTCTCGAGGGCACTATCATAGCTGCATACGCTATCAAATGTCATCTAGTCTTCATTTATATTCGCGGCGAATTTGCATATTGCGCGCAGCAAATTTCCCGTGCCATTCAGGAAGCTTCATCCCACGGATTTGTTGGAAAGAACATATTGGGAAGCGGATTTGACCTTGATATTCATATCTATAGGGGCGGAGGGGCATATATTTGTGGAGAAGAGACTTCACTTATGGAATCTATTGAGGGTCGGCGGGCGCTTTCAAGGCAGAAACCGCCATTTCCGGCAATCGAAGGATTATGGGCTTGTCCAACGATAATTAATAATGTGGAGACTATCAGCAATATCCCGCATATTATCAATAATGGAGCCGAGTGGTTCGCTTCCATAGGGATGGCTAAATCAGTTGGCACGAAAATATATTGTCTTTCGGGGCATGTCAAACGCCCGGGCAATTATGAGTTGCCGATGGGGGTCAGTCTCCGTGAATTAATTTACGAATATGGGGGAGGCATCATAGATGATTATGCCTTGAAAGCCGTAATTCCGGGAGGTTCATCGGTTCCGATTTTAAGAGCCGATGAGATAGATGTGAAGATGGATTTCGAGTCCTTGGCAGAAAAGGGTTCTATGCTTGGATCGGCTGGCGTAATAGTAATGCATGACGGCACCTGCATGGTGGCGGCGTTACAGAAGCTGGTAAAATTCTATGAGCATGAATCCTGCGGGAAATGTTCGCCCTGCCGTGAGGGCACCAACTGGATGAACAAAATTCTCAAGCGGATGCTTGCAGGGGAAGGCAGACCTGAAGATGTTGATCTTCTCTATGATGTGGCATCGAATATTATTGGAAATACGGTCTGCCCTTTGGGCGATGCGGCGGCAATGCCGGTTATGAGCTTTATCAGAAAATTTCGAGATGAGTTTGATAATATTTGCGGAGGCGGCAAACCGTATGGAACTATCTCGTTTCCATTCAGATAATCGCCAAAGGGAATTACGGAACTTTAATATATGCCAGATCAAGTAAAACTCAAAATAGAAGATCGTGATGTCACCGTCGATAAGGGTCAGACCATCCTCGATGCGGCTCTTAAATTGGGGATTATAGTTCCCACGTTTTGCTGGGACCCACGGCTTAAACCTATTGCGGCTTGCCGCATGTGCCTGGTCGAAGTGGAAAAAGCGCCCAAATTGGTGCCATCGTGCGCCGTCCCTGCCATTGAGGGGATGGTGGTTAAAGTATTCTCGGAGAAGGCGATTAGAGGCAGAAAAGCTGTTCTCGAATTTATATTGTCTAATCATCCGCTGGATTGTCCCACTTGTGATAAGGGAGGGGAATGTATTCTTCAGGATCATACATTCAATCACGGCCCCACCGGTTCGCGCACGATTGAACCCCGCAACCGAACCATATTCGATGAAAAATATAAATTCGATGACTTTCCTCTTGGACCAGTCATCTGGCTGAATATGAATAGGTGCATTTTCTGCTTCAAGTGCACTCGAATTATCAAAGAGATTGCCGGCGATGATGATCTTGGCGCATTTAATAGAGGATACCATACCATTCTGCATGGACACAAAAATAGGCCATTCCGCTCTGAATTTTCCGGCAATACCGTTGAGAATTGCCCTGTGGGGGCGTTAGTGGCAAATTCATTCCGCTATAAAGTCAGGTCATGGCTTTTGAAGAAAACTCCTTCAGTCTGCCATCTTTGTGGTGATGGCTGTAATATCACGCTCTGGCATCAGGGACAAAAACTGTTCCGGATTTATTCGCGATGGAACAGGAATGTTGATAATGGCCTTTTGTGCGATCGCGGCCGTTTTGGCGGGCTATATGCCGATAGTGACAGACGACTGAGAAACCCGAAAATTCGCAGAGAGGGCAAACTTATAGACACCACCTGGGAAGAAGCGCTTGATTTTGTAGCTGGCAACTTAGAATCAATAAGGGCAAAATTCACAGCGGCAGGGATTGGTGTCATCGGCAACGAGATGCTCTCAAACGAAGAGACTTATCTGCTGTCTCGGATTGCTCGCCGCGTGATTGGCACCAACAACATCGATTTCAGGTTTGAAGATAAATTTACCCCTTCGACCGATTTGAATTTGAAATTGCTTTACTTTCTCGTAAAGAGGATCCCGTTCTCTAAATTTGGCGAATTCCGAAATCATCTAATAATTGGAACTGATACGGAGGTCACCCATCCGATAATGACGCTCTGGCTGAAAAGAGCTATTTCATCGGGTCGATCCAAGTGCTATGCCGCTTACCATCGTAAAACCGACTTCACTCTGCATCCGGTGGAGAGCATCGAGTATTTCCCCCAAGGAGAATATAATTTCCTGCTGGCTCTATATAGTGCGCTTAAGGGGAAATCGATCGATGAGTCTGCACTGGCGTCGGGTGTGGCCTCGACTTTGATCCAGAGATGGGCGGAACTACTGAAAGGCTCAAAGACTTTGCTTTTGGCAGGAGAGGCCTTATATAATAATCCTCGCGGAAGCGAGAATATCGACTTGCTCAAGGCGATTTGCGATTTGCTCGGTGAAGGCTCTGTGATAAATATTCCTTATGATGGTTCAAATTATCTTGGAAATCTTCTTTGGGGCGCGACCCCGGGAATTCTGCCGGGCGGCTCGCAGAATGACGAAGAAAATCGCAGTATTATTTGTAAGGAATGGAAATGTGATAATTTGCCTGAAGCAGGCGGTATGGACACCAGTCAGATGTTGACGGCGGCCAGCGAGGGCAAAATGGGAGCGCTAATATTCTTTGGTTCAGATCCCGTCGGGTTTTACCCTGATCGCGAGATAGCGACAAAGGCGGTTCAAAATGCCAGCTTCAAAGTAGCATGCGAAACGTTCTTAACTGAGACAGGGAAATTGTGCGACGCCGTCCTTCCCTTGGCGCCATTTCCGGAATGCAGTGGCAGCTTGATTTCATCAGAAGGGCGCCTGCAGTTTTTCGAGAAAGCATTTGATCCTGCTTATTCATCTGCGGAAGGCTGGCGGATTATTCTTCGTCTGGCTCAACGCCTCGGATTCGAAGGCGATTATTCCAGCCCGTCAGAAATTTGGTCAGAAATGGCTTCGATTGCCGATAAATGCGGCAAAGTTGATTACAAGCAATCGCAATATGGCGGTCAATTTCTGAAGATGGATTTCGCGGCCAGAGCTTTCTCGAATCTTGACGGATTCCAAAGCTCACCATTGCCATCCCCGACAGCAGAATTTCCAATGATCTTGACCTATGGGGCATCAGTCTATCAAAAAAGAAATCTTACTGCCTATGCGGAATCGATGGATAAGATTGATCCGGGTCCCAAGCTTTATATCAATCCGGACAATGCGGCGAAGATGAAACTTTATGAGGGTGATACTGTCCGGGTAAGCTCCACTAAGGGAAGCTTGACGATGAAATCAGCATTCGATTACCGAATTCGCCCGGGGACTGTTTTTATTCCCACGAATTTCCAGGAAGCCGAGTTCAACAGTTTGCTCTCATCCAAAAGCGATCTAACATTTGTAAAGATTGAAAGGCTATAAGTGGATATCCTGAGCCTTTCATTGATTGTGGCAAAAGTCGTGGTCATCTTCGCCGGCCTAATGCTGATGGTCGCATATATGACCCTATTTGAGCGGCGAATAGTGGCATTCATACAAGGCCGCAAGGGTCCTAATCGAGTTGGTCCGCAAGGGTTATTGCAGCCGCTGGCCGATGCCTTGAAATTGCTGAGCAAAGAGGATGTTACGCCTGCCGGCGCCAATAAGATAATCTTCAATCTGGCCCCGGTAATCACTTTTGTGCCGGCATTATTGACTATTGCAGTAGTTCCGGTCGCCGACAATCTGATATTATTTGGCCGAGAGATAAGCATGGTTATCTCGGATATCAACATCGGGATATTATTTATATTGGCGATTGCTTCTTTGGGGGTCTATGGAATTATTCTGGGAGGATGGTCTTCAAATTCAAAATACCCTCTTCTGGGAAGCCTGCGATCCTCCGCCCAGATGGTCAGCTACGAAGTTGCGTTGGGGCTGGCCTTAGTAGGATTGTTGATGGTTTCTGGTTCCTTCTCGTTATCTGAAATCGTGCACCAGCAAAGCAGCATACTTGAATGGAATATCATAAAACAGCCTTTGGGATTTGTGCTCTTTGCGATCTGCGCCCTGGCGGAATCCAATCGTATTCCATTCGATCTACCCGAAGCGGAGGCCGAATTGGTGGGCGGTTATAACACTGAATTCTCGGGAATAAAGTTTGCGATGTTTTTTATGGCCGAGTATGCGAATATCATCGCTTCTTCCGCTGTGATCACCACTCTTTACTTCGGAGGATGGCAAGGTCCGATTTTGCCGCCGATTGTTTGGTTCCTGATTAAGGTAGTATTTTTCCTGTTTGGATTTGTCTGGGTCAGAGCCACATTGCCGCGATTCCGTTACGACCAGCTTATGAGATTCGGATGGTTGGTCTTGCTCCCGTTAGCTTTGCTGAATATCTTGATCACTGGAATAGTTCTGGTTTTATAGGTTAATCCGATAATGGTAAGCTTTCTTAAAACGGTAATAAAAGCGATTCCTGTCGGACTTAGTGTCACTTTTAAAAATATATTCCGCAAACCTACAACTCTCGAATACCCGGAAGTTAAGCCGGATCTTTCGCCCCAATATAGGGGCCTGCATTATTTGGCCAGATATGATAACGGTGAAGAGCGATGCGTCTGCTGTGGATTATGCGCCGCGGCTTGCCCCGCTGATTGCATTTATATGGAGCCTTATGAAAATGAGAGGGGCGAGCGAAAAGCGAGAATCTATATCATAAATGAGATAAGATGCATATTTTGCGGATATTGCGAAGAGGCCTGTCCCGAAGAGGCGATATTCCTCGGGAAGGAATTTGAATTCTCAAAATATGAAATCCCTGATTTTATTTACTCCAAAGAGATGCTTTTAGGCAACTTTGATCGCATCGAGATGGAACGGAGGAAAAAGCTTGGAATGGAATTCATAAGAAAGACCAGATTTGACTTTAGAATGCCAACACCGTCCATCGGTGATAGTGAGAGTTCGATTGAAAAGTAAAGGCTAATGTGCATTTAATACTGTTCATTATATTTGCGGTCTTTTGTATCGCTGGAGCGATACTGGTCATTGTGTTGCGTTCGCCAGTAGCAAGCGCTATTTCTTTGATTTTTGTGATGTGCGCCATCGCCGGTTTATTTGCTTTGGTCGGGGCATTATTTGTGGCGGCCCTGCAAGTAATAGTTTACGCTGGAGCGGTAATGGTGTTATTCCTGTTTGTCATTATGCTCTTAAATATCAAGGAGGAATTGATCACTACGGACGAGAAAAGATTGACACGGTATCTCGGCAGCGCGCTTGGTCTGGCTTTCGTCCTGGAAATAGCGTATTTCGTACGCAGAGGATTGGCATTTGGCAGTTCAAGCCTCTACCTGCCCGTGCCGAAAGAATTCGCCAGCATCGAATTGATCTCTACCGGCATTTTCACCAAGTATTTATTGGCATTTGAAATGACAAGCATTCTCCTTTTGGTCGCCATAGTTGGCGCCATTATGCTTGCCCGCGGAAAAGGGAGAAGGGATACCTGAAATGATGGAGGATTTAGTATGAGTTTGGGATTGGCCCATTTCCTTGTCCTGAGTGCGGTGATCTTCTCCATCGGTGTCATTGGCGTGATTACTCGTCGTAATGCCATTATTGTGCTGATGTCAATTGAGCTGATGCTTAATGCCGCCAACCTTGCGCTGGTTGCTTTCTCCGCGTTTCGTCAGGATCCCGACGGACAAATCTTCGTATTCTTTGTTATTGCGGTAGCCGCCGCAGAAGCCGCGGTGGGACTGGCGCTTATAATGTTGCTCTTCCGCAACCGCAAGTCCATAAACGTAGATGATTTTAATTTGATGAAGTGGTGATATGCAAGGACCTCTCTGGCTGATACCTTTGCTTCCTCTGATTGGATTTCTCATCAATGGTCTGTTCGGGAAGCGTTTCAATAGGATGCTCGTTTCACTTATTGCTTGTGGGACATCGGGTCTGTCTTTTGCTTGGTCATTGGTTTTATTTTTCCGGCTATTGGATCTTCCGCCTTCATCTCGAATCTATGCCGAAAGGATTTTCGATTGGATTGTCTCCGGCAACCTGAACGTTCCTTTGGAATTCAACTTGGACCCGCTTTCGGCTATCATGATTCTGGTAGTTACAGGCGTGGGGACCTTGATTCATATCTATTCCCATGGTTACATGGGACACGATGAATCCTATGCGCGCTACTTCTCCTATCTGAATCTTTTTATGTTTTCAATGCTATTGCTGGTCCTTGGCGGCAACCTTCTGGTTATGTTTATAGGATGGGAAGGTGTGGGATTATGTTCGTACCTGCTCATCGGGTTCTGGTTCACGAAGAAATCTGCCGCGGATGCCGGCAAAAA
>PFXJ01000125.1:0-8246 GCA_002791595.1 candidate division Zixibacteria bacterium CG_4_9_14_3_um_filter_46_8
AGCGCCGGCAGCTATGTATCCTCCATCTGCGGTCTACATCGCCGAGCGGAAATACCCTTCTGCACCGTTATAGAAATATCTCTATGACCATTCCATCTCTCCAAACGAATCTGTTTTCATCAGCGAAGCAAATCCATACCCGCCCATTATAAAACCATGATCATTAGTCTCTTGGATTGAAAAAGCCTCATCATCCCCATCGCCACCGAAATTCCTCATCCATAAGCTGTCCCCATTTTCCTCCAATTTCAGCATTGTTTAATCATTCCCGCCGATTACGTTTGAGGATCCAACAGTGACAAAATCGCCGGAGGCAGTCTCTTCAATATCCCACGCCCAATCTCTGAAATTTCCGCCATAAATTCTAGTCCAGGAAATTTCGCCTAAAGAATCCGTCCTTACCAAATACATATGATACCCCCTCGAATCCATATCGGTAATTCCCGCCATCACAAATCCATTATCTCCAGTAACTCTACTTGAAAATAGATAGTCCCAATGCACAGTGCCATAGAACCTTATCCATATAGCATTTCCACTGGAATCAGTCCTTATAAGTTGGAAATCGGCGTCAGATCCATCAGCTCCCATACTCGCTATGATATAACCTTCATCAGGAAGTTGCTGGACATAACGACCGCCGCCATAGCCATACACTTTCGTCCACAGCGTATCCGGATCAGCGGAGGCCCGCTTAGGGAAAAAACAAAGGAAAATGCCAATTATGAGAAACAGGACAGATATCCCCACCCACTTTACCCAAAGAAATGAATTTGAAAATAACAAAATAGCCGCCTCTCCTTTACCCAAATAATATTCTACATTGGCCTATTTGTCAAATATTATTTCCATAAAAATGGAGCTTTTCCAAATAAAAAAGGTTGGGAGAGATCTCCCAACCTTATCAAAATGAGTCTGAAATCGGAAATGAGATTACTTCAGTAATGTCATCCGCTTGGTGAAGACTTTATCACCAGCAGTCAGCTTATAGAAGTAAACTCCAGACGAGTAGATTGTAGCATCCCAAGCCACATCGTGGCGTCCAGCTTCAACACTTCCATTCACCAAAGCCGCTACTCTCTGACCCATCAAGTTGTAAACCTCGAGGGTTACGTTGCTCTTAGTAGGCAGATCGTAGATAATAGTGGTGGTGGCATTGAACGGATTGGGATAGCTCCCTACAAGGTTGAATTCGGTCGGGAGAGCATCCTTAACACCCCATTCACCTTCAAGAACCCAGGTATCCGGACCATCAGCGATTCTTGCATGCGTGACAGTCACTGGGAACCAGACTGAATCGCAGACGGTCATAGTGGAGTGGTCGCCGCAGAATGCATAATACATAAAGGTCTGGGTACAGACATCATGGCATACATACTGGAGCAGATGAGAGCTTATATATTCATACGGATCCAGCGCAATATCAGGGAATACTCGGGCCTCGTAGAATACATTCTGCCACTTGATGCCAACCCAGACATCGGTTATCATCGGATACTGGGAGGGATTGCCGACGGTACCGGTGTACCAGAAGGAGCCGCCTTGCGGAACAATGACAGGAGAAGTGTCCGGGACCATTTCCACGTCACAGCATGCTTGCGGAGGCGGGCAACATTCGCCACCAACCCAAGCCACATAGTCGCGCGGACAAGCCCAATCGGTATTCCATTCGGAGGGGCCGGCCCAGAGCCAATAGGTGCCTGGTGCTACAAACCAACTCAAGTTCAATGTGTCGCAGGGACTGGCAGTGCCATAGGTAAGTATGGTATAGTCGGCGCAGTTGCCTGATCCGGCATCCATGATAAATAGCAAGAGTCCAAAGTCAGCCACACCGCTCCAGGTCAAGTTGCATTCCTGGGTTACTTCGAGTTGGTACCAGTCGGTATCGCGGTAAGTCAAACCGTTGTAATCAAAGACACCGGAAGCTCCGCAGATAGTATCCCAGCAGGCAATCGGCGAAAATACATAAGGGGAGGAGTTGCAGCCACCGTTGAAGTTGTCCACATAATTGGGACCGCAATCAGGCTCGCCTTCAGGAATTCCCGATGGCGGGCATTCCACAACGCAGGGAGCGAATGGAGTTATATCGAGGACATATTCTCCACAGGCCGTGCTATAGCCATCGACAACCACATAATAAACGCCCGGTTCAAAGTGACCGAATATGTAGGATTGCAGACCGCAATAGTCATCATTGTAGTACATTTCGGTGCCAGCGCCTGTGCAGCAATCATTGGCAAAAACAGCCAATTTCGTATCGTAAGAGGAACTGCACATCGACAATTCCAAATCGGTCGGCTCGGCGATAGTCATCTTATAAATGACATCAAAGTTGTCCGATCCGGTAATGTCGCAGTTGTCCTGATACGAGCAGGAATTGCCGGCATCAGAATATGGAAACGACGGTATTATATACGGATCATCGCAGCTATCGCCGGGTCCTGGCGGAGGAGTTTCTTCGATGGTCAGGTCAAATTCCGGTATGCAGTCCGGCGATGGCCATGTATCCACCATAATCCAGTAAGTGCCTGGCGCCAGAGACAGACCATAAATCATCCTGGTTCCGGAGCTACCGGTGCTCGTGGCTATGCAAGTTGATAAATTGAATGGGCATTCATCATCGATGGCAATGCCGGTCCAGGTGGCGCCATGAGGATCCATCGTAATGTTGACAGTCGTTTGTGCGAGGAGGTTAAATTCAAAGATAAAGTCCTCACCACCGTCATAGGATCCGAGGCAAGTATTCTGCCAGTCATTTCCCATTCCGCAGGTCGTGCCGCCGAGATATTGGTAGGGCAATACTATGTCGCCGATATTATAATCGGTGCAAGGCGGGATGCCGGTGGGTTCAAAATCAGCCCATGCCACATAATCCACGGGGCAATCAGCGCCCGAACCGAATATCGATGTGCCGATCCAAAGCCAGTAGGTTCCCGCAGGGACACTGAATGTCAGACTAATGGTATCGCAAACCCCGCCAGTGGCGCTCCCGAGAATGCTGTAATCAGCGCAGTTCCCAGTGCCGCTATCAATTATGAATATAAGGGATGGGAAATCGCAGACTGCTGACCAGGTTAGGTCGCCATAGTCTGTCGTAGTAATTTCATACCAATCGGTATCGCGGTAACTGTTGCCACCAAACATAAATGTACCGCCGGTGCCGCAAACGGTCTCGCCATCGTTGATAAAGCTGAAAACCGGTGGCGCAGAATTGCAGCCGCCATTGAAAGTATCGACATAATCGGGGCCGCAATCTGGCTCACCTTCATAGATCGCTCCCGGAGGACACTCGGTGCATGGCGCATGCACATTCACATCGAATGTATAGTTGCCAGCCGCTCCGCCATAACCATCTATTACGAAATAGTAGGTATTTCCAGCAGTTAAATTGATATTCATCAGCTCAGATACATAGGGGCTGGGAAAGCTTGGAGTGCTACAGGCATCGTCATTACAGGCAACCAGGTTGCCGACGGCATTTTCATAGATATAGAGTTTGCTGTCATAATCGCTGTTGGCGCAGAGGGTCACATCGATGACTTCGTTCATAGCCGGAGAGTAAGAATAGACAACATCGGGCGATAGCGAAGCACCATAAGGGCAGATTTCATCGTAATCATCGGTGTACCCAACCGTCGTGCCAGTGTTGTTATAGGGCAACGAAACCATAGGTGTAGCATCGCCAATTGTATCTCCACCTTGAAGGATGACAGAGGGATTAGGCAAGCTTGGCGTAAAGTTTTTATGCAATTTCGCCGGCGCAACGGAAGAAACAAGAGAACGGACCTTGGCCAGCTCCGATTCGAGCTTGGCCTGTTCGAGTTGCTCGGTCTGACTCAATGCTTGAATTTGCTTCGCCTGTTCCGTATTGACATATTTGGCGGAAGTATTCAGGGCGAGAGCATTGGAGACCAAGGCAAGCGCAAAGATCACGCACCACAATAAGACAAATCTTTTCATTGCAAATTACTCCTTTGCACTAATTTTATTAGCAGGTTTGGATGAGAAACTATTCTACAGAGATAATCCTGCGCTCATCCGGAGACAAATGGAAAATCAATATCCCGCCTACTCACCTCCTTTAGTTAAATTCTTGGAATTACACTACCATGCTATCTCGAATAACCATATAAATGGTATATCCAGAATTTAAGTATCTTAATATCCTATTGGCTCGATTGCTTGCAACCCATTCATGAGCCGCGGACAAGAAGAAAACCAATCACTCAACATCCCGCAGAATAACTGATCCGAGCCCTTAAATACAACATAATGATATGTTTTCATCTCCCCTTTGTCAATAGAAAAATCAGAATATTTTACGAATAATGATAATGGTCATTATTTTTTATTTCAATTCCAACCCAAGCTATGACTTTCATATTCCCATAAATGTTCCAGAATACTGATTATTATAGTAGGGTATTTTATTGGAGTGCTATATTAATGTAAATATAGCAATATGCTACCAAGATATAAATGCAAAAATATCATAATTAATAGGATAGCCTCCCCATTTTCCCCGGCCAGCTTAATGCAATCATCAAACATTGCTCCAAAGGAAACAATCGTCGTTATTCGGATCTTATTGAATAGGGCAATAGCATGGCCTATTTCATCCCAAACACATAATAATTTTCGGTTTATTATGATTCTCCAGGAAAGGCCTCTAAGATGCTGTTATCCGAAAAATCCGATGATATAATTAATGGATATATAAGCAATGGCGATCGCCAAAATAATTTTGATATAAAGTCCTCTGACATATTTTTGAAGGCGCGAACCAAGATACATCCCGGCAAATCCGCCAATTCCGAACAGAATTCCCAATAGCCAATCCGGCGATACCGCAGTTCCTCCTCTGGCATAGAATGGGGCAAGAAATACATAGAGCAAGACTCCTATTATTGAGGTCAGAAAAGTGTTCAACAAAGTGACGCCGGCAATCGCATGGACCGGCAGGCCAAACATCACTACCAATGCCGGGGCGATGAGGGCCCCGCCGCCGATCCCGTATATTCCGCTGATCGCTCCGACGATGACACTCAAAATAAATACAGGCATAAGAGTAATAGTATAGAGTCTGCCGCTAAATTCGAATGAAATTCTCTGGGGTCTAAACTCCTTGATTCCAACGACAAATTTTCCAGAATCGACCGATGGCTTTGAATTATCTTTTTTCAGAATATCCTTGATCAATCGATACGCCATATAGGCAAGAACGAGCCCAACAAACGCCTTAAAGTTCCTGGGATCCGGAAGATACCTAATGCGGATCACAACTCCCAACAGGATTCCGATGGATGTCCCAGCCATCAATCCCCACAAGAGGGGCCATATCATCCTGTTTTCTTTGGCGTAACGATACACACCGCTGGGGATGGCTACGATATTATAGATCATATTAGTGGGAGTGACAGCCGGAGAGGCAAATCCCAGAATGCTGACCTGGAATGGAAGAAGCAAGAATGCACCGGATATGCCGCCCATGGAGGTTAAGGTGGAAACGCCGAAGGCGACTATAATCGGGACCCAGAATGGCGTTTGGACGCCGCTAACGGGGAAGATCATTTCATCAAATATAGCTCCAACTTGACTCTGTCATTCTAATCCAGCGCGATTGCCCTGTGAATTCGAGCACCAGCAGTCGTCGTACGTAAAATATAGGATTGTGCCGCAGACACTGCAATTGAATTTTCCAAGCATCTATGTCGGGTTTCTCTGTGCAAATTCGTCCCACGTGGCGAGGACCCCAGCCTGTACAACCACGTCATTTACAAGCCACTTGACAATTTCATCAAGTGATATTTATCTTGTCCGTAATTTCCGGCTCGAGTTTCGAAAATACTTCGATTATGGAGCTTGAGGTATGATTTGGAAAATGGTTCCCAATTATCAAGGATATTATTGCGATAGTCGGCTCCGCAACCGCAACCAAAAATAATTTTAGGATGCTAATTTGGACTCAACCAATGCGACCTTCTTTGATATTATCGCCCCTCATTATCGCGAGATCTTTCCGATCGGTGATGCCAAATTCGCATTTCTCAAGCAGTTCGCAATTGGAGGTCGAAAGGTATTGGATCTCGCTTGCGGCGGTAGCGAACTTCCGGAGAAATTGGCTGACAGCGGATTTGATGTAACTGCCTTTGATAGCAATGAGCGGCTTTTGCAGATGATCGCACATAATAAAGGGATAAGGATTATCCGAGGGGATTTCAAAGATATCGATTCATCATCATTGGGTCAATTTGATACTATTTTCTGTATCGGCAACAGCTTGTCCTATGCGGGAGATATGGGCGCTTTTCAAAAACTTTTGAAAGACCTGAGAGTTATTTTGTCTCCCGATGGCCATTTGGTTACCCAAACCATAAATTATGACAAGCTGGTCACGGCAGGAAAAATGAAAATGCCTGATAGGATCGTAGCAGATGCGGAAGGAGATATCATATTCAAAAGGGAATATTCATACCATCAGCCGGCAGAGATCATTTTCGATACAAAAATTATTCGGGGGCAAAATAGCTTTCAGAATATCGACCGATTCCCACTGCTTCGGTCAGAACTTCAGATGGATATGATGAAAATTGCCGGTTTCACGAAAATCAATATATTTGGTGATTTCAAAGATATTCCTTTTGAATTGGATTCTCCGGCGATCATAATCGATGCATCCGCATAAACAGCTTGATTGGAACCTTTTCCAGCCACGAATCTACAATCATCGATTGAGAATATTATTGCGATAGTGACTTCGATTCATTAATATCCGGCTTTGTGAAAATAGGACCATTGGAGTCGAACTAAGAATCGGTAATAAATGTGATGGAGATTTATTATGTGGAATTCCAAATTCGTAGCTGTCGCCATATTTCTGGTTTTGGCATTATGTTATTCTGGCACGCGGGCTGAAACTGACCAACCTGTTGCCACTATTTCGGCAGTTTCCGCCGGCGATTCGATTTCCCTGCCACTGCCCAAGCTATCAGGCACGGTTAGTGTGGAACAAGCGATAGCTGAACGAAGGTCGGTAAGAGAGATATCGGATGCGGTATTAAGTTTGGAGAATTTATCACAATTATTATGGTCGGGGCAGGGAATAACCGAAAAGAAGGAAAAGCTACGGGCGACGCCATCAGCAGGATGTAAGTATCCATTAGAGATTTATGTTTTCGTAGGTAATGTGGAGAAATTGCCCAAGGGACTCTATCGCTATATTCCTAATGGGCACAAATTGGGCACAATCGCCAATTACGATAAACGTCAAGCCCTGGCACGTTCTATTCCGCCCAATCAGATCGAGAGGATAACGGAATCTCCGGTGATTCTTGTGATCGGGGCTGAATTCGAAAGAACGCAGGGAAAATATGGAAATCAACGAGGGCCGCGGTATGTTTATGTCGAAGCCGGGGCTTGCGCCGAGAACATTGCGTTGCAGGCGCAGGCATTGCACCTGTCAACATTCTTGTGGGGAGCGTTTGATGATAATTTTGTTTTCAAAGCCTGTCAAATGGGATCGGAGCAGCCGATATTGATTATGCCCATCGGATATAAACAGAAACTACCGAAAGAATAAGAGAGAAAATCATTTTCGATTTATCTCAAAGAAAAGCTTGATATTCTTGCAGCAATGTGATTAATGAATAATAAACGCACAAAATGGAAGATTACATATCTTAGATATTTATTCCAAGCTGTAGTTATTATTGCCTTAGTATATCTTGCTTTGGGATTCGGCAGACGGACCTTCGAAGCGTATTGTCCGTTTGGAGGTGTGGAGGCGTTATATGGGTTGTTCACCACGGGCAATTACACCTGTGCTTTATCCGAAGCGAATTTGGCTATGTTCATTGGATTAATTGCTTTAGTGGTTTTGAGCAAGAAAAGCTTCTGCAGTTGGATTTGCCCGGTAGGCGCTATCGGCGAATTATTGAATCGAGTTGGCTTCAGGATAAGGCACAAGAAGCAGCTGATTGGTCCAAAAGCCGACCGTGTATTACGATGGCTAAGATATCCGGTATTGTTAATAGTCCTGTATTTCACTTATAAGATCGAGGACCTTATTTTCCGTGGCTATGATCCATTTTACTTAATCTTTTCGGGTTTCGGACATGGTTCTCTCGGTATGGCCAGCATAGTGATAATGGCCTCCATCCTACTGGCCAGCCTGTTAATCAGCCTGCCATTCTGCAGATATCTATGCCCATTAGGAGCTATTCAGGGTTTTTTGGCATGGGTAGGCA
>PFXJ01000125.1:8261-9831 GCA_002791595.1 candidate division Zixibacteria bacterium CG_4_9_14_3_um_filter_46_8
GATTGCGGCTTATGTGATCGTGCCTGTCCGCAGTTGATACCGGTATCAACCAAGAATAATATGAGACATATCGACTGCACCAACTGCCTCGAATGTGTTGAGGTCTGCCCTGTCAAAAATTGTCTGGAGGTCAAAGTTTTCTGATGTTCAAGATACCAAAGATATTCATCCCGATATTGCTGGTGGTCATCATATTTGTGGCGGTCAAGTCTTCATCATTGTTGGCTCTGCCATCTGCGGAATATGATAATCCATCCCTTACGTCAGGGGCAAAATTGAGCGGTATCGAGATGATAGTCAAGGGAGTAAAGTGCCGAGGAACATCGAACTTTTTCATATCGAGATTGAAGGATAGCGGCGGGATCGCTTCAATAAAGGCCTTTGCGGGAGAGAATCGATGCGTCATCAAATATGATCCCCAGCAGACCAATCCAGAGCGGATAAAGGAACTTGTGGAAGCCCCATATTTCCAGGCAGAAACCAACCAGTGGATTGAGGGGATTTTTGCCGTTACCTCCTCCAAAATGCTTCAAGAATAATTCGGCGACTTCCGACCGCTGATCGGTTTTCTTAAATTGCTTGCCTCTCCCCTTTCCTGGAATTATTTTCGATTCATGCGTGATTTCAGCCTAAGCGACACCATTGCGGCAATTGCCACGCCGCCGGGGGAAGGGGCAATTGCGGTGGTGCGCCTTTCCGGAAAATCAGCGATAGTCATTGCTGACAAAATATTCAGGGGCAAAATGGAGTTGCGCAATGTGTCGCCGGGGAGCGCTCACTATGGAAGAGCACTTGATGAGAGATCGGATTTTATCGATGAGGTGGTGGCTACGGTAATGCATGCTCCTTATTCCTATACGGGAGAGGATACAGTGGAGATTAGTTGTCATGGAGGATATTTGCCATCAACGAGGATTCTAAATGCCATCCTCAGAAGCGGGGCCCGTGAGGCGGAGCGGGGTGAATTCACATTGCGGGCATTCTTGAATAATCGGATAGACCTGACTCGCGCGGAAGCGGTGGCGGATCTGGTTGCTTCTCGTGGAGATCTTCGTTATCAGGCGGCATTGAATCAGCTTTCGGGAAAGTTGTTTCAGCGATTGGCTCCACTGATGGATTCGTTAAGGAATATTTTAGCGATAGTCGAGATAGGGATTGATTTCACCGAAGAAGATATCGAGCTGACCTCCAGAGCCCAGATCGCTCAAGACATAAAAATCTTAATATCCGATTTGGATGAACTTGCAAGCAAGTTCAAGATGGGGAGAATTATCAAGGAGGGTTACAGGGTTGCAATTGCAGGTAAAGTTAATACGGGAAAATCATCACTACTGAATAAACTATTGGATAGTGATAGGGCTATTGTCACGGCGATACCGGGGACTACCAGGGATACAATCACTGAAACGATTGCCATTAATGGCCTGGAAATCTATTTGACTGATACCGCGGGGTTCCGCAATGAAATTGAAATTGTGGAAGGAGAAGGGATTAAGCGCGCAATGGATGTAATTAAAGCCACTGATTTGTGTATTGTGCTTCTTGATCCGATGAGCGGATTTACCGATGA
>PFXJ01000125.1:9875-13135 GCA_002791595.1 candidate division Zixibacteria bacterium CG_4_9_14_3_um_filter_46_8
TGGTCTTGAATAAGAAGGATCTTTATGATGAGGAGTCATTGGCGTTAGCGAGAGATCAAATGCTAATGCAAGTGGACAACGTAATCTCTGCGCTCACCGGAGAAAATATAGAATCCCTCAAGCAGATGATTTATCAGAGGGCCATGGGCGGGGAGGGCAATATCGGACGAGACGTTACCGTTACCAATCGGAGGCATTACCAGTGTTTGATTGGGGCAATAGAGGAGCTTGATGCGGCGTCAAGTTGTGGTGCTGGAGAAGAAATATTGGCTTTGCATTTAAGATTGGCGCTTAATCATTTGGGCGAGATTACTGGCGAGGTTTCTACGGAGGAGATACTTAATTCGATATTCGATGGTTTTTGTATTGGGAAGTAAGGAATTATGTATGGCACGGACAGGCGAGTGACGGCTTGCCAGCAATCGCTAAAAGGATAACCCCTTATCGTTGATAAAATCGTCAAGGAAAGGACAGCAATGGATACTTGTATAACGACATCTAATCTAAGCGCTAAGTCTCGGGTCTGGCTTGAGGAGATTGCACCATATAATGTGCATAATTTTTCGTTGGCGGATAAGTCAGCGTTGATGGTGGTCGATATGCAGAGGTTTTTCCTGGACCCGAAATCGCCGACTTATACCGTTGGCGGAATTGCCATTTTGGAGAATGTCAAAATTTTAATCGATGCCTTTCGTGCCAGAGAAAAGCCGGTGATATATACTTGCCACGTTCATAATCCGAATCACAGCGATGCAGGCATTATGCAATGGTGGTGGGAAGGAATGTGTTGTGAAGGCACTGAAGAAGCTCTGATTCATCAGGCGATCTCCCCGATGCCAAACGAGAAAGTCATTTATAAACACCGTTATTCAGCATTTTACAATACTGACCTCGAGACAGTCCTTCGTGTGATGAAAATTGAAGATCTGGTTATCAGCGGGGTGATGACTAATATGTGCTGTGAATCGACCACACGCGATGCCTACTACCGCGATTTTCGCGTACATTTTTTGGCGGATGCGACTGGCACTGTCACCGAAGCGATGCATCGGGCCAGTCTGCTAAATCTCTCCTTTGGATTCGCCCGGGTAACCACTACAGAACAGATTATTTCCGAGTTGCAGGAATGTCGATAGGTTTCCTGTCCGGATGAAAAGCATGCCACACTCTGTTTATCTTAAGGAAGGGCATAGACGCACACCATTTTGAGAATCCAATTCGCCATAAATGTAATTGATTTATATAATGGGATAGTTTAAATTGAAACTCGTTTTGGTGGAAGCATCCGTGTTCGTTATGAGTATTTGGATATGATTTCGGATTTGGGTTCGAGTTATTCTAGGGTCATATTTAGACTGTTAAGAGGCCGCATTTGAATTTTCCTGTCTGGGAATTAGGGTTTGCGCCCGGATTATTAATGGCAGTCGTCGCCACGTTGCACGTTTTCGTGTCGCATTTTGCGATAGGTACCGGATTATTCCTGGTGATTACGGAACGGAAGGCTTATCGGGAGGACGACGCTGAACTGCTATCGTATTTGAAACGCCATAGTCTGGTATTCATTATGGTTTCTGTGGTGTTCGGGGCGGTCTCCGGAGTCGGAATCTGGTTTGTGATAGGATTGATAAATCCGGCGGTAACCAGCTCACTCATACACGCTTTTGTCTTCGGGTGGGCCATAGAGTGGGTATTCTTCATTGTCGAAATCCTTGCCGGTTTGATCTACTACTATGGCTGGGACAAGTTAAGAAGAGACACCCATCTGACGATTGGTTGGATTTATTTTATTGCCGCTTTTTTGTCACTTGTAGTCATTAATGGCATCGTAACATTTATGTTGACGCCGGCAGGATGGTTGGAAAACAGGGAGTTCTGGACTGGCTTTTTTAATCCCACATATTTCCCATCGCTGGTATCCCGAACATTCTTGTCATTGGCATTGGCAGGAATTTATGCCCTGGTCACCGCTTCTTTCATCAAAGAGACCGGCGTTCACCGCCGAATCACCAGATATGCGGGAATATGGATAGTGGCAAATATGGTATTATTTGAATTGTCATTGCTATGGTATTGGAAGGCGATGCCGGAAACTGTTTATCAGGCCGCCGCCGGAGCAATCCCAATCACAGTAAATATGCTGGACGCTCGTCTCACTTTATCTGCCATAACTGTCATAATCGCGCTCTTTACCGCTTTGATCGTACCCAAACTGAATAAGATTCCGGTGGCGGTGGCAATAATGGTGCTGGCGCTGGGAGTATTTGGATCTTCCGAATGGATTCGAGAATCGGTTCGTAAACCCTACAGCATTAGCCAATATATTTACACCAACGGAATATTCCCATCGGAGGTGGGCGCAATCAATGAGAAAGGCATTCTTGCTTCGGCAAAATGGATTTCGGATGAAGCTCGTCACGGGGATAACTATCTCCAATCAGGCTATGAAATATTCAGGGTGGAGTGCATGAGCTGCCACACTGAAAACGGTTATCTGGGTATAGCGGATAAGATCAAGGGGTGGGAGAAAGAATTCATATTTGAAATCACTGCCAGATTAGATAGCCTTCGCGGCAAGATGCCGCCATTTGCCGGAACCGAAGCAGACCGTCGAATGCTTACTGAATATCTCTCGACACTCGCCGGCGCTTCCAGGAGCTTTGCGGATGGTAAGGAGGTTTTCGAAGATCGATGCGGAATATGTCACACTGTAGGCCAATATCGCAATATTATTCCAATGGTGGCAGATTTCACTTATGAGGATTTGAATGATGCGGTTCTTGCAGGATTGCAGGATATGAATGGTAATATGCCCCCGTTTACCGGCAACGCCGATGCCCGGGAAAAATTGGCGAAATATCTGGCAAGTCTGAAGGATGCGAAGAGGACAAAATGAATGAGATAGTTCAGTATATTCCGCAGGTCGATCCATTACCATTGCCCGCTCCCGTTTGGTTGCTGAAGCTATTACTAATTTTCACATTCACTCTGCATCTAATTCCAATGAATATTATGTTGGGAGGAACGGTAATAGCGGGCATTTCATTCTTCAAGAAGACAGATTTTCATCGGGAGTTGGCCAGACGGTTGACCAAAATGATCCCAACAATCATCGCACTAACTATTACGATGGGCATTGCGCCATTGCTTTTCATTCAGGTCCTTTACGGGCAGTTGTTCTATCCATCATCAATTGTGATGGCGTGGCCATGGCTGGGAGTGATAATATTGGTGATGGTCGCCTATTATCTGACATATCTCAA
>PFXJ01000125.1:13205-23155 GCA_002791595.1 candidate division Zixibacteria bacterium CG_4_9_14_3_um_filter_46_8
GCGGGTGTGGCATTCATTTACTCCAATGAGATGACTCTGATGGTGACGCCCGGTCGCTGGGCTACCGCTTATTTCGCTGATTCTTCAGGATTAAATTTGAATTTAGGCGAGCCGATGCTTTTCCCCCGCTATCTGCATTTTATAAACGGCGCTATGGCAGTGGCGGCGATGTTTGTGGCTATGTTGGGGTTATTTGAAAAGAGAGAGAAGTGGTTTGCCAAAGAAGCTTTGCAATATGGCGCGCGGCTGTTTATGACCTTCACGTTTATCCAATATCTGTTGGGAGTGCTGTGGCTCATATCGTTACCTCAGAAAATGATGGCTCTTTTTATGGGTCGTAGCATATTGGCATCCATATTATTGCTACTTTCGATAGTCCTTTCCGTGGGAGCTATCTTAATGCTAAGTAAGGCGGCCAATACGGAACGGCCAACAAGACGAGTGATTTCGTCAATGATATCACTACTATTTACCATAGTCTTCATGGCAAAATTGCGGGATATACTGAGGGATGCATACCTTTCGCCAAATTTCAATTTGGAGACGGCGCCAAGTTCTTTCCAAGCGAGCACTATTATCCCATTCCTTATCTTGTTGGTCGGTGGGCTATTAACCGTATTCTGGATGGCAAATAAATTCTTCTTTCCATCATCGGAAAGTCAATCAGCAAAGTAATATACGTCTAAGCCATTAGCTTTTTCTTATCGTGAAGCGATTCGGCTCTGACAACCTTGATTGATTTGGTCTGACGATCGGCCAAAGTGTATGATTACTGAGCAGAAGAATTACCGTTTTCCATTGACAAAAATTGAATAATTGCTTATATTGGAATTATTAATGGAGGCAGGGCATCCATAAGGGGGGTCCTGCTCTTTTTTAACAAGGATAGTTTGGTAGGATAGGAACCACATAAATCATTCTGAGGGTGTCGGTGTTCAAGAGCGGCCGCTTGCATTTTGGGATTTTGCTTTTAATCACCATTTGTGGGATTAATTTAGGCGCTGTGGCAAATGCCGATGATCGCTTATATGGCAGTCTTTATAATTTCATCAACAGTCCGGATGATTCGGTAGTTGGACGTCAATCTGTCCACACACTATCTTTTTTGATCCAGCACGGCCTTCCTGGCGGGGCGAAATTCCATTTCGATTTTCAACATGGTTTCAATTTCAGTTCTCTTCAGTCGGCGGAGATTATCGTCTCCGGCAACCCGATGAGCGAATACATTGATAGTCTTGGTGCTCAGGACCAGATTGTATCTATGGTTATGGATCCGGGGATGCCTGCAATCCCATCCGGTTCATCGATTTCGATTTCTCTTAATTATCTAACGAATGATACGACAGCGGGAGGGCATCTTATTGTCGGGTGGACAAGCACTTATTCTGATTCACTAATCGATGGTCCTACGGTTTCAGAATCATTCAATTTGAATCCTGATACACTTTTTCAGATTCTGATTTCGCCTAATGAGGACCTTCATGTCCGTGCCGGCGCCTATGTCAATTTCACAGCCACGGGGCTTGATCAATTCGGAAACGCAATCGCCAATTTAGATTATGAATGGTTAGTTGAACCTGATAGTTGTGGCGCGGTTGATGGAGGGCTGTTTTTCGGAAATAAAGTAGGCATTTGCCATATCAGCGCCTCGAGTCAGGGGCTATCGGGGATATCGGGGGCGATTACTGTCGGGCCAGGTGAGTTTGGCGATTTTGTATTTCTTAATTTGCCTCCGGAAGTAATTGCGGGGGCCGCCTTCCCTGACAGCATTGGGATTTTAATTCAAGACGTCAGGGGAAATCTCAAAATCGACTTCAGTGGATCGGTTTATTTTGGAAGTTACGATGAGCAAGCACAGCTTCATTGGGATGCTGGCAATCCCTTCCTGTTTTCTGTAAGTGATTCAGGGCTTCATTATTTCGATGGCGGCGATTTCATTTTTAGGACTGCCGGCCTGCAACAACTGATAGCATACCATATAAATCATGTGAGAGAATCTTCAGCCATCAATGTCCAGCCTGCGGCGATATCGATTTTTAATGTTGCACCAATCCCTGAACCGATTATCGCGGGAGTCGATTTTACTCTCACTATTGAGAACGCCCGTGACAATTATGGCAATCATGCTGGAGGCTTGGTGCGGGTGATTGGACATAGAGGCGTGCGACCGGCCCCCAATGGAATTCAGCCCTCATTAGCGGATATATTCGTGGATAATAGTAATGGCTCAGGCTATTCCCTGCAGAGATTGGTGGCTGTTGACACTGCGGTGCTTAAACTCTTCACCCCGGTCTTCTCTGACACCACAAATGCATTTTACGTGAATCCGGGAGACCTTCACGAGATGTCAATGACCATACCATCGCCGCAGGTTGTCGGAAATCCTTTCACGCCGGTCTCTCAGATTCTTGCGTATGATCAGTATTTAAACTTAAAAATAGACATGGACGCATCGGAAGACACGGTAATGGTTTTTCCTACAACTCCCCAGGGGATGATCAATAATATATTCTCGGATCACGATGATTTCATAAATGGCATCTGTGATTTAAACGCTCAAGGAACGGCCTTTCTTGGCTACGGCGGATGGACTGAATTCCTGGCAACTTCCCCTGGAATACAGGATACTGCTCACACTGTTATTCTGATGTTGTCATTGCAGCTTCCATCCCTTTCATTGCAAAATCGATACTTATTCATGGATGATTGGTCGAACGCCACGGTAGTGATCGTCAACCCGACTCCGGAAAATATCATTCTCGACAGCATAATCGTGAAGACAGAATATGGAGAAGAGTACTTGACGCAGAGTGTTTCGCCTCTTCCGGATACGATCGAAGCCCTGAGTGAGGGGACTTTCGACTTGCGCTTCTATGTTCCCTCCGACCCGGACTCGATAGTAGTGCCCCTTAAGGCAGTAGCAATGGCGGAGTACAACGGGATGCCAATGAGATGTGAAATGCTGAATTATCCCGACACCGGATATATCGCGGCTCATAATATGATTACAGTTGACAGCGAATCATTACAGCCAGATTCGGTGATAGTGGGACATCCTTACTCATTCAAGGTCTCGGTTGAGGATACGTTCTCAGTGGGAATAAATCTTGATGATTCATCTTCTTTTATCATCGAAATAGGCTTGACACATATTTTTTCCGCGCCAATTATGGAACAATACTCATATATCCCTCCCGACAACCAGAAGGTAGAAATCGCATTCGATACTTTGATGATAAGCCCGAGCTTTAATCCGGGCACATATACTCCATTCTTGGCCCTCTATGGTAATATGGGTAATATTCCCTATATCGATACTGTTGGAATTGATCATGGGGTACTAATATCGTCGGGGTCGCAATTCAACTATGAATCTGGATCTGTAAAGCCGGACAGCGTGGTCAGGGGTTTTCTAGCATCATTCGAAGCGAAGGTTCTCAATTCCGGACCTTTCCCCTTGACAATCGATCCCCAGAATACCAATTTTTCATTCACGGATGGCGCCCAGACCTATCAAGCTGAAATCGATACAACGGATGAAGACTATCACCAATTATTTGAACTAGGATTAGCCATTTTCCATTTTAGGAACCAGGTCGTGAACGACGCATTCGCCCTAAATAAATTCAGCCCGGTCTTGGAGCTTGCGGGTTATCAGAATGGGGCCTTTATTGATACTTTGATTAACCTGCGGCAAGATTCAATTCAAGTTCTAAGCCCGGGGGTACTGGCAATCGACACTACTTTCGTGGAAAGCCCCAACTCACCATACGTCAACACTGGGCAACAGTTTCAAATCACCACCCTTATCAGAAATCAGGGGATGGATGGGATTCGTAATATCATCATCAAACTTCAGTCGGACGGTCTTTCCCAGTTCGCCGATTCATTAATAATAGACTATTTGCCGGGAGATGAGGATAGCGCTCATACTATTAGATATCAAGTCACCGCTGATACAGTTCCCAGACAGGAAAATTTCGAAATCCTGCCGGTGTCGGGCATTGGCGAAATTTCCGGCAGTGAGGTTGAAATTAAGGCGCTGCCACAGCATGTTTCTTGCTGGGTTGAAAAGCAGATTCCTTCCCAAGTAAATATCATCGGTTTTGAGCTTATCGGAGGAGTAGGAGAACCGGACACCATCACGACAGGCCGCCAATTCAGTGCTAGGACAATCCTGTCAAAAAGCGGCGAATCGGGGATGACAGGCACGAGGAAGCTTTTGCTCGACCTTTCCAACGCCGATGGTTTTAGGGAGTCTGATTCTCTTTCGAGGGATTTCAGCTTCGACAACTACGCGGCTGATACGGTCCTTTGGGATATAGAGGCTTCAACGAATCCCGGCAATGATTACACACTTAAGGTTGGCTTCGCCGATCAGTTGATTGACATGAATGATGGCGGCGATGTTATCGGGCAAGACAGCGTTGCTCTTCTGGATGTCGTTGTTGTTCCCGGCGCATATTTGGCAAGCTCTATTCGAATTATTGACCCGGAAGGCGCTCGCGACGGGGTTATGTCCACTGACCAATATTTTACCGTTCTGGATACTATCCGGTCCAGCGGGGACTTAATGAACTGCACGGCTGCCATTGTGCTGCCTCCAGGTTATTTCACCAGCGATTCCACGACCAGAAATATCAGCAGCGATACTTTGAGCTGGCGCATTCGATCGCCCGGGGAAGCAGACCCCTTCATCAGGAATATCACGGTGCGTCTGACCGGCATTGATCGTTATTCTGGGGAGTCCCTGGTTGACAGTAGCGGAATAGAGATAATTACCGTCGATGCGGCCAATCTGCAGACAGATTTTTATGTGCTTGCGCCCGAATCCGCAGTTGACAGAATTCTGGATCCTGTCCAGCAGTTCACGTTGGGTTTTAGCTGTGAGAATATCGGTCATGCAGGAGCATTGCCCGGGATAGTTGAGATCAAGCTGGGTCAAAATGGCTTCTTATTATATTCCAACAATATCCAGCAGTTTGATGTTGGCCAAGAAGTGACTTTTACATTAGGTGCCCCGCCAAATGAATTATTGAACCCGGTGGATATATGGATTAAGATCCAAGATGTGCCTGATGATTCAAATACGAATATGGATGCGCGGATCAGCCGCGATTCGCTTTCTCTGCAATTTGTAGTAAAGAATCTTAAGCCGGATCTAATTGTTGAAGGGTTTGAAGGATTTTCCGGCCAGGGCCTGGCTAATGCCGAGATCGAGGCTTTGAAATTGCAATTTCATAATAAGGACAATGGCAGCGGTTATCCGATTAGTATATCCCACCTGGAGCTTACGGCGCGAAATGAGAATGGCGTGGAAATTGATTTCACAAGCCTTGCCTCCGCAATCCGCTTATATGATTCGCACGGCGAAAATGCCGCAGGGATGGTCCAACAAGGGACCGCAGTCTTTAATAATCTTGATAACATCATCGTGCCCCCGGGAGGAAAGGATACGGTTACTTTCGTCATCAAGCTTGCGGAGGAGATCAATTTCACTGGTTTTTCTTTGGTGATTGGAAGTGAGAATATGGAGGCCTTTGCTGTCCGAGACAGCATTCCGCAAATCAGGGTGAACATAATATCGCCGGGAGGTACTCCTGTCGATATTATAACTAATCCGGCAGGACTGGCGACAATGAACTTGGCTGAGAGTTTCGGCAATTATCCCAATCCGTTCGACCCATTGATTGAAAACTGCCAATTTTCCTACTATTTGTCTCAGCAGTCAGATATTTCCCTTAGAATATATACGTTGACAGGATTGCCGGTCTGGTCAACCGAATTTCGAGGGGGAGATGAGCATTGTCTGCCGGGGAATCATTCCGGGCGCTCGACACTTGCTCCCATTCTATGGAATGGAAGAAACAGCAAGGGCTATATTATAAATAATGGAATCTATATTGCCATTTTTGAAATGCATGCCAGGGGCGAGCAGGTCAGAACCAAAGTGGCGGTGGTGAAATGAGCGAATTCCGCAGGCGCCAAGCTAAATTCATAGAAATAGCCATCTTGATAGTATTTCTGATATCAGCAGTGAATACGGAGTCACTCGGCGTGGAATACAATGCCGGGGTAGAATCGATTTTCAGTTACGGAGCCGGAGCAAGAGCAATGGGAATGGGCGGAGCTTTCGTGGCAATCGCCGACGATGCTTCTGCCGTTTATTATAATCCCGCCGGGATTTCCCAGCTTGAGCGCGCCCAATTTTCGGGGCTGCATGTCACGCTTTGGGAAGGCGTTAACTATGACGTCATAAATTTTGTCATTCCTACCCTTGATTACGGGTCTTTTGGAGTCGGAGTGATGCGGATCGGGGTAGGTGAGATTATGAGAAGAGATCAATATAATATCAAACGTGGGGAATTCGACTATCATCAGGAGCAATACTTGCTGTCTTATTCTCTTCACATCACCGAAAATATGAGCGTCGGATTAACCGGCAAGCTTTCCAGCCAGAGTTTGGACAACTACAATGCTTCAGGTTTCGCCGGTGATATCGGAGCGCTGTTTAGAATTCCTGGGCATCCCCAATTGACTTTGGGATTAAATATCCAGGAACTCTTTGCCTCAGGGATGAAGCTCAAATCCAGGAATGAGAATGACCCGACAAATTTAAAAGTGGGTTTAGGATATGAAATCCTATTCGGTGGCTTAGACAATAGGATCCGCTTTGCGGTTGACGTCGATAAAACTGAGCGGAAAGACCCCATTACGCATTTCGGCGCGGAAGCTGATTGGGGCGGGAATCTGTTCGTTCGGAGCGGCGTTGAACCTAGTGGAGTGAGTTTTGGCGGAGGAGTTGCGGTCGGATTCATAGGGGTCGATTACGCATTTATTAATTCGGAGGAAATGGGGGATGCTCACCGATTTTCGCTGTCGATGAAATTTGGAAAACCGCTCTCGCTTCGTCTGCGTGAGAGGATAGCCAGAGAGGAATCAATCAGCGAAGAGCGGTTTATTATCTTCTCCCGACGGGAGAAATTAAAGAACGCCGATTATTTCCTGCAGAGGGGCGATTCACTAGCATTTCTTGGTAGGCTTCCCGATGCCGAACAAGCATATAAATATGCATTGGCTTGGGATCCGGATTATGAGCCAGCCAGGCAAAGGTTGCAGGATATTAATCCTGAACTGGAGGTGATGCGAGAAGAAGAGAAAATTGGCCTTCGTAGAAGTCTTGAGGTTGAATTTACTTTGGAGAGGGCCCGGCAATTGGCCGCATCGGAGCATTATCCAGATGCCATCAGGGAGTTGGACGATCTTCTGGCCACTGATCCTCATAATAGCCCGGCGGCATCGTTAAGGAGTGAATATAATTTGAAACTCGAGCAGAATATCCAGACACTTAAATTGAACGCTTATTCATACTATAAACAAAAAGATTATACCAATGCCTATTATGAATATCAAAAGCTGTCGCAATTGCAGCCCGATGATCCCATAGTCAAGGGGAGATTAAGCGAAATATCGAATAAGCTTCAGGCCGCTCTTCACCTTAAACAAGGGCTCCAGCTATTTGGAGAGGGAAATTATTCGCTGTCGGCGGTCGAATTTCAATTAGCGCTGCAATATGATCCGGAGGATAACACTTGCACCGAGTACCTGGATCGATCTCAGAACAATTTGGCTGGGACTACGACCTTGAAAGAGATCAAGGAAAATCCGCAAATCTGGCAATTATATCTTGACGGAATCGCGGCCTATCAAGAAGGAGATTTTCAGTCTGCTATGTCGAAATGGGAAAAGGTACTCAGGGATTATCCCACCAATATTAATACGCTGAGAAACATCGAACAAGCCCGGCGGCTTCTCAAGAATTCCGGAGAGAGATAGTGTCGCACAATAAGCCCGTGCGGTTCATTTACACATTTAACGCTTCAGAGGATTATATCCCTGAGATCAGAAGGCAAGTGAGTGATGTGTGCCGCGAAGTGGGATTCGATCTGAAAATCTCCATGGCGATTCAGATGGCAATCGAAGAAGCTTGCAGTAATGTAATCCGCCACGCATATATGCTGGGCAAGGGGATCATTCGGCTGGCCATCAGTTTGGAACAGAAGCAAATTGTATTCACTATTATCGATCAAGGCAAAGGCTTTGAATTCGATAAGAAGGAAATTCCGAATTTAGAACGGTATATCGAGACGGGAAGAAAGGGCGGCTTGGGTTTATACCTCATAAGCAAGATTATGGACGAAGTGGATTATGGGCCAGTCGGGGATGAAAATCATTTTCGCATGGTTAGATATATCGGCCGCTCAAGGGAAAAGCGGAAAAGAAAGGGAGCATCATCCAAGACGGGATTGTCATTCAAAACAAAATTTTCCCTGACGGCCGCCGCCTGCTTGGTTTTGATATTGGGAGCGATTTTTGCCTTTATGAATTATCGTATCACGGTCGATACGCGTCAGGAGCTTTTTTCAGAGACACTTAATTCCGCTGAGGGCCTGGCAGCCAGGCTGGCAGATAAAATGATGCTAGGGGATGAGCTTCAGCTGGCGGCATTGGTTAAAAATGCGGCAGAGACTTTTGTCCATGTGAGCAGTTTGACTGTCATTGATACTTCTGGAGTTATCTGGGCAGATGCCTATGATCAGAGGCTTCTTTTGACCAGGTATCAATACCCGTCAGGAATTTCTCCCCGCATCATGCGCCAGTATCAGAGTTATCGAGGAACCGCGAATTCTGAAATGCATTTGATATTGGTGCCGGTTGAATATTTTGGCATCAGGAAAGGGACTTTGGTCACGGCCATTCCCGAAAACGCAATCGAATCCTCGATAAAAGGCAAGCAGGAGAGCCTGATAGTCATTAGTTTGAGCGGCCTGGCGGTGGCGTTTCTGATCATCTACCTGGTGGCCATATATCATGGACGTTCGGTGAGCGTTCTCTCCCAAAGCATAAGTCGGATCGGAAAAGATGGTTCGCCTTTGCATGGGATCAGAGTCGAAGGCAAAGACGAGATTTCCGAAATTGCGCGCGCATTCAATGAAATGACAGAACGATTCAAAGATCACCATAAAGAAGCGCACGAAGAGGAGCGACTAAAATTGGAGATGGCCACCGCTGAAGCGATTCAACAGACATTACTGCCCAAGCATTTTCCAGATATGCACGGTTTTGAGATTGCGGCTGATTATAGGCCTACCAAAAATGTGTCCGGCGATTATTTCGATTTCGTGAAAGTGGATAATAAGCACCTTGGAATTGTCATCGCCGATGTATCCGGCGGTGGCATTCCCGGATCTCTGGTGATGAGCATGTTAAGAGCATCGATTCGATTGGAGGCAAGAGGGGAACTGTCTCCAGTCACAGTATTGAATAGGGTCAATGACTTCGTGAAGGAAGATGTCCTTAAGGGGATGTTCATTACGGTTTTCTATATGATCTTGGATGTCCAGAAGAGGACCGTGAAATTCGCCTCTGCGGGACATAACCCGATGATTTTGTATCGCCAATCAGAGAACGATTGCTTCTTGTTCAATCCTCCCGGTTTGCCGATGGGCATGCTCCTGCCGGAAGGAATCGGATTCTCCGGTAAACTCGAATCGGATGAGATCCCTTTGCGACAAGATGATTTGCTCTTGATTTACACCGACGGGATCACAGAAAGCCGAAATCAAAAAGGGGAATTTTTCGGTGAGGAAGGGCTTGTCAATTTCACCCGGGAGAATGGATCACTAAGTCCAAAGGAATTCATAGCGAAATTGGGAAAAGAGTTGGACAATTTTATGGAGGGAGTATTAAGCGCAGATGATATCACTCTGGTAGTGATCAAGGAGAGTGCTTTGATTGACGCAGTTTATCACAGGAATCACGTGGGTTACAGACAATCGAAGGAAATCAGGAGGCTGGTGAATGAGAATCCGGAATTGGATTTAGATGGCATATATTCCAGATTGAAGGAAGTTTCAGGAGGAAACGGGATCGGATTATCAGAAGTCCGG
>PFXJ01000125.1:23185-31058 GCA_002791595.1 candidate division Zixibacteria bacterium CG_4_9_14_3_um_filter_46_8
GCGACCAGGGGACTTCCGTCGATAAAAGAGACACAGATGGAGCTGACCAAGCTCAAGCTCCGGAAATCGTGAATCCTCAAAGGAGAGAAGCTCCGGACTATCAAGAAGCGCGCTCAAAGCCAATTATGTCGGATAATGATAAGGTGGATCTCATTGAAAATCAGATGCTCATCGATTTCTTGCATGGATTAATAAGGTTCTCTTCCGACCGCGAAGCCGTAACATTGGCAAGCAGTTTAGTTGAAAAATTGAAAAAATTGTCCTTATCCCGAAGGATAGATATTCAATAGGATTGAGATTGTTACCGGACTTGATATTCCTGAAGAATCGGTCCCTGAAACAGCGCTAATCCAAGATCTTGCTTCGTACCGCAACCCCCACCTGGTTGATAGGATGTTCGCTCTGTTTCTTCTTTTTCCTATGATAGTCAGATGATCCCCCGTAATAGTCTTTCATCATTTTCTTTACGAATTTACCCCGCTTAATATCATCAAGGATGGATAGCATCGCCCGCCGGGAACGGTCATTGACGATTCGGCCTTTGATTGAATAGGAACCGTATTCGGCTGCCCTGCTGATCCGATCGAACATTCCGGAGATGCCATCTTTCTTGATTAATTCTGCAATTAAATCCAACTGCTGGACACATTCCAGATAAGCATTCCAGGGAGACAAGCCTCCCAGCACCAAAGTTTCGAATGCGGATTCCAGCAGCTCCGATAAACCTCCGCAAAGGGCCGCTTGCTCTCCGAATATATCTCCAATAGCTTCGTCCTCGAAAGTGGTCTCGAACACGGCGGATCGAGTGCAACCAATGGCTTTGGCATAGGCCAAGGCAGTTGATCTGGCCTGGCCGGTGTAATCGCTATAAACCGCCAAAAAGCATGCCACTCCTTTGCCCTCGACGAACCTCTTCCTCATCAAAGTGCCAGGGGCATGAGGCGCTATCATAACAACATCGTTTGAGCCCGGCGGTTGGACCAATTTAAAATGCACCGATAAGCCATGAGCAAACATCAGAGTCTTACCGCTTGAGAGATTGGGAGCAATGTCGGTCTCAAAAACTTCCTGGTGTTTCTGGTCGGGAAAAAGAAACGAAATTATGTCGCCCATGGCTGTCGCTCTTGCTGTAGAATAGGCTTTGAATCCGGCTTGCCGCGCTTTTCGTCGTGAATGGCTGGATGGCAGACCCAATATAACATCTATGCCGGAATCGCGCAGATTCATCGCCTGCGCCTGGCCCTGGCTTCCAAACCCAATCACGGCTACTGTCTTACCGTTGAAGCACGTCAGGTCTGCATCACGTTCATAATAAACTCTTGGTTGGGCCATTGTCTAAAAATACCAGGCTATGATTCAGCTATTTGGGGTCTGCGGCCAAAGATTTCAATTTCCACTTCAGTTTCTGCTACAATTATTTCGGCGATACTGCCCAATTGCTCTTTCGATAGACTCCTCAAGGATCCGTCAGGAGTCGGTCTATCAAGACTATACAATTGAACTGACTCCGGCTTGATTCTGGAGATTGCTTCTATATAGCAGATGAGATTTCTATCATTGAAATTACCGCCGGCGCCATCAGCCATTAAGGTTTGAACTACGATCGGCATATTCATTGATGCCAAGTCATTTATGATTCCTGATAGTGTGATACCGGCAGCCGGACGGTTAAAGCGCAGGAAAGTCCGCTCATCACCGCAATCAAGTTTCATAAAACGGAGATCGAGTTTACGGAGCGCATCCGAGATTCTGGGATTGCCGGAAGTAGTGGAATTCGAAAGGATCGTGATTTTGATATCCGGGACCAGGCGATCTCTGATTTTCACAACTTCGCTGACAATATTATCGAACTGAGGGTGAGTGGTCGGTTCCCCATTTCCGGAAAATGTGATGTAATCGGGAGGCTGATTTTCCTTAAGGAACTCCTCCAAGGAGCGGTAAACTTCATCGGGGTCCGCAAATTCATTTTCATATTGCGATGAATTATGTACGACTACGGCTGACCAGCCATAATGGCAATATACGCAATTGAAAGAGCAGATTTTGCGACCGGTGGGAGAAAGGTTTATTCCAAGCGATTCGCCCAACCGCCTTGAATGGACGGGCCCATAGATAACACTGGTCTTGAGAGGCAAACACTGACGCCCATTTTCTTTCATACTTCAAACATTATATTGTCAAATTGCTTTGTCAAGAGTTTTCAGGAGGATGATCTTGATCTCGTTCCCGCATCAAGGGGTTATTTATCCCACGTTTTTTGGAATCTTCTTGATGGGCCGATATCGCCAGAACTGCCATCCGGATCGGTAAGCAACGGATTTCCGGCGTTAATTAGCTGGGAAGAAGGTTTCAAGCTAAAATGTGTGGAATCGGCCGGATTGCTGAATTCCGGGTCAATAGAGATATTGCCGAATTTGCCCGTTAAGTCCGAGATATCTTGATAATTGCCGGCTTTATTGCCCCAAATATTATTATAAGATATTTCGAAAGTGGAGAGACGGCTTTCGGGAGTTTGCAGGGAGTCTTCAGAATAAACCCATATCCCAACACAGGGACAGACCCATTCCTTGCGCCAGCCATTGTTGACTACGAGATTATTGGTAAAACGCCCTTTGCTCTCAGAACCCCATACTGCCATCCCGCAATTGCCATTATGTATGACAGCATTATTAGAAGCATCCATCCAGGATGTTCCCGTGGAAATTATCCCCCAGCCAAGATTGTCGAAGACCTCGTTCTCTCGGGCAATGACCCGAGTATCGCCAAATGATCCTATTCCCTTCCAGTATTCGGAGACGCGATTGCGAAGAACCACCGCCACTGCATCCCAAGTGATGCCGATCCCGGCACCGCGGCCTTTACGGATGATGTTGTCGGCGATCCACGCAGTGGCACCACGATAGAGAGCCACACCGTCCCAAGTATTATTTTCGATGATATTATTAAAAACGAAAAGCTCGGCGCCCTCACGTCCGAAAATCCCGCCGATACCGACGACAATGGTAGTATCGCGCTGGGTATTGCCGCGGATGGCGCAATCTGCGATGGTGACCAGACTGTTGCGGACAACGATGCCGGCATCGGTAGCATTGCCATCGGTATCGCGAATACCACCGGTAATTTCCACACCGCGAAGACTTACCGGAGATGAATTTTCAATGAAGAGTCCATAACCGGCATTGGTGACCAGGATCGTGCTGTCCCGACCGGCGCCGATAATTGTTAATCCTTTATCAGCGATGGTAAAACCAGTCGAAGCCCGGACTTCACTTCTATGCTCCAGACAATTGCCGCAAAGAGTCTCGATAAAAGGATTACTTCTTGCTTCATATTGCCCGGCTTTGATGATGATTGTATCGCCAGCCGCGGAATGATCGATGGCATATTGGAGATCGCGGAATGGATTCCGGGGGCTTCCCGAGCCAATGCGATTGTCTATATCATCAACATAAAAAGTGGAAGCCAAAGCTCCATTTGCCAGCATCAGCATCATTAACGATATATAGATGACAATTCTCATATTCATATTAATTTGCCCCTAAGGTTTCCCAGAGTCGGGAATAAAGCATTATCATGATCTCAATTATAGGGGATGAGAGGATTTCACAGCCTTCAGCAAGCATGCGGTCCTTAGGATTACAGATCGATAACCGTATCATTAAAAGCTTCCATCTGTTCGCGAATCTTATATAAATTAATAAGCGGGTAAAACCAAGAATTTTGATATTTGCCAAGGGCTCTATCATTGACTTCAAGAAACCATCTAATTTTCTCTTGACATGAATTTGGGATTCTCTATATTAACAGGGCTTTGAAAATATGCCTGTTCCGCGGGAGTAGCTCAGTTGGTAGAGCACAACCTTGCCAAGGTTGGGGTCGCGGGTCCGAATCCCGTCTCCCGCTATTTTACTTGCCAGCAAATTCCTGATTAGTTCGATACGATCTTGGGGCGAATAAAATTCGATTTCGGCAATTTCGATCATTATAAATGAGTGGACAAACCTGGGAATTGACCCGAAGGGTGTTAGCCTGGCTTTCTGATTTCCTCGATGGCATCAAGGTTTTTGTGACAAAAACCGATATTACTATGGTAAAGCCCAAGCAGTTAATCGAGTAAATATTGGAAAATAGTGCGAAAAACAGCCAATGAATTGAGACGACGGGAGCCATTTGGCGAAGTTAGCTCTACCAGCGCTTCTACTGATGGTATCTCACGTCCAAGACCTATTTCGGTATTGCACATCGTGTTGTCCACCGTGACCGGTGGGATGGAAAATGTGATTTATAATCTTGCCTATGGCCGCGATCCATCGAGGCTCGAAATTTCCGTTGGCTGTTTGTTGGAAATTGGGCATCTTTCTGAGACACTCCGGGGGATCGGGGTTCAATCCTCATTGGTCCCCAAAATGATTCCCGGCCTCACGATGTTATACCCAAAGCAATTGATAAAATTTATTAGGGATAGCCACTGTGATATTGTGCATACTCATTCAGGATGCTGGACTAAAGTCGCCGCGGCATGTTCATATATTCCCCAGATAAAAGTTATTTATACCGAGCATGGACGCACCTTTCCCGAGTCCAGATTGCAAGTTTTGCAGGATAGGATCGCCATTCGATCAACCCACAAGGTAGTCGCTGTCGGAGAGCCTCTTAGAAAATATCTGATAAACAGAGTGGGGCTTCCCGCAGAAAAGGTAGTGACCATTCACAATGGAATCGACACCGAACGATTCAAACCTTCTGAGGAAGGGAAAAGGGTTAGAGACGAATTTGGCTACAAGGATGATGAGGTAGTGATCGCAATTGTGGCTCGCTTGGCACCGGTAAAGGATCATCGGTATCTAATTGAGGCCTTTCGAATTCTATTACAACGTTGCCCACAAGCAAGACTCTTGATTATCGGGGATGGTCCCCTTCGCGAAAAATTGGATTTCATGGTGGAATCATATAATTTAGGCGAGCAGATCCATTTCGCCGGTGACCGTAATGATGTGGATCGCATTCTCACAGGAATGGATGTCGCGACATTGAGCTCACAAAGCGAGGGAATAAGTTTGACTCTGTTAGAAGCGATGTCCGCAGAGCTGCCGGTAGTAGCGACTGCGGTAGGCGGAAATATCACCATTATCAAAGATGGTATAAACGGGTTTCTGGTCGAAGTCAATGATATAAATACATACGCCGATCTTCTCACACGGCTCACACAATCCTCTGATTTACGGCGGAGGATTGGAAAAGAAGCCCGAGTCGATGTGATGGCCAATTGGTCCTTGAAAGGAATGGTAGATGCATACCAACAGCTTTACGAAGAACTTATTACCCCATATTAAACCACGGCTTGCCGGTAAAGACATAATATGTATTTCCTCTATGCCTTACGGGGAGATGTGGACCAGAAAGCAGAGGTTGATGACTCATCTGGCACAGATGGGGAACAAGGTCCTTTACGTTGAACCTTCAAATCCGCTTTTCACTTCCCAAGGCGATAAGGGGGGTTTTGGATCAACGCTTGAGAAGATCATCGAAAACCTATATGTTTTGAAACCTTTTGGGCGATTGCCGCTGGCGCGTTTTTCTGTCGTTCGCAATCTCAATCTCAGGATTTACGCCAATGCGATAAAAAGAGCGGCGGCGAAAATAAATATCCATCATCCGATGATATTCACATATCTTCCGGTGATCAATGCCCATTCACCATTCCAGAAACTGATGGATTATCTCGAAGGGTCACCTCTTATCTACGATTGCGTCGATGAGCATTCTGAAACCATCGGTTATACGCCGGAGGTGGCCGCTCTGGTGCATCAGTGGGATCTGGAACTAACTGCCAAAGCAGATCTCGTATTCGTTACCGCCCAAGGGTTGTATCAGGCCCGCCAGCATTTAAATAGGAAATTATATTTATCGCCAAATGGAGTCGATGTCGCCCATTTTTCAAAAGCCTTGATGGGAAGCACCAAGATCCCCGCAGACCTGGCTTCAATTGCAGAGCCACGGGTGGGATTCGTGGGATCTCTTTCGGATTGGATCGATTATGGTTTGATTGCCAGAGTGGCGAAAAGATATCCTGATTACAATTTAGTCCTCATTGGGCCACTGAAGAGAGGCCTAAAACCGTTGGAATTAGAAGGATTACCGAATGTGCATTTTCTGGGAAAGAAATCTCTTGAGGAGCTTCCCGGATATATGAAAGGGTTGGCCTGCGGAATAAACCCATTTAAGAAAGTAGGGATTGCAGAAAAGGTCAATCCTCTAAAGGTTTATGAATACTTGGCGGCGGGACTGCCCGTTATTTCGGTGGACATGCCGGAAGTCAGGCCTCTTATGGAAGTAATCTTTATTGCGCGTAGCGATGAGGAATTTATTAAAGCTGTGGAAAATGTGGTAACGGGAAGATTCAAGCTAGATACGGCGAAAGCGGCAGAAGTTTTGAATCGGCACGATTGGGACATAATTTTCAGTGATTTAATCGAAAGAGTTGCAGAGACCGCCAGTTGTTGATATATTAGCGCTTCAGATTTTCTTCGTCCGGATTTGCCGGCAATGCGGTTTCAAAATGAATGATGATCGATTAATCTTTAGTGAGGTACGCTATGACATTTCCCTCCCGAAAATGCATTCCAAAAGGAGATCCTGCGATTCCGATTCTGATCCTTATCCTTGCTTATCTAATTGTTCCATCACGGCCGGCTCTGGCATATAAATTCACCCATATCCGCACCGCCGCCTTGACTTACTCACTGACAGACAATGTCGGAGCGGATTTTGTTGGGCGTCATTATGATATAGCCATTAATCCTTCGGGAGCAAACTACACGATAATTAAGAATGCCGATCCGCAGACAAAATGCCTTTGTTATTTGACAATTTCAAGTTATCGGGGTTCAGATTATGACCTGTTGAATTCATATTGTAGTTCACATGGTTTCAATTGCGATTCAATGTCCTTATGGGCCACAAATCATCTTTGCATCGATGCTATCGCCCCATCCGGCCCGCCATGCAATGGGAACACAACTTGCTCTGAAAACGGTGAGAAGCTTGAATATTGCGGATGGAATAGTTTCAGAACCACTCCAGATTTTCGGCGGCCTGAAGTCTGGCAATATGTGATATATAAATATATGACCTGCATGGGAACTCAATTCGATGGGGTGATGGAAGATGAAGCCGTATTCTATTATCACCCGAACTGGAATTATTATAGCACGATGATGGTTTATCCGTTCTCGCCATCGAAGTGGTCGGCAGGTCAAGCAAGCTACGTCAATGGATGGAATGGATATTCGCATGATGCCATCAGGGATAGTTTAATGTATTTGAAACAGCATCGGTGGTTGCCGATGATGATGGATACTTTACGCGCTCATGGAAAACTCAGGTTTGCAAATCCTGCGGCATACGGTGTTCTCGGATCAGATGTAATTGAGGACATAAGTTTAACCGGGACCGGTGTGCTTTTGGGAGAAGGCATGCAACTACGTCCTTTGGGCGGCACCTGGAATGAGCAGGCGTGGGGCATAATGGAATATATCGCTCAGACTGAGGGTTATGCCATAGTGTGGACAGAGATTATGGCATCGGATTCGCTTTCGCTTGGAAGCTGGACAAGATGCCAGATGGAGCGATTGGCTTGGTATTATATGGTAGCCGACACCAGTCATTTTTATTTTCTAATTACCGGCAATGAGGCTTGGCTTCGTCCCAATGATTACGGTGCCGCAGACAGTCTTTACAAATGGGTACCCGCCATAGAATTCAATATTGGCCAACCATCGGGGGGGAAATATATCGCACAGACGGGAAATGATCCGTCCGGGCAATCCTATTCATTGTATGCCCGGGTTTTTGCTGATGGAATTGTACTATG
>PFXJ01000123.1:0-4516 GCA_002791595.1 candidate division Zixibacteria bacterium CG_4_9_14_3_um_filter_46_8
TCATACAAACCTCCATTAAGATTTTTGCGAGTTCCACGAAACTGTAAATGATACCAATTATCTTCGAAAACGATAATATTTTCCCATAGAAGTTCGATATTAAATATACAGAGATGCTATTCCTTGGATTAGCCAAATTAGTTATTCATAAGGTTGGGTACGAGAACAATTCAATTAAGTGGAAATCACTGCGCCCGCTATGATTAAGGCAGTTAATGATAAACTTTCAAGAATGCAATGGTAGTATAATATATTGGCATCCGATAGTCAAGGGATATTTGGGATAGAATCAATATGGATGAGTCCGTATTACCGGATTTGTGCCGAGAGACCATAGAGTGAGACCACTGACTTTAGTCTGGGGAGTCTCACTTAGGAAATAACAGAGGGTTTTAACCCTCTGAGGCTGTTGACAAAATGGTCGGACATTTTATTGAATCTGGCTATTGGAGCCAAGCCGGAATTAAATCACAGCCAAAATCCCCTCTGCAGAGGGGTGGATTCCCAGACAAAGTCGGGGAAGACGGGGTGTGTTTGGCGCCATAAAATAACACACCCCGGCCTTCGGCCGCCCCTCTCAAGAGGGGAATAGGATTGAACAATCTGAGGATTAATCCGCCTTAGGCGGATGAATCTCGTGGTCTCATTATTAAGATCTATTTATGACAAAATTAAACTGCCATTTGGCTTAGGAGATAATATGGATTTCTCAAAAGACTCACTGAAACTCAATTGCGAAAATGAAAACTCCAGGATCGTATCCTTCCTGAAGGAGCAGGTCAATTTCAATTTCAAAAGGGCCGGCGCGGTAGTCGGCATTTCCGGCGGAATCGATTCGAGCGTGGTTGCCGCTTTATGCGCCTCCGCATTTGGCCCGGAGAAAGTGCTGGGCATCTCTATGCCCGAAAAGGAGTCATCACCCGACTCCAGCTCCCTCGCCTCTCAATTAGCCAAAAAGCTCGGCATCAATCATCAGATTGAGAACATCACCCCGATACTGGAAGGGGCGCAAACATATAAACGTCGCGATGACGCCATTCGGGAATTGATTCCACAATATTCTGACGGATGGAAATGCAAGATCGTCCTTCCGCAAAACCTTCTGGAAAAAGGTGGAATGAATTTCTTTTCAGTAGTGGTCGAATCGTCGAAAGGGGAGAGCATCAGTAAACGGCTTCCTCCCAAGAACTATCTGAAAATTGTGGCCGCCTCCAATTTCAAACAGCGAACCCGGATGATGACCCTATATTATTATGCGGAACAGCTCAATTACGCAGTCATCGGCACCGGCAACAAGAACGAGCATGAGCAGGGATTTTTTGTGAAATATGGAGATGGCGGCGCAGATGTCAAACCGATTGCGCATCTCTATAAGACCCAAGTTTTCCAACTCGGCAGATACCTCGGCGTACCGGAGGGAATACTTACAAGAACCCCGACTACCGATACCTATTCAGCCGAAGTTACCCAAGAAGAATTTTTCTTCCGGCTGAATTTTCAGACGATGGATTTGATCTGGTATGCGATGGAGAATCGTATCCCACAAGAGAAGGTTGCGGCGGTGCTGGGACTATCCAGCGACCAGATTGAGCGCGCTCAAAGAGACATTTCGCAGAAATATAGAAATACCGAGTATCTGCGCGCTATTCCGGCAGAGGTATGACAACTGAAATAATGGGGATGGAAAGCCATTCCCATTAGACCCTTCTTATTACCGATGTTGATTGGTCGAATAAATCGGATTCTGCAATATCGCCTTCCGATGTGAATGCTCGCATTGGCCTGAAATAGAATTTCGATTTCCTCCATTATTGCAATATTCAGATATAATTCTTATATTTTCCAACCTTCTACTGTTTCTGCCAAAGGATTTTGATTGATGGAACGGGGATTGCGGTTCGTCTATTTATAAATTTGCGTAATTGCAATAAAATGGGGGCCAAGGAATTTCAGAATAAGGCCAATCGCCAAGGGGTTTTAACTTGACTTCAGGAAAAATTAAGTTAAATTATGGTCGAGAGTTATCGAAAAATGTTTTTCGTCATTGGTAGTAAAATCATATTTCAATCCGTGGAGGGATAATGCGCAATTCAGCATTGATTCTGATTATTTTCGGAGCAATAATTTTCTCATTATTTGCAGCTTTTTCTAATTCAGCTAATGCAAATTCGTTGCAAAACAATGCCATTTCCAGCACGGCCCTGTATGTGCCAAAAGCATCACCGGTTATTGAAACCGGGCTTTTGAATCTGCCATCGGAGCAGAAAGTAAAAATATGGATTTTCTTCACCGATAAGGGAATTTACAACTCTTCCGAATTGAATGGCGCTTTAGATGAGGCAAGAAATATGCTCACCGAAAGGGCTCTTGCCCGCCGAGCCAAAACCCGTGGTGAGAACCGGGTCGATTTCCGTGATATTCCAATAAATGACGAATATGTCCATGAGGTTGTTTCCACAGGAGCAACTGTTATTCATCGTAGCAAATGGTTTAATGGCATCTCGGCATTGGCAACTGCTCCCGAATTTAGGAAAATCGCTTCCCTTCCGTTCGTGCGCCGCATTGAGAAAGTCAAAGCCCTGGGTTCCAGCCTCGATGAAATCCAATTGCAGAGAGGCGGCGGGGATGTTATTGCCAATCCTTTTTACAGTCTCAATTATGGACCTTCCGCATCTCAATTGATGCAAATAAATGTTCCTCCCGCGCACGAATTGGGCTTCGATGGCTCCGGGATAATTGTCTGTATGCTTGACGTGGGTTTCAAGAAGGGCCACCAAGCATTTGCCAGCATCATAGATGACAACCGTCTTCTGGCAGAATGGGATTTTATAAATAATGATGGCAATACCGATCTTGAGGCCGGAGATCCTCCGAGTCAAGCAGACCACGGGACACTAACCTGGTCAACTCTTGGAGGCCAAGCTGATGGCCATCTTTATGGCCCGGCATATAAATCGATGTTCATTCTGGGAAAGACCGAAGATGTATCCTCGGAACGTCATATCGAAGAGGATAATTGGGCGGCAGGGGCCGAATGGGCTGATTCCATAGGCGCGGAGGTCATATCAGCCTCATTGGGTTATCGCTGGTTTGATTCGGGACAAGGAGATTATGATTATTCGGATCTTGACGGTAACACCACTATTGTAACCATTGCGGCTGACCTGGCGGCTTATAACGGCATCGCCGTATGCACAGCAATGGGGAATGACGGCTACTCGGGAGCAGGCTCTCTTATCGCACCGGCAGATGCTGATAGCGTAATCTCATGCGGAGCTACTGACTTTGATGGCAACATCGCGTCATTTTCCTCCCTGGGGCCTACTTATGACGACCGGACAAAGCCAGAGGTAATAGCCCGTGGAGTCGGTACCGATTGCGCCGATCCCGACAATTTAAGCGGCTACACCCAAGCCAGCGGGACATCGCTCTCTACTCCTCTTATCGGGGGCGCGGCGGCAGTGATATTATCGGCTCACCCGAACTGGGATCCGATGCAGGTTCGCGAAGCTTTAATGATGACTGCGGATAAGTCCGACATCCCCGATAATACTTATGGCTGGGGCATGACCAATGCCAGCAAGGCGATATTCTATAATCCTGAGGGATCTATCAATTTTGATTTTGCCCCATTGTATTATGCAATGCCTGCCGCAGTAATTCCCATTTCAGCCACAATAACCTGCTCCCAAGGCATTAATGCGTCGAGCGTCAAATTATATTGGAATGATAACGGTTCGGACAATTACAGCGCCATAACAATGACCAAAAACGGCGACTCGTATGCGTGCACGATTCCGAGCCATACCTTGGACGATACCATCTACTACTACATTTATGCTGAGAGAAGCAATGGGTTGAGCGAAGTATATCCGATAGGCGCCCCGCGTAATCGATTTATCACTCAAGTATCGTTGCCCCAATTTCAGGACAATTTAGAAAATGGGCCATACTGTTGGGCAATTGGCGGCACCAAACCGGATTGGGGAATAAGCGCAACTTACACCAACTCGGGGAATTTGTCGCTGAGTGATAGCCCCCAGGGAAAATACCGCAATAATGCGGACAATTGGATGGTTCTCAAACGGCCGCTTTCTTTTGCTACCGCCGATAATCCGGAATTGTCATTTTATCATCGATATGATCTGCAGAATAACTCCGATTTTGTTTATATCGAAGGATCGACTGACGGCGGTAGCAATTGGACCCAGATAGGGCAACCGATCACCGGCACCCAGAATACTTTCATCCAAGCCTCTTATTTGCTGGATGATTTTTCCGGAAGTAATGAATTCCTTTTACGATTCCGCTTAAGCTCTAATAGCAGTACAGTTCGCGACGGCTGGTTTGTTGACGATATAGCGATCAACTGGAGTGTTACGGGGGTGGAAGGTGAAGATAATCCGGCAGTCCCGGGCATATTCTCACTGGATGGCAATTATCCCAATCCGTTCAATGCCGGCACCATCATCAGCTTCCAGACGCCGAGGATGGGCAATGTTACCTTGGACCTTTT
>PFXJ01000123.1:4555-4847 GCA_002791595.1 candidate division Zixibacteria bacterium CG_4_9_14_3_um_filter_46_8
AGATTTGGCTGCGGGCTCTCATCAGATAAGCTGGGATGGCATATCTAATGGCGGAGTTCAGACATCAAGCGGAGTATATTTTGCAAGATTAAGGTTTATGGAAGAATCGAGGGTTCTCAAAATGACCCTCATTAAATAATACTAATGATCACATAAAATTCGGAGGTGTTATTATGCAAAAACAGGTACTGCTCGCAACAGCAATTATCGTCCTATCCTGGACAATGATGGTCGGGGCAAATGACGCCCCAGTAAGTACCGGCATATCGCTGGAGGTTAGAGATGATGGAGC
>PFXJ01000123.1:4855-14894 GCA_002791595.1 candidate division Zixibacteria bacterium CG_4_9_14_3_um_filter_46_8
AGGTTCGATCCCAAACCACGATCTGCAATGGCCGTGATGACAGCTATCAATCGCTCAAAACGCCAACCAAACAAAACACTCGCTTGCTGGGGCAGGTATTATGGATTGATCGCAATCATGAAAATGCGGTAGCGGAGAATGTTTCCATTGCGCCCGATGGAGCCAATATTACTGCGGGCTGGTGGCTTAATAATGAACGGGTAGCCGCTTACCATACGGTAGGTCTTTCCGATCCGGCATGGAGGTTCAACTTCAATCCCAATTGGCAAATACCGGTTGATAATTCCAACATCAATCTTGCCGCGGCGCCCGGATTGGCCCAGCCATTCTATCTTTGGAATGTTGCCTCACCAATGTTTCAATGGCAGAACTATCCTGATGGCGGTTGGTCTGCTCAAGGCGTATCCTTCTCCGGGAACGGCCTGCTAATGGCCGGGGTCGCCGCTCTGGGTGCGGAAGAGGGCAAGATCACAGTATTCAACGTGGAAACCGGCGACACTCTCTTTACGCGTGATTATTATCCCGATACCGGCCTTTATGGCGTCGATTTTTCGGCTGATGGATCAGTGGTTGTTGTTTCTTGTTATCGAAAACTCTATGTTTATGAAGTCCCATCCGGCAATCTCCGTGCCACTATAGACAACTATTCGCAAAACATTGCCAAGATTTCCGGAGATGGCTCCGTGATCGTCATAGGTGATTTTAATGGCTATTTCAAAGCCTATCGGTGGGCTGGTTCGGCATACCAACTTGCCGTGAATCACTACTCCGGCCATAGCTGGGTAGTTGGCCTGGCGGTTTCCGATGATGGGACCACCGGAATGTGCGGTACTCTGGGATTTAATCCTTATCGGGGAAAAACAATAATGTATGACCTGACCGGTAATTCGGTCTTGTGGCAATATGAACAGTATGGCGATTACGTAGGAGGATGCGCCTTATCTGCAGATGGGAGCATCGGAGTGGCCGTCAGTTGGGGACAATATGGCGCGACTTTCGGTGATGTTCTCACAGTCTTTAGTCGTGCCAGTAATACTCCTATTTTCAAATTGCAGGATGATATTGACGAACCCGGCTCTTTGTTCAACGTTGATATTTCCACTGATGGCCACTATGTTACCGCCGGCGGCAAAGCGGTCCATGCCCGCGAATTTGGCAATGGAGGAATGCTCTACAGCATCAAGGTCAATGATCCACTTGCACATGATGTGGCTGTGGCCTCCATCAATACGCCCGGTGAATTTGTGGCGCCTGGCGATTCGATTATGCCGCAGGCTACATTTATGAATATCGGTACCTCGACCGAATCGTTTACCGTCAGATGCGTGATTACCAATTTAATCAATGGTTGTATAGCCTATAACCAGACTGCTACAATATCGAATTTAGGCTCGATGCAATCGCAGGAAATAACATTTTCCCCGCCAACCGCGCCTCCAGATGGCATTGGGCTATTTGAAGTAAAATTCATTGCCGAGCTTCCTGGCGATCAGGACTTTGCAAACAATAGTATGGCGATCAATGTGAGGATTTGGCACGACATTCAAACCTCTTCAATCAATTTCCCTCTCGATAGCATTTCGGTGAATATACCTGCTTCACCGATGGCAACATTTAAGAATTGGGGATCATTCGCGGAGACATTTGACGCCACCTGCGTCATTACAGATACCTTGATGAGTGAAATCTATCATGAGACCATCACGATTTCCGGATTAAGTCCTTATTCTGAGACAAATTCCACTTTCCCGCAATGGCTACCGGAGACCATAGGTTCGTATAATATCAGGATCACTGCGGATGTGGCGGATGACTATCATCCCGATGATAATGAGTCGTCAAAGCCATTCAAAGTGGTTCAGCAATTATTTTACGATGATGGCGGCAACGAAGCCAATTACTGGGTAGGGACCCGGGTTAACGACAAGTTCGCTGTCAGGTTTTCTCCAAATATGCCGGAACCTTATGCCATCGATAAGGGATGGATATTCATAGGGTCATCCAATTATTCATATTTCTTCGATTATGTGGCACTGGTCGGAGATGATTCGGGAGAGCCGGACACTATGAATGTCCTGGCAAGGATCGACAATCCCGAAGGAGTTCCGCCGGGCACATGGTTGGAATTCGATTTCAATAATCCAGTCATAGTCAATTCCGATGATTTCTGGATGATCGTTCATTGGCCTGATGGGAACGTAAGCGATCCTCCGCCGACTGTCGGCGCGGATGGTAATGTTCCCATTGATGGAAGAAGCTCTTGGTATAATGACAACAATGGTTTTTGGACGCCTTTTACATCCTATGACTGGATGATGAGGGTGTTGTTGACAAACGACCTGACCGGAATAACCGAAGAACTACCGAATACTCTGCCCAAATCATATAATCTTCTCGCAAATTTTCCGAATCCATTTAATCCCAGCACTGAGATTGGATACGAGTTGCCGGAATTAACGGACGTGAACCTCTCGGTTTACAACATACTTGGACAGAGAGTGAAGACACTCATTAATATGAGGCAACAGCCGGGCATTTATAGTGTAAATTGGGATGGAAGAGATGGCGAGGGGCACGACATATCATCTGGCATATATTTCTATCGCCTGACGACAAATAATTTCGATGCGGCGCGACAGATGATGCTGGTGAAATAGTTTCCCATAATTTTCGGGATGCAGAACCGCCCGTCAAATTGGGCGGTTTTTTTATTGCGTAATTTCCGCTTGCAGGTCATCAATCAGACTTCTATTATATGATGATGCGATTAAGACTATTATAGGAGATGTCAATGGAATACAAAACAATCAAAGCCCCGACCGGGAATAAAATCACTTGCAAGAGCTGGCAAACTGAAGGCGCTATGAGAATGCTGATGAATAATCTCGATGAGGAAGTCGGAGAGAATCCTCGCGAGCTTGTTGTTTATGGCGGCATCGGAAAGGCGGCACGGAATTGGGAATGTTATTATGCGATTGTAAAGGCATTGAAGAATCTCGAAAACGATGAAACTCTGCTGGTGCAATCCGGCAAACCAGTAGGCATATTCAGGACCCATGAATACAGCCCACGTGTCCTTATTGCCAATTCCAACCTTGTCCCCCAATGGGCAACTTGGGAGCATTTCCGCGAACTGGATAAAAAGGGATTGATGATGTTCGGCCAGATGACTGCGGGGTCGTGGATTTATATCGGTACGCAGGGGATTCTTCAAGGAACCTATGAGACTTTCGCCGCCATCGCCAAGAAGCATTATGGCGGAGACCTATCCGGTAGATTCATCCTCACCGGTGGAATGGGCGGAATGAGCGGAGCCCAACCCCTGGCAGGCACAATGAATGATGCGGTAATTCTAACGGTTGAAGTCAATCCCGAGCGGATCGAAAAACGATTGAAAACCGGCTATAATGATGAGATGGTCACCGATCTCGATGAAGCATTGAAAAGAGTGGAGAAATACATAGCAGAAAAGAAAGCGGTATCCATCGGGCTCGTTGGCAATTGCGCCGATATATTGCCCGAAATTCTGAAACGAGGAATAGTGCCTGATATCGTAACTGATCAAACTTCCGCTCACGATGAACTTAACGGTTATATTCCTGGGGGAATGTCATTCAAGCAGGCTCTTGACCTACGCAAAAATGATCCTAAGAAATATATCGAATTGTCATTCAAGTCGATGGCGGCGCACTGCCGGGCGATGATTGAATTTCAAAAGCGCGGCTCGATTGTTTTCGATTATGGCAATAACCTCCGCGGGCAGGCGTTGAAGGCCGGTGTCGCGGATGCTTTCGCTTACCCAGGTTTCGTGCCGGCGTATATCCGTCCGCTATTTTGCGAGGGGAAGGGGCCTTTCCGATGGGCGGCTCTCTCCGGCGATCCGGAAGATATTTATAAAACTGATCGGAAGGTATTGGAGATGTTCCCGAATGACAAATCGCTGGCGCGCTGGATTGAAAAAGCGCAGAAGAAAGTTCATTTCCAAGGATTGCCATGCCGTATCTGCTGGCTGGGTTATGGCGAGCGCGATAAATTTGCGGTGGCGATAAACGATATGGTCAAATCAGGCGAGCTTTCAGCCCCGATAGTCTTTGGCCGCGACCATCTCGATACCGGCTCGGTGGCATCGCCATATCGCGAAACTGAAGCGATGAAAGATGGCTCCGATGCTGTTGCCGATTGGCCTTTGCTGAATGCATTGTTGAACACCGCTTCGGGGGCATCGTGGGTATCGATTCACCAAGGCGGTGGTGTGGGTATGGGCTTGGCAATTCACGCCGGACAGGTTTGCGTCGCTGATGGTTCTGATGAGATGCGCACCCGCCTCCAAAGAGTATTGACCAACGATCCGGGAATCGGTGTCGCCCGCCACGCGGATGCGGGGTATGAAGAGGCGATTGCGGTGGCAAAGCTAAAAGGCGTGAGGATGCCGATGAGGGAGTGAGAAAGTGATTCAAGTTAATTCTCAAGTCCCCTCTGGAGAGGGGATTCAGGGGTGTGTAAGAAAAGATTGATTGTCGAACACACCCCGTCCCGACAAGTCGGGACGCCCCTCTCGGAGAGGGGAATAAGGATGAAGGAGTAACTGTTGGGGTAAATATTCAATCCCGTATGTCGAAACCCTTGCGGTTTGGGCATTGATCATATAATATTTGCCGTGAATGCCAAACATACTCTGCTTAATTTAATAATGGTGGCCTCTGGTTGGGTAAGAATAGAATATTGAAACCAAAAGGGGTCAAGCTACAATTTCTTTGATCCAATTCGCGGAATTACTCTGAGTGTGAAGAAGGTTTGATGAAGATAGATAAGGAAAGTTTGTTGGAGGTAATGGTATGTTGAATAAGAAGCAGAAAAAGATCATCCTGATTGCTGCAATTCTAATTTTCGTTATGGCGGTTTTCCCGCCGTGGTACGACACCCTCTATGTACCATTTAGCTTGCATTTACAAGTGCCGTGGATGAATACGCCCGATTGGTCGCCACCTGCGGAGAGCTTCCCCCAGGACGTCGCTGTGCCGGCGGGGGATGCCCTAGGCTACAGCTTCATTTTCCTACCACCAGAAGGTCAAACTATGCTGGATATTGGACGTCTCTTGGTCCAATGGGCAACGGTAATAATTGTCGCGTTTGCAGGTGTTTTGCTTCTGCAGGAAAAGGATACCCATGATTGAGTGAACTGTGACATGCTCAACTTGAGATTGCTGAAAGAAATCGAAAGTTGGGCAAATCGAGATCACACTGCATTACTCCAATGGATTACTATGGATGACACAAACGGATTTGTCGAAGTGTGTGCCGATTACACCTTCGCGAAACTTGAATTAGCTTCAATCGATGATTTTCGCGATCATTTCCAGCCCCATTTCTCTGAAATCGCACAAAAAGCTTTGCTGAGATACGGGTCAGAAGGTAACCAAGAAAAAGTCAGAGAAATGGAGTATGAGAAGATCTTTTGGTATCTTGGGATAGCAGATGCGCTTAAGTGCATTGAGCAGAAGTTGTCTAGGTTTATTCCAATCTTGGGTTTGAGCTGCGGGAAATGTTATCCCGACATTGGCAAAATCGATGACAGCGGCAAGCGGTATTACGTGAAGCGCGGGAAAACAACCCGAAATCCCTTCTTGCGCTCAAGATACTGCGATTTCGCCTGGGAATATCTTAAAGATTCAGACTGTGGAAGGCTGGCTGTAGATGGCTATCTTGAGATTGCTCAAGCGTTTTATAATAATGATTGGCAAGACAAGACAAATGACTGCTTGGCTCGTGCGTTGCAGATTTCAACTCAACTCAATGATATGCGAAGGGTAAAACAATGTATTGACCATCATCTTGTGTATCTTGAGAAAGTTGAAAGAGATCCCCATTGGATTGTTGGCTTGTTGAGATCCATGGCCAATTGTAAGCATACGCGGACAGTTTTGGAGTTCGAGCCCATAGACAAACTCATAATGCAGGGGATCGAGAAGCTATCATGGGATGTCGATGGAAAAGCCGCCTTATATGACTTGAGGATATGTTTCTGTAATCAATTTAAACAAAGGAATCTGATAGATTCATCTTTGCAAGGAAAAGCGGACGCATATCGCTTGGAGGCAGTCAGGCGAAAGGGTGACCCACTGATTCGGGCATTCTACATTGACAAAGCAATAGAAGGGCTGAAAGAAGTGCCTCGGGTCAACAAAACCGAAGTCAATTCCCTGGTCAGGGAGCTGAAGCAGGCTAATAAGGACTCGATTTCAAGAATGCAACGTATACAAGGCGAGTTTGCCATACCAATTGAGCAAATTAGGGATTACGTAGGCAACTATATGCCGCTTGAACTCCCTCAATGTCTTGAGAGGCTTGCTGACGAATTTCCCATCATGGCACCTCGACAGCAATCCTATTCGACGGCCAATGAATTGCTGGAAGGTCATCCTCTTTTAGTGGAAGCAAATGTGACCAAGATCATCGATAACAATATCGCGGGCCGGATAACATCTGGCCATGAAAAGGTGAATGACACTGCCAGAGACTATTCTATTTCATATTGTCAACTGGCCACAAAGGCGTTCCTCGGTCCATTATTTGAGATGCTTATAAATGAGAAGGGGCTTGACTCGGAGAGAATGCTAAATGTGCTGTTCCGCGGAGAGCCATTAGAGAAGGGAAGAGAGCAAATCGTAGAAGTTGCTCTGGACCGCTTTTTTGCGTGCGATTATGTAAGTTCAATTCACATTTTGGTTTTTCAAATTGAGGGAATTCTCAGGGAAATCTTGGCCCGGGCAGGCGGTTGCACCGCCAGACTTACTGACCAAAATGTTTATCAGGAGAGAATGCTGGATGACATACTCAGGGACAATGACTTGCGCAAAGTAGTGGGAGACGATGTTTGTGAGTTCTTAAGGATTATTCTATCAGACCCTCTGGGCACGAATTTGAGGAATCGCATCGGCCATGGGCTATCATTCACAATTGAGTTTGATAAAGACGCTAATCTGATTTTGTTTGTGATACTTCTAAGGATATGTCTTTTTCGGTGCCCTAAAGAATAAACAAAGAATTCTGTGAAATGCTAAGCCACGTGGCAAGCTATGCGTGTTAGACACAGAACATGCCCAAACCCCCTCCCAGCACCTCCCCTCCCAAAGTTTGGGCGTGCCGCGCCTATTGAATGATATGCCGCAGAAACCGTCATTGAAACTAACCACCGATACCTTATCCATAGCATTTGAAACTAATGGAAAAGGATTCATGGGGTTCATTGAGGAACTACCGGGAGCGTTTATCCGCGGCAGAACCGAAGATGAAGCTATCAGCAAAGTGAATCAAGAAGCCAATTCGTATCTGAAATGGTTAAGTATCACCCCGAGCGTTAGTTTTAAGACTCAAATTGTTCAAAGACACCAAAGCTCATTAGCGGTAGAGGATGCTGATAACGAAATTCTGTTGGATGCTGACAAAGAAAAAATGGATGAAGAAAATTCCAGAAATATGGTTGACTTGGTTTGGTATTCGGGAGAGACGATTCATCAAATCTACTCTAAGTCAGGATTCAAAGACTGGATTGATGATTCCAGAATCAGGAAGACCTTTTATGGTGAAAATCCAAAAAGTATTCGGGAGATATTTGACCATGTGAAATACTGTCAATATTATTATCTGTCAAGAATGAAGATTGCCTTCGAAAAGAAAGAAGAAGATTTCATGGCTATCAGGAAATTTTGTCTCGAAAAGCTCAATGAAATATATTGTAAAAACAACAATTCACTACAGTTCGAAATTGATAATGAACACTGGACACTCAAAAAAGTATTGAGGAGATTCATCTGGCACGACAGGATACACGGGAAAGCCATAATGAGGATTTTAGAAAAACAGAAACAAAATGGAATCATAGATGAATATGAAGACCCATTTCACTTTATGGAATCGAATCAATAGGTTAAAAAATGAGACTGCTTCGTCCGATGGGGACTGGCGCTGACATTTATAGCGTGCCACAACTCATTTTCGCGTTATTCCACCATTGGAACAATCTTGGTCAAAGCTCGATTTTATTATTTGCCTGTTCAATTAAGTGAATGATATTATTTGAAGTAAGCAACTATCAAAACGCAAAGGAGTTTGCATGAAAATAAGATTTATATTAATGTGCCTTGCCTCTACGGCAATACTGCTTTTCACCGTCATCCCGGCAATCGCCGAGGACAAACCTGCAAAAGCCAAGCCCGGAGATAAGCCGGCAATGACCGAAGAGGAAATGATGGCCGCATGGGCGAAATACGCTCAACCGGGAGAGCCCCATAAAAAACTTCAAGCTATGGCTGGCTCCTGGAATTTCACCACCAGATGGTGGCAGGACCCTTCAGCCGCGCCTACGGAATCCAAAGGAACCAGCGAAGCCCAGACAATTCTCGGAGGACGATTCGTTCAGGAAAGTGTTACCGGTGAGATGCAAGGTTCGCCGTTCCACGGCATCGGCATCACCGGCTACGATAATTTCAAACAAAAATATGTCACCATGTGGATGGACGAAATGTCCACCACTGTTATGATCAGCTATGGAACGCCCGACGTATCCGGAAAAGTGATCACTTTCGAAGGCACCTACGATGACCTCGCCACCGGCCAGAAAGACAAGAAATTCAAATCCATATCCAGAATTGTAAATGATGACAAGCACATTTACGAATCCTACGAGTACGGTGCTGATGGAAAAGAATTCAAGAATTTCGACGTGACTTACAGCAGAAAAAAATGATACCGTCCGAAATGAAGCCTCAAACACTATAATTGGAATCGGTTTAGTTCCGCATCCTCCCGCTGCAGGGAAAAACCCGACTCGTCTATACCGATTGCGCAATAGCAAAACGAATGTTATAATTGCAGAAAAGAGAAAGGACGAATTATGAAATATCGGGTATTAATTGAGCAAGATGAAGATGGAATATTCATTGCTGAATGCCCGTCCTTGCCAGGGTGTATTTCCCAAGGCAAAACACGAAAAGAGGCACTGGACAATATACAAGACGCCATCAAGGGCTACTTAGAAAGCCTGAAAAAGCACAACGAGCCGATTCCGCCCTCCATTGATGAGGAAATTGTCGAGGTAAAAACTTGAGTAAACTACCGATTCTTTCGGGAAAGCAGCTTTGTGCCATCCTGAGCAAAATCGGTTATTCCATCGACCATCAGACCGGCAGCCATATCATCCTCAGGAATGACAATCCTCCTCATAGAAGACTAACGGTGCCGGACCATAGGGAAATCGCTAAAGGAACCCTGCGTTCGATAATCCGTCAGGCGGGACTTTCCTTGAACCAATTCGCAGAATTATTATGAATGATCGGATGGGCAAGCCGGAAGGACATAAAATAATTTCCGGCAAAGGCAAAAAACCGCCGAGGATTGAGAACTTCGAGACAAAATTGACACGGTTTTGAGAATAATGAAAAATCGGGTTTCAGCGTCAGGCATTCGCCAGACTCCGGAACCCGATTTGTATTTTCAGCTTAATATTATTACATCATCTCAATCGCCAAGGCCACGGCGTTGCCGCCACCGAGGCATAGAGTCGCCATTCCCTTTTTCTTGCCATAGGTCTTAAGGGCGTAAATCAAAGTCGTCAGCACACGCGCGCCAGATGCTCCTATCGGATGCCCCAATGCGATAGCGCCTCCGTGGACATTCACTCGATTCCAATCCCAGCCAAGCTCGTTGCCATCAGCCAGACATTGAGCCGCAAACGCTTCATTGGCTTCAATTAAATCCCAATGATGAATATCGACCTTCATCTTTTCCATCAGCTTGCGAACCGCATATATCGGCGCATAGAAAAGCATCGCCGGTTCGGTGCCCCCAACAGCGTAATCAAGCACTTTGGCGATCGGTTTGAGATTATTCGCCTTGGCATAATCTATCGATGAAACAACCAATGCCGAGGCGCCATCATTTAATCCTGGAGAATTCCCGGCAGTGACGACGCCCTCTTTTTCAAAAGCCGGTTTCAGGCGAGATAGCGATTCTTGGGTTGTCCCGGGTCGGGGACCTTCAT
>PFXJ01000123.1:14903-16018 GCA_002791595.1 candidate division Zixibacteria bacterium CG_4_9_14_3_um_filter_46_8
CCATCGCCTTCACTGCTTTTTGTTGGGAATTGGCGGCATATTCGTCCAGCATTTCGCGAGTCAAATTCGATTTTCTGGCGGTAAGCTCGGCCGCGCTGCCCATGTGGAAATTATTGAACGAATCCCAAAGGCCATCCAGAATCATTGTATCAATTATTTTCTGGTCGCCCAATTTAAATCCCTTGCGGGCGCCACGGAGGACATACGGAACCTGCGACATCGATTCCATACCACCGGCCACGACCAAATCCGCATCGCCCAGCTTGATGGCTTGTGATGCGAGCATAACGGCCTTCAGCCCTGAGCCGCAAACCTTATTGATAGTCATCGCGCTTGCTTTGGGTGTAATACCGCCGTGAATCGCCGCCTGGCGCGCTGGGGCTTGCCCCGCTCCCGCCTGCACCACCTGCCCCATTATCACCTCATCGACCTTTTCGGGATTGACTCCGGCCCGCTTGACCGCCTCACGAATTGCAATCGCGCCCAACTGCGGGCCGGATAGCTCCGAGAGACTCCCCATAAACACCCCAATGGGTGTGCGGCATGCTGATAAGATTACGACATCTTTTATATTAGACATAATTCCTCCACGCTTCTATCGAAATGGATGGTTAGTTCTATGTTTCACAAGCGTTAATATAAAATAGAGTAAGGGATAATGAAAAGATAAATTTTGAGGTATTCGGAAGTGGGGCGCGCCCTTACCTGCCTCCGCCTGAGGCGGAGTCTCCCTCTCCCGATGAATGGGAGAGGGCAATTAGGAGTCTTGACCCCAACATCTTCGCGGGGGTCAAGACCCCGCCTACCCATTTTTGTATATGGCATAGATGTCCTCGTCTGCTGACCCATTAAGGCAGACCAGGAGGTCTGCCATGCACCATTGCCCGGTAGCGCAGACATTTTTGTCTGCGATTGTAACTTGCCGGACAAGAATGTCCGGATTCCTGTTCACCCAGTTACGTGGATGGCGAAGGTCACCGCCTCTCAGCCCCAAATTGTCCCGCCGTCTCCGGGTAGGTTTTGGGCTGTTCCTCGCCGCGGAGGATTCGCAATGCGCCAAGGGCTAAGGCTTTCATCTCGTCCTGGCCGGGGAAAACCAAAATCGGTCCCAGATA
>PFXJ01000047.1 GCA_002791595.1 candidate division Zixibacteria bacterium CG_4_9_14_3_um_filter_46_8
ATCAGTATTTTGCCACGCCTTCGTTTACCTCGCTTTCAGGAATTATCGACGCCCTGAAGCCATATCGGAGTTATATTTTCTCCCGCGGACGCTGAAATATGGGACCGTTGCTGTTGCATTTTTATGTGACCTACCGTTGCAATGCCAGATGCCTTTTCTGTGACATTCCGGAAAATTGCGATATTCCATCTTCCTCTGAGCTGACCCTGGATAAGGCCGCGTTGATCGTGAAACAGGCAAAAGAACTGGGAATTCGTTTTGCGGATTTCACGGGCGGGGAACCATTGCTATACCATCATCTCCCGATGTTGCTCAGAATATCGAGGGGGTTGGGCCTTTATACATCAGTGACGACTAACTGTATCAGGTATCCCGATATGGCTGAGAAATTGATGGGTCAGATTACATATCTGCATTTCTCGCTGGATTCAATGGACCGGGAGGAGCACGACCGTATCCGGGGAGTCAAATGCTATGATAAGGTGATGGAATCGATCTCAATTGCAAAATCGCTGGGTGAACGGCCGGATTTGATGTTCACCGTCAACGAGAGCAATCTCCCGTCTCTTGGAGAGATGACACGCTTTGCCCAGCAACAGAAGCTGATACTTGTGATAAACCCCGAATTTGACTATGTCAACAATAACGGATTTAGCGATGAATATTGGGAATATCTGAGCTCCTATGCCTATAAACCGTATGTCTATCTAAATTATGGCTTCCGTAAATTGCACCGCGCCGGCGGGAATCGCATCACTAAACCGCGCTGTCGGGTGGTGCGATCGACCATCGTTATCAGCCCCGGAGGCGAACTAATTCTACCCTGTTATCACCGGCAGGTCGAGACCATTCCCATAGAGCCCAATCTGAAAACAATATATCAATCGGAGACAGTCAAACAATATCGTCATCGCCAGGGAAGGTTTCTTTTCTGCGAAGGATGCCGCATCAACTGCTATTTCGATCCTTCTTTTTGTTATGATTGGGATGCCTATACTGTATTAAGCATGGCGGCCAAAGCAAAATATGTATTTGACAAATACATGCGCCCAAGGAGATAAACCTGAGATCCCCGGCAGGCTACTCCCTTTTGTAAGTTTGCACTCCCTTGATATACATATTCTCGCCGCGGTAGTCTTGGGCAACTATAGCTGGGAAATCCTCGACATAGAGCTTGCGGATTGCCTCAGCTCCTAAATCCTCATAGGCGATGATTTCTGATTTTTTGATGGAACGCGCAATCAGAGCGGCCGCCCCGCCAATAGCCACCATATACACGGCCTTATGCTTTTTCATTGCCTCGACAACCTCGGAGCCCATTTCGCCCTTGCCGATCATCCCCTTCAGGCCTGCTTCTATCATTCTGGGGGCGTAAGGATTCATTCTGTATGAAGTTGTCGGCCCCGCCGAGCCGATCGGTTTGCCGGGTTTTGCCGGCGCGGGCCCCACGAAGTATATAACCTGCCCGTGAGGATCGAAAGGCAACTTCTCTCCCTTATCAAGCAGCTCTACCAGGCGCTTATGAGCGGCATCACGCGCTGTATATACTTCCCCGGTAATAAATACCCGATCACCGGCAATTAGCGACTCAACGATTTCATCGCTGAAAGGCGTCGTAATTCTCTTCGTTTCTTCGGTCATATCTTAAAACCTCTTCAAAGTTTCATAGCAGATGATTCTTTCAATCTGCCTTAATCGAATAGCCATTGGGCTTCAAATTACAGCTTCTTTGTGACGGGCGGCGTGGCAATTCAGGTTGACCGCCACCGGGAAGGAGGCGATATGGCAGGGGTGCTCCGCTATATGGACAGCCAACGCCATTGTTCGCCCTCCAAGTCCCTGCGGGCCTATCCCAAGGTTATTGATCTTCACCAGCAATTCCTTTTCCATCTCAGCGTAAAATGGATCAGGATGAGTGCTGCCAATCCGACGGAGCAAAGCTTTCTTGGCCAGATAGGCGCATTTCTCGAAAGTTCCGCCCACACCCACCCCCACAATCACCGGCGGACAAGGATTGCCCCCACTGCGGCGCACACGGTCGATGACAAAGGCCTTCAGACCCTCGACGCCATCAGCAGGTTTCATCATCTTAACTTCTGACATATTTTCAGAGCCGCCGCCTTTGGGGGCTATGATAACCTTTATCTTATCGCCGGGAACCATTTCGAGATGAATCACGCCGGGAGTATTATCGCCGGTGTTCTTTCTGCGGAGCGGGTCTTCGACAATCGATTTTCGCAGATAGCCATCGGCATAACCTCGGTGGATGCCATCGTTGATGGCATCATTAAGGCCGCCGCCGGTGATATGGACTTCCTGCCCAAGCTCAACAAATGCCACCGCAAAACCGGTATCCTGGCACATAGCAACTTCCTCGCTATGGGCAATCTCAGCATTCTGGATAATCTGCTTGAGGATGTTTTTCCCCAGCGGCGATTCCTCCACGGCCTCGAATTTGTTTAATGCTTCCAAAACATCATCGCCAAGATGATAATTGGCCTCCATGCATAGTCTGCGGACAGTATCGCTGATGACGTTTGCTTCTATATTTCTCATATGAAAACTCCACTATATAATTAGAGATGATAACCCTTCGATAAGATTTTCCATACCCTTATATACAACATTTATTTTCCTTTCGCCGAAATGCCCGGCAGTTGTGACCAGGCGGTTGGTTTCGTCGATGATCACTTCTCCGCCACGGGTATTAACTGTCACACATCCTTTGCGCTCGATGATCCTATCGGTATCAGGATCATTGCCAACAGTAACGGTCAGAGGGGAATCGGAAATATCACTGATGGCATTTGAGAGTACCATCACGGCAAGTCCGCAAGCAGCAATTGGCTTGTGCCGTCGGAACATCTCTCGTAGGAATCTTCTAATTTCCTTTTCTACCGCTATTTCACCCTGAGAGTGCAGGTCGCCCACTGATGGACGGCGTGAATCGGAAAATCCCGTCATAATTACCGCTTCAATTTCCTTTCCGACCTCCCGATCGATCGTCACCAGGTCGCCAAGAGAAAAGCCGGAATTGCCGATTTTGTCAATCAAATGGGCATTATCACGGTCATTCAGAGGAATGATATTAACTATGTGGAAATGAGAGCGTTCCAAAAAATAGTATAAAAAAACCATCTCCCACAGATCGTTTCGTAATTCATCCCCTGATGATGTTAAAAGGATCGCTATCTTACCGGGTTTATTATCCTTCATCGCCCAACGGCGCCTTTCGGATTTATCCGTTAAGTCGGATAATTATGTTGAAGGTTGTGCCGAAGCGAATCAATTATTCAGCAAAATAGACAGAGACCTTATTGCGATCCCGACCCCAACGTTCATATTTCACAATGCCATCTATTTTGGAAAAAATAGTGTCGTCTTTGCCAATACCAACATTGACACCTGGATGTATTTTGGTGCCTCGCTGACGCACAAGTATTGATCCGGCGGAGATAGTTTCCCCGGAAAATCTTTTCACTCCCAATCGTTGGCCATTCGAATCGCGGCCATTCCGCGATGAGCCAACACCTTTCTTATGAGCCAATTTTATCCTCCAATTCTGGATTTTCTCTCAAACCTAATAAAATAAGCGAATAAACCCAAAATGCAAGTATTTTTTTGACAATTAGCCGATGTGCTATTGAGAAACCCATTTTATTATTGCAGTTATGAGCGCCGATTCCTGAATATATTAATTTCTTTCTTGACAACTATACATTTGTGCAGTATTTTGTCGATCAAGAAGGAGAAGCCTATGAAAATCGAGAAACTATCAGCATTCGGGTTGCCGGATGGCATTATCAGCGCCTGGAAACGATCCGGGATGAAAACATTATCACGAATCCAGCAAATGGCCATTTCTTCCGGCCATTTATTCAGCGGCGATCTGCTGATACTGGGTCCAACCTCCTCCGGCAAGACCTTTTGTGGTGAGATAGCCGCTCTCAAAGCCGCGGCTTCAGGGAGGAAGGCGATCTTTTTGTCCCCGCTCAAAGCAATCGCTGTCGAAAAATATGACGATTTTCGAAAAAAGTATGAAACGCTCGGCGTTCGCCTGTCGCTCTCCACTCAGGATGACCGTCAGGACGATGAGAAGATAGTCAAAGGGCAATTCGACCTGGCCATCATTATCTATGAGAAATTCAATCGATTCCTGACTCGCAATATCAACCTTCTCTCGGCAATCGATGTGGTCGTATTCGATGAGATAAACATAATTCACGATCCTCAACGGGGAGAGAACGCCAGAGTGCTCCTGATGAAAATTATATCCTCTAAGAACGAAAGCAGGATATTGGGCTTGGGAAGAGAGGATTTCCGCGCCGCTTCTCCCGCCAGATTAGTTGCCGCCCCCATTGTCCGCGATACCATCCGACCGGTCAATCTTCGTAAGGGGATACTTTTTCATGGCAATTTCGAATTCCGCGACCGTAATGCTCTGGTCGATGATAATGAAAAGCTAATCGACCCATTTTTTTTCGAAAACGATACCGAGTCATCCATCAATCCCCACTTGAAGAGTTCGCTCGAATTCCTTTGCGGCCGAGGGGAGCAGGCCATCGTATTTCTCAAAAGTAAGAATCAAAGTATAAATGCCGCCCTGGAATTTTCTGCAATAATGCAATTCCCGCGCGCAAGTCAAACTCTAGCACTAATCTCCGATCTGGAAGATACTTCCTTGCTGAGAACCCTCAAAGTCAGCCTTGAGAATGGCATTGGATTTCATAACGCCGATTTAACCGAATTTGAAGGCAAGGCGATAATCGATGGATTTCGAAGCGGCGATATCCGCCTTCTTTTCTCCACGACCACGCTCGCCTGCGGGATTAATCTGCCGGCAAAAAATGTATTTATCGAACCTCTGAAATTCAGCGGTGAATCGTCAGACCTGCGTCCTATCGAATCGCCAATGAGTTATTCCGAAGTCGATACCATATCGGGCCGCGCCGGCAGATGGGGTTTGGAAAATGGATTTGGCAGGGCTGTGCTATTGGCGGCAAATGAATTCGAGAAGGAAATCTTGTGGAATCGCTACATCGAGGGCGAGATTGATCCTAAGTCGCTTATATCTTCTGCAATTTCTGAAGAGACTATCATCGATCTTGTCGCCTCAGGGATATGCTCATCAATTGACGAGTTGGAGAAATCCGTGTCAGAAATCGGAAGTGAAACTGGTTTGATATTATCTGACTCTTTAGAGTTGCTCATAGTCCAGAAATTCCTGAAGTGCGAAGATAATCACCTTCAGGCAACGGCTTTGGGAAGAGCCTGCGCCCTCACTGGCCTAAAGAAAGAGACTATAACCAGGATTGCGAAAATTATTGAAGGGGCTGAAGGCCTCGATGATTTGAGCTTCTGGATTCAGAACCTATCATTTTCCCGAGAGGCGGCTGAGATTAAGCTGCCGGCTTGGTTCTATTACCAACTTCGAAACGGAGCATTCTGTATTTCCTCTTCTGATTCCGGAGAATCAAGTGGAACAATTAACGATGCTAAAGCCCAGTATTTCAAAAACCTCATCACTGATTGGATAGAAGGGGTTGGATTTCGCGAGCTCGAAGAGAATTTTAAGTTGACAGCTGGAATGATCAGCGATATGACCCGGCGGTTCAGTTGGCTTCTCTATGGCGCCGCTGAAATTGCGGCTTCCTCGGGCAAGGTTGATCTATCCACATTGCTGAGAGAATATGCGGAGAGTGTGCGATGCGGCCTCCCCGATAAAGGCTTTCCTCTGGCAAGGCTCCGCGTGTACGGGCTTGGACGCATGCGGATTATGGAGCTCATCAAGGAGAATATCATAACAGCGTCCGATGTTTGTAAATGCGGAGTCGAACGGATTCCGCAATCAATACCTGAAAATGTCAGAAATAACCTATATAAATCCTGTCTGGAAATATCCCAGAAGAAAAACGCGGATAAGCGCAAGGATGCCAAGATCGCGCTGGCAGAGAACATATCGATTTTTCAATTAAACCTGTCAGCCAAGCAGGATCGTGGAAAAATCCGCATCTCTATCAATGGATCGCCAACACTGATCACATTCAAATCGTATCTTTACCTAAGAAGATTGGCCGAAGCCCTGAAAAATGGCAAGGAGGGTTGGATTCATCGGCTGGATTTAGAAGATGGCGACAATCAATGGAGTTATTTGCATCGACTGAAAAAAGAGCTAAAAGAATTCTTGCCTGCCGGCGCCGAAATCATTGAAAATGACCGGCACGGATGCTACCGCCTGCGCGCCTTACCGGAGGGGATACAGATCGCCGATGGCGATATTCCCCTCGTCTCAGCTTGATGACAAAAGAGTGCTCTTGAACGCGATATATTATTGATAAAAGAATCCAATCTTATTCCCCCATCGAGAGGGGTGGCCGAAGGCCGGGGTGTGTTCTTTTTGTGGGAAAACACACCCCGGCTCCCCGATTGCATCGGGGATCCACCCCTCTCAAAAGATGGGATTTAGATGCTATTACGTACTCGCTTGGCCAAAACTCAGATTCAAATTGATGTGCCGCCATTTTGTTAACATTCTGAGCCGAGGGATAAACCCTCGGCTATGGCACTTTCATTTAGGCTATTTTACCAGGGCCATCCGCTGGGTGATGATTTGGCCACTGTAATCCAGTTTGTAGAAATAAATTCCTGATGGCAATCCATCGGCGTCGAAAGTAACCGAATGCTCTCCGGCATCAAGAACCTCGCTCAATAATGATGAGATTTTCTCGCCTGCAAGATTATATACATCCAGATTGACTTTCCCTGAAGATGGAACCACAAATTTTATGACGGTGGAAGCATTAAATGGGTTGGGATAATTTCCCAGAAGACTCAGTGCCTGGGGCAATTGCTCCTGCTCTTCTTCCACAGACGTAATTTGGAGTTCCGAGAATGGCAATCTGTATCCCTGGTATATTTGACGATACCGGGTTGATTGTATGAACATCACTAAATCGCAATTATCTTCTACGATTATTTCATCAACCGTGAATTCCAAGTTGGTATCGAAAATTCCATTCTCGTCGGGCGTTATCGTTACCCCATTGACATTTGGAATCATATCCCGGAAAGTCTGCTCATGCCAGTTGATACCATTGGGAGCGGGCCAATAAATATTATTTTCAACCAGGGCAGTCCGCACAAATTCCACACCATCCGGATTGGCTCCACCGAGAACTATATGCACATTTACTCGCGCCGTCCGATTGAGAATATTAAATGTCCCGGTGGCGCTGATTTCCCAGTCAGAGGGCACGGCATATTGCGCCATAAATTGAGACTCCCAAGCGGGGTAGTTCGATCCGGCATCGGTGTTCCCGTCAATGAACAGATGCGGAGTGTAATTGTTACCGTAGTAATTATTCCTGGATGCATTTTCTTCGATATTGAATTGATAATAGGGGTCGCTGGAGCTGGGCCACCAGACATGATAGCGGATAACTGCTATTCATCCTGATACTGCTCGGTCAACTGATCGAGACGCAATTCAGCGTTGTAACAGGGGCCTCACGAGGTGTTATCAAACATCTCTCCGATTACGACTCGCGTGAATGCCGATGCTTCGCCCGCGCCGAAAATAAATAATGCGGCAAGGGCAAGGATTAGGGCTTTTTCTTTCATAATATCCTCCGGCTTGATTGGATCTTAAAATTGTTAATATAATCCATACAAAAGCGCCTGATGCCGATGAAAGTCCATCAGCATCGGCGCCTACATCCTACATTTAGATTATATATGTCTGGCGATTTAGAATGGAACTATTTCGCCAAAACCATCCGCCTGGTCTTGATTTCACCATTGGCAACTAAACGGTAAAAGTAAATACCTGATGAGACTTGACTGGCATCCCAATTAACACTATGTGCTCCGGCATCGAACTGATCATTGGCCAATTCCGCCACCTTTTGCCCGACCAGATTGAACACTGATAGGTTCACATCGGATTTGCTCTTCAGATAAAAAGCGATATTCGTCTGGGCATTAAAAGGATTGGGATAATTCTGCGCCAAGATAGTAGTCTTGGGAATATCTCCCTGCGGGAAATCATTCACACCGGTGCTACTAATAGTTGCCTCAACGCGAGTGGTTTGGAATATTTCCTTAGTTGAGTAATCCTCGACAAACACCACGATCTGGCAGTTATTCTCATCAAATTCCTGATCAAGGGCTACCTGACGGGTGAACTCGACTGTTTCACCATTCGAGATTGTGAACACTTCGCCGGTGGCATTGGGTACCATATCTCTCATAGTTTGATTATGAACAGAAATGCCATTGTGGGCATGGAAATTGATATAGTTTTCAATCAGCACGCAGAATAACCGAAGGTTGCTGGAGCTGATATCATCAGTCGCGGTTACTGCAATATTCAAATCAGTTTCGCGCTTCTGGTCATCATAATTCCCGGTTACCACAATTTCCATTGGACTCTGGACATCCCAACGTTGCAAATAGAGGTTTTCCCATTGAGGGTAGGAAGAACCGCCATCCACAATGCCATCGATAAAGAGATGGGGAGTATAGTTGTTCCCAAAGTAGTTGTTTCGAGTGGCCGACTCACCCTGATTGAATTGGTAGAATGGGTCGCCCGTCGATGGCCACCACACGTGATAGCGAATCAGGGAGAAATCATTGGCATAATTCTCCATCAAGGCATCAAGATACAGTTCAGGATAGTAGCAAGGGTTGCACGAAGTGTTCGTGAACATTTCTCCCAAGGGCATCCTGGGCGACGCCATTACAGAGCTTGAGAGAACAAAGATGGCCATTAGAATAATCGGAACCATTTTCTTCATGGCTTCCTCCTTTGTAAGAAAGTTAAAGGGTTCATTATTTCCAAGTGATAATTAAGTACTGGCATTTTCATCTAATAAATAATTAAAATCTCGAAATAAGGGTAGTCTTCAACCCCCTAAAAGGCGGCACCAAACGACAGGCGCCCTCAGTGCAAACAAAACCGCCTCTCTGATCTCCAAAAAATATGTTAAGGTCGTGCTGTCCATACCGAAGGTTGAATGAAATCGCACCGCTTCTCTCCGGGAATGATTGCTCATATTGATTGAATTTCTGGGATGTGAATCCTCCGAAAACCGTTACAGTCAAGAAATATGAACGCGAGAAAGATATCGAGTAATCGGTCTCGTGGTAATCTGGTTTGTCATAAATGATGCGCATATTCTCAGATTTCTTGACCTGGCCGGTCAAAGTTAAAGTATTCTCGGAATTAAGATATATAGTCGCTTCGCCATGGGGAAGATGCTCAACTCCTTCAACGCCAAGATCCACATATTCGTAGTTCGCAATAATAATATGTCTTCCGACATAGCCCCTGGCCTCATAAAAATTATTGTACATTTTAAGACGGCTATGTCCGGTTATGCGATCCGGCCGTTCCTCGCTTTGGGCAACATCGGCTTCGAACGTCCAATTCTCGATTGGCGACCCGAAGGCGGACAGCTGGAATCCGCGGTCATTAGCTCCGTTTACGCTCCCAAGAGCGTTGGGGGATCGATTGCGGTGATTGGCCACAGGCGGGGCATTGAAGTCCATTCCCATATTATAATAGTTCTTATATTCCGCCGCTATTCCCATCTTGCTGGTGGATACCGATGCGGAGAGATAAGTTCCATCTCCTTCCTTCAAATCGAACCGTGCCAGAGGATAACCCAATGTGCCCTGCTGAAGGGCATAATCAGCATAGAAATCAAACGGTCCGTATGTCACACCGGCAATTACTTCCTGCGCATTGGTATAACCGATGTTTCCAAAGAAAGGATCCTTCTTATCGTAACGGATCGCAGCGCCGCCGATTCGGACCTGACGCATCGGTGTAAATTCACCCCGAAAACCCATCAAGCCATTTTCTCTGGCACGGAACAAAGGGGAAAGCGCTACATCGATTGGTAGCAGAAGCTTCCCTTTAAAAGCCTCAAAGTTGTATTTTTCAGCCAGATAATTGCCCCAAACGCCATCAATATTCTTATCTACCTGGATGTCCTCATTCTCGTAGGCGCGCAGGATCAACCCTCGATTAAAATTCGCGTAGAAATTCCCAACTCGAATATTCGCCTTGCCATCCGACCATCCAAAATACCGTTGAGTGATGCCGCTGAATGAGGTATCGTAAGCAGAATAAGGAGGAATAGGTAAAGTTGCCGTGCCAAGCGGATGAAAGGCCTCATACCAAATACCAGCGTAAAAATGCTCGTAAAGCATATCCACTACCAGGCGATTACGGAGGCTGTCACTGCGGGCTCCCAGGCTGTCCGCCTCGCGATACAGATAATATTCGAATTTATTGTTAGCCTGCACTGTTACTCCGTCTGCCATTACTGGCGGAACTATTAGTAACCCCAGAATTACCACAATCAATCCTATCGATATTCTCATTTTTTTCCCTGCTACTTGGTTCTGTCTCTACTTATCCGATTCTTTCGATGGCGAATCCTTATCCGAAGTCAGCAGATGAGATTCGATTATTCCTTTCAGCTTTGCTTCATCGCCGGGGCGAAACCCGTACGAAGTATGAACAATATTCCCCTCAGCATCAAGTATTACTGAGTAGGGCATTCCGAATGCCTTGTAATCCCGTTTGACTTTCTCATCGTTGTCAAGCAGAATCGGGAATTCCCAACCTTTGGATTTAACAAACGATTTGACTTTGCTATACGAACGCCCCACATCTTCATTAATCCCCACTAACTGAAACCCCCTCCCCCTATATTCTTCATAAATGCCCGAAACAATCTCCATCTCCTTTACACATGGCTTGCACCACGTTGCCCAGAATGAAATATACGTGGGCCCTTTTCCCAAAAGGCTTTGCAACGAAACTTGATTGTTATCCAAGTCATTTAGTGTAAAATCAAATGCCTTGCCTCCCAAAACGGGATTGCCCCATACTCCCAAAAGTGCGATAATTATTAATCCCCCAATAACTAAATCCCTTCGCATTTTTCCTCCAGCAGGGTTCCTTTGCCTGAAAGTAATGATACCTATTCCCAAATACAATAACCATCAAAAAAATGGCTCTCTCCTACCTTCTTGATGATCTCACAATTCCAACCAAATAATAGCATTTCCATTAAAGTTAAGATAGTATCTATTTAGAAAATGTCAAGCTTAAAAAGAACCGTGCCCGATGAAAAATGGGGGCCGATATTGCTAATTAGCATGCAAAAATATGGCGTTTGAGCCATGTTTTTCTGGACTACGAGGAAAACTTAATAAATCAGTCGATTTTTGCACGCAGGATTCGCAACGAGTTGGAAATTACAAGAAGAGAAGCCCCCATATCCGCAAAGACCGCCATCCACAAGGTGGCCATCCCAAGGAAATTCATAATGACAAATACTGCTTTTATTCCAATGGCAAAGAATATATTTTGCCGGATAATCCCTAAAGTCCTTTTTGATAAGCGAATTAAATAGGGCAATTTACGCAGGTCATCACTGACGATGGCGACATCAGCAGTTTCAAGAGCGATATCGGTGCCCGCGGTACCCATCGCTATCCCAATATCAGCCGCAGCCAGCGCTGGCGCATCATTGATACCGTCGCCCACCATTGCGATTCTGGCACCTTCGGAGCGACGGTTACGAATTATCTCAAGCTTATGCTCCGGAAGCAGTTCCGCAAAATAACTACTTCCGCCGATTTCCTCGCTTACCGCCTGCGTAGTGCGGTGGTTATCTCCAGAGACAATGAAAATATTATTTATCCCGGAGTCCCTTAGGGACTTGATTGCTTCCGCCGCGCCTTCACGCACACCATCAGCGACCGCCAATAGGCCCAGCACTTCGTCATCGGTCCCCAATAAAACGGCAGTTTGGCGACTGTTTTCCACTTTTTCGAGGTGATGATGAATGGTTTGATCGCAAATTCCCATTCGCTCAAAGAAGGAATGGTTGGCAAGAAAATATTTGACCCCGTCAATAGTGCCTCGAACTCCGGCTCCGGGAAGCGCCGAAAAATGTTCAACATTTTTCACCCCAAGTCCATTCGCATCAGCGTATTCGATGACCGCTCGTGCCAGATGGTGCTCTGAATTTTTTTCCAAAGATGCGGCAATTCCCAGCACTTCTTCCCGGCTATGACCGTTTATGGGGAAAATGTCGAGCAATCGGGGCCTCCCATAGGTAATAGTGCCGGTTTTGTCCAAAGCCACAGTATCAATACTGGCGGCTCTTTCCAGGAAGGAACCTCCTTTAATCAGAACCCCGTTTCTTGCCGCCGTCGCCAAACCGGATACCAATGCAACCGGCGTTGAAATCACCAATGCGCATGGGCAGGCGATTACCAAAAGCACTAAGGCTTTATAAAACCATTCCATAAATGCATAACCGAAGAATAGCGGTGGGATAATTCCGATCGAAACGGCGCTAACAACAACGATCGGAGTATAGTATCTGGCGAATTTGTCCACGAACAATTGTATCGGCGCGCGCCTGGATTGCGCCTCTTCCACCAAATGAATGATACGCGAGATTGTGGAATCGGTGTACATTTTAGATACCTGTATCCTAAGTACCCCACTTCCGTTGATGCTACCCGCATATACCTCATCGCCAACCTCCTTGTTTACCGGAATCGATTCGCCGGTAATTGGCGCCTGATTAACGACCGAGCCGCCACCGACAATTTTGCCATCGAGCGGGATAAATTCCCCAGGCTTCATCAGAATAACCTGCCCCTCCTTTATACTCTCAACCGAAGTAAGGATTTCCCTTTCGCCATCCACTACTACCGCCGTTTTCGGCGTCAATCCCATCAGCTTCGTTATGGCATTTCGGGCACGTTCCATGCTACTTCTCTCCAGCAAATGCGATAGCGAAAATAGAAACATTACCATCGCCCCTTCGCCCCACTCTCCAATGGCAATCGCCCCAATGACCGCAATGGTCATTAAGAAATTCATATCCAGAGAATGATGAAAAGCCGCTTTCATCCCCTTTGCGGCAATCCGATAGCCTCCAATAACAATCGCGGTCATCAGAAATGGCACTGTTGCCGATTCGGCAAACCCTAAATATTCTAATACAATCCCGATAGCGGCAGATAATCCAGAGATGATTATAGTCCAGATCCCAATAGCGGCCGATTTTTCTTTCGGTAATGCGCTTCCAATAACCGACACTGTAAATCCTGAATTTTGAATAGTCTTAATAATGGGCTTTATATCCCCGCTATATGATAATTTCAATCGCTCTCTGACAAAATCAAACTGAAGATCTGTTACTAAGTCGTTACCAGCGAGAGCTTTACGAATTGTTCTTTCCTCCTCGGAGCAACCCATCCCTCGGATATGAAGCTGTATCGATTGAGTCTCCGTCGCAGCCATCTTAAATCCAAGGCTTTCAATGTTCTTCGAAATGGTTGATAGGCTAATCTTTCCAGGATTGAAATCGATATTGATGGATTTGTGGACAAAATTGACCTTCGCCCTCTGGACCCCGTCGAGGGCCTCCAAATCTCGTTCGAGTTTGGCGGCGCAATCTGCGCAGTCCAATCCTTCCACCTTCAGCCGGTGTGAATTCGTTATCTTTTCCTCTTGATTCATCAATGGACCACAATGAATATAATTGCCAGCACGAACAAAATCACCGCTATAATCAGCCTTTCATAGTGCTCCAGAAAATGCAGGTTCAATTTCAGCGCACCCTGAGAACTGAGCGCAGTGAAAAATAGCATTCCGCTCAAGGTGGCCACTGCCAGCACAATCGAAAGCGCTACAAAGGCAGTCCATCCGTAAGGCACTGCGGTCAGATAAATCGGCAGAAAAGCTTCACATGGTGAGAAAGTAAGCATTAGAAATAGCGAAATTATGGTGGCTTTGTCAGATGGTTTGCCGTGATGGTGTCCTTTATGGCGCAGAAAGGAAATGGCATGATACCCGCCCACCGCGGCAAGAATTAGGGCGATTATCGGCTTGATATATTGCTCTATCGATGGCAACATTTGAATTCCCGCAAAGACCATTATGAAACCTAAAACCGTCGTGAACAGTATATGGCCGCCGCCGGCAATAGCGGTCACCCCAAGCAATTTCCCGATTCTCCAATTCCTGACGTGACCGACCAAAACAAATGGAAGCCAATGATTGGGCAATATAGAATGTATGAATGCCGCAGAAAAGCCCACGCTTACCAGACTATATAATATAGCACTGCTCAATCTTCATCCCTTCAAAATATTATTAAATTGCTTATATGAATGTTGCTTCAACTATCATCCTCCTGACTATGCTCACCCGCTAGCGCCAGAAGCGCCGGGATATGGTAATCATCAAGCGAATAGAATACGCGCCGGCCATCACGCCTTGATTTCACCAGCCGTTTTTCACGCAATAGCTTCAACTGGTGAGAAATAGCCGAGACGCTCATATCAGCAAGTCTGGCGATCTCGCCGACTTGCGCTTCGGTTTCCAACATCGAGTAAAGTATTTTCAGACGGGTGGGTTCTGAAAGCAATCCAAAGAGCTCCGACACCCGGCTCAAGTCTCTTTTCTTCGGCAGTTTCCTCATCGACTTAAATCCGAATACTTGCCCATTCATTCAAGTATAGCGATTAATGAACTAATGTCAAGAGCTTTTTTGGAAAGGTCATTGCTGAACCGGTAAATATCTCCCACGGCGTAGCCGTCGAGAAGTAAAATAAAAAGGGTTGGGAATTATCCCAACCCTTAATGTTAAAGCGATGATGGCTTGAATTAGCTATCTTCGCCCCTTTATTTAATCAGCATCATCC
>PFXJ01000043.1 GCA_002791595.1 candidate division Zixibacteria bacterium CG_4_9_14_3_um_filter_46_8
CCGCATTTTCCTTAATTTCGCAAGAATTATATTTACGATCTAGGTCGGCGCCCAACTTAGATCGTTGTAGCTTGGGTCGTCAAACCATATTCCGCGTTCCGTCGGGTCTTAGCACCCCCCCTGCCGAAACGGAGGAGCGTGACCTGACAGAACTGTATTTGTTGGTCGAGGATTTAATTCATTCCCCTCTTTGAGAGGGGCAACTCCCGATAGACTCGGGGGTAGGGGTGTGTAAATCAATGAAATAGGACACACCCCGGCCCCGCCTAAAGCGTGGCCACCCCTCTGTAGAGAGGAATAAAAAAGGGCGGGCACGGAGGCCCGCCCTTACAAGGAGTCAATAGTTGGTAAAAGGGTAGGCGGGCGGCCTTGGCCCCCGCGCCTATCAAATGTCGGGGGCAAGCCCCACGACCTACTTCAACAATTGGTAGGTTCGCGTTCCGAAGGCGACAAAGTCGCCAGAGAAACCCGACAAATCCTAATTTTTAATTCGTCGGGGAATCCAAATTATAACTATTGAAAAATTAGGCAGAATCTCTTATAATTAAGGATTATGGAGGAAAATTAGAGGAGATGATATGGCCATAGAACAGCATGAAAGGGTTTTGCCCGTTTTAATCGAAGACGAAATGAAGTCTTCATATATAGATTATGCGATGTCGGTGATTACCAGCCGGGCGTTGCCGGATATCCGTGACGGGCTGAAGCCATCTAATCGCCGCATTCTGGTGGCTATGAATGATCTCAATCTTTCGCCCGGTCGCGGGCATCGCAAGTGCGCCAAAATCTGCGGTGATACCTCCGGTAATTATCATCCTCACGGCGAGCAGGTGATATATCCGACTTTGGTGCGGATGGCGCAGGATTTCAATATGCGGTATCCCCTGATTGACGGGCAGGGGAATTTTGGCTCGATTGATGGCGATGCGGCCGCGGCAATGAGATACACTGAAGCGCGCCTGACCCCAATGGCAATGGAGATACTGGCGGATCTGGAGAAGGATACAGTCGATTTTGTTTCCAATTATGATGAAACCCTTCGGGAGCCGGTGGTTCTTCCCGGCAAATTTCCTAATTTGATTTGCAATGGAGCGTCGGGCATTGCGGTAGGAATGGCCACTAATATCCCTCCTCATAATTTAGGGGAGGTGGTAGATGCCATTGCGGCGATTATCGACAACCCGGAGCTTTCCGGAAGAGAATTGGTGGAGTTTATAACCGGCCCGGATTTTCCTACGGGAGGCTTTATCGTGGGCAGGCGGGGGATAATGGAGGCTTACCTCACCGGCCGGGGACGGATATTCGTGCGGGCCAAGGCGAATACTGAAATCACCAAAGCCGATAAAGAGAGGATAGTCATTACGGAGATTCCCTATCAAGTCAACAAAGCCAATCTCTTGGAGCGAATTGCGGAGTTGGCCCGTGATAAGCAGATTGCCGGTATAGCCGACCTTCGGGATGAATCGGACCGTGATGGAATGCGAATTGTAATCGAGCTTCGCCGTGATGCCCAAGCGGACATTGTTTTGAATCAGCTTTTCAAGATGAGCCAGATGCAGGTTACTTTCGGAATCATTATGCTGGCCTTAGTTGGAGGGGTTCCGAAGGTAGTAACCCTCAAGGAAATCCTCGATAACTATATCAAACACCGCCATAACATTGTAGTGCGCCGCACCAAATTCGAATTGGATAAAGCGGAGAAGCGCGCCCATATCCTTGAAGGGTACAAGATAGCTTTGGATAATATCGATGCCGTTATTGCCCTCATCAAGAAGTCGGCGGATGTGCCCACGGCCCGGGCGGGTTTGATGGAGACGTTCGGGCTCTCGGAAATACAGGCCAATGCGATATTAGATATGCGTTTGCAGCGCTTGACCGGGCTGGAACGGCAGAAAATTGAAGATGAATACAAGGAGTTGATAAAGCTCATCGCCAACCTGAAAGATATTCTCGATAGTCAACCGCGACGGATGGCCATTATTAAAGACGAAGTGCTGGATTTGAAAAAGCGGTTTGCCGACGAACGCCGCACCGTAATCATCGATGATGAGGAATCGGATTTCACCATTGAGGATTTGATCGCCGAAGAGGATATGGTTATCACCATCACTCACACCGGTTATCTGAAACGTCTTTCGACTTCATCGTATCGCAAGCAACGTCGCGGCGGACGAGGAGTGATGGGAATGGAAACCAAGACTGAAGATTTTGTGGAACATATCTTTGTGGCTTCCACCCATAACTACATCCTCTTCTTCTCAGATCGGGGCCGATGCTACTGGCTAAAAGTGCATGAGATACCACAGGGCGGACGTCTGGCGAAAGGGAAATCAATGGCCAATCTGCTTTCGATGGAAAAGGATGAGAATATCGCCGCCTTTGTGCCGGTGCGCTCATTCGACGACGATAAATTTGTGGTGATGGCTTCCCGTAACGGGACGATCAAGAAGACCCCGCTGGACGCATTCTCCAATCCCCGCAAAGCCGGTATCAATGCGATGAATATCCCGGATGACGATAAGCTTATTGAAGTCGGATTGACTGACGGCAATTGCGATATCGTCCTGGCCACTAAAGATGGCCAGGCAATCAGATTTCACGAGAATGTGGTTAGGGCAATGGGACGGACTGCCTATGGGGTCAAGGGCATTACCCTGAAAAAGGGTGATGTTTGCATCGGGATGGTGGTAGTCAAGCGGGAATCGACCCTGTTGACCGTATGCGAGAATGGCTTCGGCAAACGATCGCCTATCTCGGATTATAGGGTGACCAACCGTGGTGGAAAAGGAATTATAAATATCAAGACTACCGAGCGAAACGGACTGGTAATCGCTGTCAAGGAGGTGGTCGATGAAGATGAACTGATGTTGATTTCGCAGAATGGAATTATTGTGAGAATAGGGATCAAGGCGATTAAAACTATCGGGCGGAATACGCAGGGGGTAAAGTTGATGAACTTGGATAAAGGCGACCGCTTAGTTGATGTAGCCAGGATTGCTGAAGAAAACGGCGAAGGAGAATGATAGCTGTTTACGAAGAGAGAAAGCCGCTTCATACTGCTTCTCACCGCCATATTATTCATTGGGACAGTGATCAATTTGTATGGCAGATTTAGAACCAGCGGCGAACTGGATCCGTCGCAACTAATCAAGAGGTCAGAAAGAAAACTCCCTTCACTTGACTATGGCCATAAAGAAGGAGCTTCTTCGGTAACCGAGCAGATTACGGATTCACCGGCTGATAGCAATGCCGTAGAAAAGAACAAAGTAAAGATAAATTCGGCGACGCCAGCGGAGCTGATATCTCTTGCCGGAATCGGACCGACTTTGGCAGAACGGATCATTGAATACCGTGAGGCAATAGGTAAGTTTCGGAATGCAAAGGATTTGGTGAAAGTTAAGGGCATCGGTCCGAAGAATGTGCAACGAATTCTATCACAGATTGAATTTGATTAAAATTGAATGATGGAATGATGGATACAATAGACAAAGGCATCAAAACAGCGGTCGGAGTTTCATTGGCCGAAAACCGCATTGATATAGTGAGGATTCGTAGCATCGAATCACGACTTAATCTGGTAGGATTTTCTTCGGTGAATTGCCCTCAAGAGAAGAGGACCTTACCCGGGACGTGGAGGAAGGAGCTTATAAAAGGGCTTCTGGATAATCTGGATTCGGAGAACGAGACCTTGAGATTCTGTATTCCTCATCGCCACACTTTGACCCAAAAAACATCAGTAAGGAAATCGCTGGTCGATAATTTCCCGGATTGGCTCGAATGGGAGGCGAAATTGCTTCTTCCAGTGAATGCAAAACAGGAATTTGCGTATGAATCATACCTGGTTCGGGCTGATGATTCGGGACATAATCAATATCTGTCAGTAATTTTCCCGGAATCGGCGATTCTTGGATCATCCGGCGGGGAGGACAGGGCGTCCCTAAAAGTTAGACCCCTCATCGATTCAATGGCGATTTTCAATGCCGCCAAATATTCGGGCATACTTGGAAGGATGCCGCTGACCATTTTGCTTAATGTGGATGAGAGATTCATTACATTTGTAATAGCCAAAGGTGCGATTTTCGCGGAAACCGGCACGATTGAGATGAAGATTGATGAGGATGGCTCTCCGCGACTGGATGAAGTAATCCACGACCTGGAAACTTTGATTAATTTCCGCTTCAGTGATGAATTTCGCCCCGATTGCTGTCAAATATCAATTGGCGGCGTAGTCGATTGGAAATCGGAATTAGTCGAGTACCTGGTATCGGGAATTACCCCTTATGTCTCGCTGGCAAAACCCTTTGATGAGATTGATATTTCGGCAGAAATCTATGATGTGGGGGATTATGAAAACTCGCAACATTTATACAGTGCGGCTTTTGGGGCGGCACTAAGCGCCTACCGTAACCAATCGATGCTGGAATGATCTTCTCTGAGCGGAGAACCTGTAATGGCGCTTTATTTAACCGGCGGGGAGTTCCGCGGCCATAAGTTGGAAAGCGTACCTGGGTTATCGACACGGCCCACTTCGGCTTCGGTGCGGAATGCGATATTCAATATCCTTGGCGACAAAGTTGTGGGAGCAACGGCCATAGATTTTTTTTGCGGAGGCGGGACATTGGGTATAGAGACGATCTCTCATGGAGCGGCAAGTTGCCATTTTGTCGAAAATGGTTTCAAAGCGAGGCAGATTCTCCATGACAATATCGAAAAGCTCCAGATTGAGGAAAAGTGCTTCCTGCTTTCGGTCAATGTATTTTCCTGCTTCGAGAGCTTGCAGAAGAGGGGAGACAAATTTGATATCCTTTTTGCAGACCCCCCTTACAAAAAACCACTGGCGTTGCCTCTGATCCGGAAGATTGAAGATTCCGCTATACTCAATTCCGGGGCCATATTGGTCCTGGAGACATCGTCTCGTGAGCTAATCAAATTCCCATCGTCCATCACCGTGCTGAAATCAAGGGTGGCGGGAGATACTGCAGTGCACTTTATTTCTTTTGACAAGCCAAATTCAGACAACTATTTTAGCTTATCAGGGTCTAATGATGAGTAGTGTAAATAAAGCGGCATTATATCCCGGAAGTTTCGATCCAATAACCAATGGCCACCTTGATATAATTCAACGTGCGTTGCAGATATTCGATTTCTTAATAATTGGGGTTGCGGCCAATCCAGAGAAGCACACTCTCTTTACTGATTCGGAAAGAATGGCAATGCTTGCCGAGGCAGTTGACGGCCTCGATCGAATAGAAGTAACCAGTTTCACGGGATTAACCACGGCATTTGCCAAAGAGAGGGGTGTAAGGGCTATCATTAGGGGGTTGAGGATGGTATCGGATTTCGAGTTTGAATTTCAGATGGCCTTAATGAATCACAAATTGATGCCCGAGGCGGACACAGTCTTCTTGATGCCATCGGAACGATATACGTATCTTTCTTCTTCCTTAATAAAGGATATTGCCCGTCATCAAGGGCAGATAGATTGTTTTGTGCCGTCTAATGTCAGCAAAGCTTTAAAGGGAAAATTTGCCAGGAAGTAATAGCTATGACCATGCTCTATAAAAATCAGGTGATGCAAGTTCTGGATGGGATGATCGCAGGATTTAACGTTCCCGAAGGTGAACTGGTGTTAATGGAGGAGGAGTTAAATTTAACGCGATTTGCGGAATCGGTCATTCATCAGAATATGTCGAGATATGACAGAACGATGATGGTGCGGGCGATCGACGGCAAGAAGGTGGGCGTAGCGGTCACCAATCAATTGGATACAGATGGTATTTTGAAAGCGATTCGGGTTGCAGAAGAAATCGCACTCTCACAAAAGCCCGATCCGAATTTCCCCGGTATAGAAAATTATCCTGCGGTGGAAGGACCTGAAGGCGGTTTTCAAAGCAGTGTTGCTACCCAATCACCGTCAAAACGGGCTGAAGCCGCCAAAGAATGCGCCAAGGTAGCGGCGAAAGAAAAGTTTCAGGCAACCGGGGCTTATCAGACGAATGTTCTAACCACAGCGGTAGCCAACACAAGGGGAACGCGTCAATATTTCGCCGAAACCACTGCTTGGTTGACATTAACTGTTTCCGGAAATGACGGCATTTCCGGCTGGGCGCAATCATATTCCCGTAACGCCAAGGATATAGATGCTAAAAAGATCGCGGAGGCCGCAGTCAGCAAGGCTGTTTTATCGGCCCATAAAACCAAACTTCCTCCCGGGGAATATACCGTAATTTTAGAACCGGCGGCGGTGGCGGATTTGCTCTTATTTCTGGCATTTCTCGGGTTTGGGGCGAAGACTTTGGTGTCCCGACGCTCATTTATGGCCGGCAGAATCGGAGAGAAGATTACCGGTGAAAATATCACCATTGTTGAGGATCCGTTCAATCCGCGGATCAGTTATATGCCATTTGATTATGAAGGCGTTCCCAAGAAAGTGGTGCCATTGATTGAGAATGGCATCGCCAAAGGGGTGGTTTCCAATCGTTACTATGCGGCACAATTGGATTCCGAATCTACCGGCCATGCTTTGCCCCCTAATAATACCTATGGGCCATATCCAAAGGCGATGGTGATGAAGGGTGGGACATCGACAATAGAGGAAATGATCGCCTCGACGGAAAGGGGAATCCTTATCACTCATTGGTGGTATGTGAATTTCCTAAATCCGATGAATACCGAAGTTACCGGCACAACTCAGGATGGAACATTACTGATTGAGAATGGAAAAATTGTCTCTGGGGTGGAGGATCTTCGGATGGGGCAATCGATATTGGAGGCATTATCAAACGTGGAAGCTCTCTCCAGAGACTTGACTTTATGCCCTAAATATGGGGCATTGATGCTGATTCCGGCGCTGAAGATAAATAAATTCAAATTTGTTGGGTAGATGAAGGCGGCGGGTATTGCGGGTATGTTGATATTAGCTTGCGTAATCGAAGCCGTATCATCGCCATATCAAATTCAATTGGGGGCAGGCTATCGACCTCAAATAAATACATCGAATATCGATTATCCCTACTTGTCATCGTGGGAGGGATTTGTCGATGTGCCATTTTTCGGGTTGAACGCGCTTAAGGCAATCGATGGCGATTGGTACGGGGTAGTGTCTTATCGCTATTTGCATAAGGTTTCCGGTCTCAGCGGGGGGAATGAAGTAACTCTCGATTATCATCTTTTCGCCTTAGGTCCTTATTATCGCTCCCCGACTACGGAATCAAGGAGCTTTTTCATCAATTTGTCAGCATTAGCGGGTATTACCTATTCGAGTTTTGAGATGGACATTGCCGGTGTGAGTGACCAACTCAGCAGAACCGGCATAGCTCTAATGGGGACTCTGGGATTTGAAAAGACGATTTATCGCGGATTTAGTTTGATCGCTGAGTTGAATTATAATCTAATCGATCCCAAAGTAAGTGGGGGAATAGGAAACAGCCAAATCCCATTGGAGACCAAGCTGATGATTTCCGGTTTGGATATTGCGCTGGCGGCAGGTTACGAATTTGATTTATAGGAGATATTGGATATGCTCAATCGAAGAGAATTCATAAGGGTTTGCGGCGTTACCGGTGCCGGTCTGGTCTTGCTCAATCCACTGGCTATTGCCAAAGGGGAATTCATGAATGTAGGATCACGGGGAGCTAAAAGATACCTTTATGGCAATCCCAAATTTGGATGCTCCACGCCGAGGGTATCCGGCGAATTCTTGAACAACATCAGCGACGGCGTCCGATCATTCGAGGAATTTGCATTCCGGGCGGCTCCCATCAATGTCGGATACTGTTAGCAATTTTCTATCCGGTATGATCCGAACTTTGCGTGAGAATGGGGTTTTTGAACCGAATGTTTCTGCGGAGAGAATTCTATCGGCCATAACCGGACTGAATCGCGCCGAACTTTATTCAGGAACCGATAAATTGATTTATCCGCCCCAAATCCATTCCGCTAAGGCGGCGATGGAGAGACGGATTAAGGGCGAACCGGTGGCATACATAATCGGCGAATGCGAATTTTATAATGTCATATTGAAAATCGATAAACGAGTGCTGGTGCCGCGTCCAGAAACTGAGATTTTGGTCGATGAGGTTATCAAGTATCTCAGAGAGAGGCATGGCCCCCTGAGGGTTGTCGATATCGGCACGGGTTCGGGGAATATCGCTATCAGCCTCGCTTATAACGTCCCCGATTTGCAGGTGGCGGCAACCGATATTGACGCCGCCGTATTGGAGTTGGCGCAGGAAAATGCTGAAGCGATGAAGGTTTCTGGGAGAATCGACTTCCGGATGGGAGAGTTGTTTGCGCCGTTATTGGGCGATGCGGGTCAATTCGATGCCGTCGTTTCCAATCCGCCTTATGTGGGTGACGATGAAATGGAATTGCTACCGATAGAAGTCGGCAAATTCGAACCGCATCGCGCGCTTTTTGCAGGTATCGATGGGCTTGCAATTATCAAACGTCTGATTGAGGAAGCGCCGGTTTATCTCAAAGAGGATGGGTTTTTGGCAATTGAAATCGGTTATGATCAGGAGGCGGCGGTAAGGCATTTGATGAATTTCAATTTTCGAAATGTGAGAATCATAGCCGACCTCGCCGGCAAGCCAAGAGTGGCGATTGGATTTATGCGAAAACTATGAAGGAGCTTATTGAAAAATATGATCCTATCACTACTTATTTCCCACCGTTGAAGGCTCAGCAATGGCATTATAAAGTGCATCCCTATTTCACCAAACAACCTGGTAACGTCGTTGCGAAATATATTGAGCACTATACCCGTAAGGGAGATATTGTCCTTGATCCATTCTGCGGCAGCGGCGTTACCGCCATAGAGGCCCTAAGATTGGGGAGAAAAGCGATAGCGGTCGATCTATCGCCGTTGGCGACATATATCACTGAACAGACCTGCATCGGTCCGATCGATGTTGATGAATTCCAGGAAGCCTTCAACCGTCTTGAAAAAAGGGTATTGCCCTTTATTGAGAAGATAAGGAAAGCTTCAAAAGAATACATCAAAGAGTATAAAATCAAGGATTGGTATCCTCAAGGAGTCAGCCTACCGAAGAACGCTGATTGCGAATTAGTCGAGGACCTATTTTATAGACCTCAACTGATCATATTGGCACATATCCTTGCCAATATCGAAAAAGAGGAACATAAGAGATACCGCGAGCTTCTGAAATTCGCATTTTCCGGAATTCTTCATCGCGCAAGCAAAACCTATTTCAAGGATAGCAAAGATGCTGGAGGCGGCAATAGTGGAATATTCACTAAGTTCAGATATTGGGTTCCGAAGCGACCGGACAAGAGAGATCCATGGGAATTATTCAAAATCAGGTTTCGAATCATAAGGAGTGCCAAAAACAAATGGAATGATATCCTTGGAGATAGGTGCATCGGCAAGGATCTGGTTGTTAAGACTAAATCGGCAACGCAATTATCAAATTATATTGAGGAAAACAGCGTCGATTATATTTTCACTGATCCCCCTTATGGCGCCCATATCGCTTATCTGGATTTATCGATTATGTGGCACGCTTGGCTCAAAATGCGGGTTACCAAAAAAACATTCGAGGATGAAATTATCGAGGGCGGCGATTATGAACATACAATCGACCACTATAAGGACCTGCTTACAGTATCATTTCTCGAAATGTACAAGGTTCTGAAATTAGATAAATGGCTATCGTTGGTCTATTTCCACAAAGATCACAAACTATGGTTTACTATCATCGATGCCGCCAAAGCCGCCGGATTTGAATATGTTAATACGGTAGCGCAGCCATTGAGCAAGCAGACATTTCATAAGATCAAAAATCCTCTCAAAGTATTGGGGGAGTCTTTGATAGTTAATTTCCGAAAATCAAGGCGAGTATTTCCTGCAATTGAGAGAGAAGCTGTGCCGGCGATAAAAATCATTTATAATGTCGCTGAGCGGGAAATTTATAGCAAGGGCGGAGCTACCTCTGAGGATATAATGAGGGCAATTGTTCCGGAGCTATTCGAAGCGAATTTGATCGACAAAGTCGCTTTGACCAATATGAATGATATCTTCGATCTGTTGGTAACGGAATTCGACCACGGAATTGATGATCGATGGCATATCAAGCCCGAGAAGATGGATAAACTCGGCAATTATATTCCGGTCAAGGATCGGATAAAATATTATCTCATCTCCATTCTGCGGCGTGAAAAACAGCTTGATTTGGACAAGATAGTAACCATAATACTGCCTTTACTAATCAATGGCCATGAGCCGACTCAGAAAGAAATATTGGAAATTTTGAATGAAGTTGCTTTTTCCAAAGATGGCAGTAAATGGGAATTAAAGCCGGGGAAACCCGTTGTTTTTCAGCAGGAGTTGGGGTTCAATAATGAGGTGGATTATAACGTTATCCCGGACTTGAGCGCTCATAACAGGACCATCTATAAACTCGTGATGTTGGGACGAAGATTAAGGTTTTATCCTTATGTCGGCAAAATGGAATATCCGGAAATTTCGGAAAAACTTCCAAAGGAAGTGGCTATCCTCCAGGGGCTTCCCATTAATAATATCGATGAAGTCCAGCGCAGTAGGATAGAGCAGATCGATTGTATTTGGTTCTTTGAAGGGAGAATTCCCGAATTCGCTTTCGAAGTGGAAGAGACCACGAATTTCCTGACAGCGCTGGAAAGATTTTATTCATTACTGGAACGCTTTCCTTCCATTGGAACTCAGCGAAGGTTAGTGATAATCACTCCCAGAAGCAGGAAAAGAAAACTGACTCAGGAATTGTTAAAATCATCCTATGCTGGACATCCTATGTATATGGAGAGGAAAATATCATATTTATATGTAGAAGACCTGGAAGCGGAATATCCTAAATTGGTATCGGATTCTGAATTTTCAAGCAATTCAATTGATAGATTATTATCGCCACCTGAAACATTGGAGATAAGATAGGAAATACTATGGCTTATAAAAAGTATGTGAAGAAATCAACGCAAAAACCGCAGTTGTCAGGAAAAATGGCCTCTGCGATCGAAGGCATCAAGACCGCCATTCAGACCGAAATTGATGGATATAATTTTTACTTTTTGGCAGCGCAACGCACCAAAAATGAAAAGGGCAAGGAGATGTTTCAATACCTTGCCGAGGAAGAATTGAGACATCGAGAAATTCTGGAAGCGCAGTACAAGAGCCTTATGGAAGAAGGGAAATGGGGTAAAATCCCCAAACCGACCAAAGTCCCTAAATCATTCAGAGCCAAATCGCCAATTTTCTCGCCGGAATTTTCCAAGCGCGGCAAAGTGCAGAATTTTGAGATGAGCGCCCTTTCTATCGGGATTCTTTTGGAACAGCGCTCTATTGAATTTTTCTCCAGCCTTGTCAAAGAGACGGAAGACCCTCAGGCAAAAATGATTTTCAAGGCATTGGCAAAATGGGAAGGTGAGCATTTGAGGACGCTAACCCACCAACATAATCTGCTCCAGCGAGAATACTGGGCTGATGCCAGATTCGAGCCGTTATACTAATCTCGTTTGCCGAACTGTTTCAGCCAATAATTTATCTCGGCCTCGGATACGGTCTCCGGTTTTTCGGGGCGTCCCTTATTTTTTTTCTCAACCTGGTCAAGTTGTTCAAGGAATTCTTCCGATGTCAAAACCAATACTCCCATTTGCTGGGCGAAATGGCCTATATCCTTAAAGTCGGAGGTTACAATGACCATCTCCTTCGGCTTGCGCGAATTTTGGATTAACTTTATGATATGAGCATCTGCTGATTCATTCTTAGTGAAAATGACATTCAGCCCTGGAGGCGGTTTTTCAGTACCGATAATGCCCATTTTCCCATCGAACACAACGGTAATGTTATGCTTTTTATGAATATGAAAATTACTTAATCTAACCAGTAAATTTCTACGAGCATCTTCAGAATGGTTTTGCAATAACTTGGCCAGCGAAGGCTCAGCGAAAATTAGATTATATCCATCGATGATGTAATTCATATTTCCAATAATATATCACATTATTAACTGTTCCAATCGGCATCTCCTAAAGCTCTTAGATCCGTAATCTATAATATATAGCATCAGCATTGCAGGTATTCAAACAAATAAATATGCCTAATGCTTTTCCGATTCTATTATATTATTGACAGGAACCAAATCGTGGATTATTGGTTTAAATTTAGCAATACCTAAATTAATATTTTGGATGTGCTAAATATGGTATCGCGCGCCTTGGAAGATTATCTCAAAGCAGTTTATGAATTGCACCGGCAATATGAAGTGGTTCCAACCACCGCTTTAGCCGAACGGCTTGAGCTTGCGCCGGCGTCAGTAACCGGTATGGCAAAAAAGATGGCAGAGATGGGGCTTTTGACTCATCAACCATATCAGGGGGTTGTGCTTTCCGAGAATGGATTGTCGAAAGCATTGAGGATTATCCGGATACACCGTCTTGCGGAATTATATATGGTCAGAATGCTGGGGATTCCATGGGACAGAGTTCATGAGGAAGCTGAAAAATGGGAGCATATTCTTTCTGAGGATTTGGAGGAACGGATTGATACATTGCTTGGCCGTCCGGTCAGATGCCCACATGGGTCTCCCATTCCCGACAAGGATGGAACCATAGCGACTCCACCGAATCACCGGCTGATAGAATTGCGGCTTGGACAATCGGCAATAATTGAGGAAGTAGATGATCGCGATGAGGACCTGTTGCGCTATTTCGGCGAATTAGGGCTATTCCCCGGTGTGAGAATCAGTGTCGTACGGGTGGCGCCTGCCGCCAGTCTTATCGAAATTACAATCAATGGGAAGGGCGTCAGCCTTGGACGAGAAGCGGCTGATCGAATATATGTTTCTGTCTTGGAGTAAAAAGCCTATGCCATCTAATAAGATCAATAGGAATATTAAATCAATCTCATTGGTGGTATTGCTTTTGTGCATGAACCGCGGGCTTGGCGACGTCAAACCAAGACAACGATAGATATGGCGAGCGGAAAAGGAAACAAATCGAGTAAATTCGCAGGTTGGATGAGGGCGGATGACAGAACCTTGGAAGCCGCTCGCGACGCTTTAGCCGGACAAAAGAACAAGAATCTGTTCCGACGATCGCTCCCATTCATGGGGCCGGCTTTCATCGCCAGTGTGGCCTATGTCGATCCCGGGAATTTCGCCACCAATATCCAGGGAGGCGCCAAATTCGGCTATCTACTGCTCTGGGTAATCCTTGCCAGCAACCTAATGGCGATGCTGATTCAAACGCTCTCGGCCAAGTTGGGGATAGCTTCCGGATTGAACCTCGCCGAACAGTGCCGCCAGCAGTTCCCAAGAGCGGTTGTGTGGATAATGTGGGTGCTCATGGAGTTCGTGGCCATGTCAACCGACCTGGCTGAATTTCTGGGGGCGGCGTTGGGATTCAATTTGCTTTTCGGCATTCCGTTGATCGTTGGCGCGCTCCTGACCGCAATAGCGACATTTTTGATCCTTGGCCTGGAGCGCTATGGGTTCAGGCCCCTTGAGGCGGTCATCACCTCAATGGTGAGCGTGATCGCTCTCTGCTATCTGCTCGAGATGATAATCGGCAAGCCCGATTGGGGAAGCGTCGCTTTTCACTCCGTGGTTCCCAGTTTTTCGGGAACGGAAAGCATACTCCTGGCGACCGGCATCATCGGTGCAACCATCATGCCTCACGCCATTTTCCTGCATTCGGCGCTTACCCAGGGACGCATTGTGGTTAGGGACCCGATTAAGATCCGCCGGCTGTTCCGCTTTGAGATTGCCGATGTGACTATTGCGATGGGCATAGCCGGATTAGTCAACATGGCCATGCTCATTATGGCCGCATCGACCTTTCATCGTGGGGGTTTAACCGGCGTGGGGAGCATCGAGGAGGCCCATCGGACGCTGGAACCTTTGCTCGGCACGGCGGCAAGCTGGGTTTTCGCTATTTCCCTGCTGGCATCCGGACTGTCTTCCTCCACGGTGGGAACCAGCGCCGGACAGGTGATCATGCAAGGATTTCTGCACTTCCACATCCCAATTTGGGTTCGCCGATTGGTGACGATGGTGCCATCAATAATTGTTATTGCCATTGGGCTAGACCCGACTCGAACCCTGGTCATGAGCCAGGTGGTGCTTAGCTTCGGATTGCCTTTCGCTATTATCCCGCTGATGCTTTTTACCAGCCGTAAGGACATTATGGGGGTACTGGTGAACCGCTCAGTGACAACGGTCATCGGGAGCATTATTGCGGCGCTGATTATCGCCTTGAATATCTACTTGCTTTATCAAACGTTAATTGTAGGATAAGTCCATGTTTAAGCGTTTGCTCGTCCCACTTGATGGTTCAAAGTTAGCCGAATCGGCATTGCCGGTGGTTTCGTTCTTAACACAGGTCTTTGAAACCTCAGTTGTCCTGGTTCACGTCATAGAGCAGAATCCACCGGAAAAGGTTCATGGCGAACACCATCTCAGAACTGCTGAGGAGGCGAAAAAGTATTTGGAGGAGATCTCTTGCCGCTCCCTGCCACCGGATGCGCTGGTCGAATATCATGTCCATACAACGGAAGTTCAGAAGGTCGCTAAGAGCATAATTGACCACGTCCGAGAATTCGATAGCGACTTAATAGTCATGTGCACTCATGGCGGCGGCGGGGCGCACGACCTCCTTTTTGGGAGCATCGCCCAGCAGGTAATGGCGTTCGGAGCTACGCCGGTGTTAGTGATTCGTCCTTCGCTGGGAACCGTAGCGGCTTCGTTCAGATGCAAGCGCATACTCGTCCCGCTTGACGG
>PFXJ01000026.1:0-5194 GCA_002791595.1 candidate division Zixibacteria bacterium CG_4_9_14_3_um_filter_46_8
TCGTAGGCGCGCATCTCATAAAAGGCCATCCGCGACTGGCGCTCGATTTCATTGGCTACCGTTATGCAAGGCACATAGTCGATGGCCATGTCATTTGCGGTGGATTTGACGTTACTCATATTGTACACTGCTATACCGCCCAGAAAAAGGGCGATGACAATCAGAGAGACAAATCCCAAGCTGATTTTCACCCCAAGCTTCATGTTTTTGAACATACCCACGCTCCTCTAAGTTTTACGTTGAATGTTTTAAATTCATATTATATTCGAAATTTTATGATCCTGGTCACGCATTATGGCCAATGTCCACCCAAAGCAGACTTATTTCTTTCAAAATGAATGAGTCATCTCAAAAGCCATTGAGGCTTTCGATTTGCTGGGATTCCCGCCACTCAAGGGCGAATGATGTTGAGCATCCTGCGCTTAATATCAATGATATGAGCATTGCCTTCTTCATATTTGGTTCCCCCCAAGCAATATATCCTTAATGGTATAGTCCAACGGGATGACTCAAGCGCTTTTCACTTCCGCCATTTCGATCAGGCTTTCCGATTCCGCGGTGACCACATTATCTATGAGGGAAATTTGTGATGCATCCAAGACCTTGTTTATGTTCAGTAAAATCTTAACGGCATTTTTGATTTTGCCGATTCCAAGAATGTAATCGACATCGATTCCGGAACCGAATGAGGGAGCATCTTCAATTTCCTCCTGTCGAATATTCAGGACCTCCGAAACTGCATCCACGAGAACTCCGATCGAGACTGTGCCATCGGCGCTGGCTACATCTACTACAATGATGCAACTTTCCTCAGTGTCCTCCTGCACATTCATATCAAATTTCATTCTCAAATCAATTACGGGGATAACCTTTCCTCTCAAGTTGATTACTCCCCGAACATAGTGTGGCGTCCTGGGGACTTGAGTGATATCCATCAAGCCGATTATTTCTCTAACTCTGAGGATTTCAATCCCATATTCTTCATCGGCCAGGCGGAAGGTAAGGTATTTGCCTGCTTTGGCTTTTGAGCTTGTCGTTACGCCGGAAGTATTTGGCGCTGTCCTCGTTTCGCTCATTTTGCTGCCTCCATTACCAAAAGTGTTAATTGTTATGACAATTTTCCAGGATTAGATTTTCTTATCATATCAGCTCGTTACCTCCGAGTGAATTCTTCCTTTCTCACGAGAAATATCATTTTCAATACCGGCTTTGAGGTTAAAATACCCTTCGCTTTCCTCCGAGCCGGCAAGAGCTATAATCCCGCTAACATCAAGGATCAAGCCGATATTACCGTTTGAGAGAATTGCCCCTCCCGAAACCCATTTCTGGCGGGAGAATAACGAGCCCAGGCTCTTGATGACAGTTTGTCTTTGACCCAACAACCGATCGATTACCAATCCTATCTTTTTGTTCAGATCTTGAACCACAACAACTGTTCCTTCATTGCAATCTTTCTTGCCGTTGCTCAGACCAAAAAGACGGTTGATCCTTATCAGGGGCAGTAATTCACCCCGCAGGTTGATCATCTCCGCCCTGTTTTTGATAGTGTAAATAAGGTCCGGCGAGAGCTGAAGAGATTCGACAACCGACAGGGTCGGAATGATGAATTTCTCGTTCTCGACATCGACCAGCATTCCATCTATCACCGCCAGAGTGAGAGGGAGTCTTAAAGAGAATTTGGTCCCCTTTCCCGGGTTGGACTCAATATCCCAACAGCCCCTCATAGATTCAATGTTCCTTTTTACAACGTCCATCCCTACGCCCCGGCCGGAGATATCAGTAACCTGGCTTGCGGTGGAAAATCCCGGCAGGAAAATTAAATTATAGATGTCTCTATCGGTCATTTCCTTATTGGTATCAATCAGATCCTTTTCACGGGCTTTGGCCAGAATCCTTTCTTTGTCCAGCCCGCGGCCATCATCCTCGATGTCAAAATAGATATTGCCCCCCTTGTGATAGGCGCTGATTCTAATCTCGCCTTCCACAGGTTTGCCTTTTTTGATCCGCTCTTCAGGAGTCTCTATGCCATGATCGACAGAATTGCGCACCATATGCACCAATGGGTCGCTGATCTGTTCTGCAATTCCCCGATCCACTTCGGTGTCCTCCCCCGACACAACCAGCTTAAGGTTTTTATCCGCCTTTTTGGCGAGGTCTCTGACGGCGCGCTTGAGTTTTTGGAAAGTGGCGCGCATGGGAACTAACCGCATCGCCATTCCCATTTCCTGCAATTCGCGGGTAACCTTGTTGAGATGGGATATATTCCTGGAGATATGCGGTAAATCCAGCGCCAGGATATGATCGTCCTGTCCTACCATCGATTCGGCAATGACCAGCTCTCCGATCGTATCAATTAATCTATCAAGGCGCTCGGTATCGACTTTGACTACTTCTCTGACCATTCCACCTGCCGTCATTTCTCTTGCCTGATCCTTTTGATGGCGCAATGCCTGGGCGACCTTTTTGGCAGGAGCGGTTTGGGTCTTGGTCAGCAATGTCCCCAATTTTTCCTTGGGGTCTGTCTGCATTTGTTGGGCAAGCAGGTCTTCAAGCGCGCCGATTTCCAGCACCCCTTCATCCACAAGAAGCTCTCCCAATCTCTTGGGGTTGGTGATATCAATGGCGCTGTCTTCAAGGGAGTCTTTGCCCGCAATTGTTTCTTTTAGTCGGTGCAATATTGAAATTACGGACCCGGTCACATCGATGGTTTTCCTTTCGTTTAGAGAATTTTCCGTCTCTTTTAGCAATTCCCTTAACCGATCGATCGAATCGAAAACCATATCTGCCCTGCGCCCTTCGATGGAGATGTCGCCCTTCCTGGCGAGGTCCAATAAGGTTTCTGATTCATGAGCCAATACGAGGATTGGTTTGAGATCCAAGAAACCAGCGGCGCCCTTTATCGTATGGAAGCTTCTAAAAATTGCATTGATGGCGGATTCCGGGTCCTGACCTGTTTCAATATCCATTAGCATTTGTTCGGCAGTTGCGCAATGTTCTCTGGCTTCCGTGATAAATTCGCCCAGAAGCGACGAATCAGAATTTTGAACGTCGATAATAAAGGACTCCGCTTCTTCCGACTTAATTTCTCCTGACTCTTCTGCGTTCCGCGCCAGGGGTGATTCGTCCTTTGTTGAAGCATGCTCTTGCATAACCCCCGACCACAATTCCTCCGGGAAATGAACTTCCGAAAAATCTCGCTTGTCGCGGATTACTTCCTGCATCGCCATAACGGAGTTGCTCAAGATTGAGAGAAAAGCAGACCGGCCTTCGACGTCATTGAGAATTAGCTTTTCAACGAGATTTGCGCAGCATCTTGCCGCCTGATAGAGCCTACTGCCCTCATCATTGATCGTTTGGGCAATTCCCTGAAATTTGTCGTGGATCGCGGCCAGCGCGGGAACATCGTCTGACGAAACCAAAACCAAATCAGTAGCAACCAATTCTATTTGTTCTTGTAGCCCATCCATAGTACCTAACCTAACTGTAAACAGAATGTTTGACATTTATATTGCATTATATTGTTCGGAAGTTGAAATGCGGACTTTAGATTTGAAAATGCCGAATGATAGGATTATAGGGGGCGATTATTACAGCGTTTTTGGGCAGGAAAGTGTCGTCGGGATAAACTTCCTTTTCTTTCATAACTTCCAGTATTGGGGGAACTGAATCGGACCATATTCCATTTTCCACACCCCCCGAAGTATAGCCTGCAATACTGAAAATCCAAAAGAAGTTATTGAAGACTATCTGAGTAGTTGCCCAAATTATCGCTATGACCACCAAATGGTTTGCCCCAAATGCGAGGTGATAGAGGAAGGCGGGAAATTAGTTTATGAGATTACCATAATTGAATCTGATGAGGACAGGGCTCCTATCCGTCGCCCGCAGGTTTTGTTTCGGTCCTTTCAATAACCAGAACAATGGCGCCGTTTTCAGATTTGGAACAATGTTTTATGCCACGATGAACAATCGTCCCATCGCCCTTTGCCAAAGTTACATTTCCATGCTCGGTTTGAATAACCGCTTCGCCATCTAACACCAGGAAAAATTCATCTTCATTCGCGTGAAAATGCCATTTAGGGAATTCCCCCTGGAAGCGCACCATCCTCACGGAGATGATGCCATTTAGTTCAGCGATCGAAATCGGCGACCAGGGTTTCTTGATTTTTTTCTCAAGGTTTTCAAGAGATATTTTTTGGGGAGGTTTGGTCTTACGAGTTCTGCTTAATGTTTCCATAATGCAATCCTTGAGGCCATTTTAATTAGATCGAGATTATTTCGCAAGTGATTTTTGCGGTTTCATTCGACGGTTAATCAAGTTCAGGAGCTATCGGCTTCTTTATGACCTTCGCCCCATATCATTGGAAAAATATGCAGTACTCCGGGAAAAAGAGCATGCAGACTTTCGCGGGCGCTATTGGGGTTTCCGGGCAAATTAATGACCAAAGTATTTCCAATTGTTCCGGCAACCGCTCGGGAAAGCATGGCATAGGGGGTTAGGTTTGAACCGTAATTACGTATTTTTTCAACGATTCCCTGCGCAACCTTGTCCAGTAGAGGCGCAGTCGCTTCAGGTGTAAGATCTCTTGGACCGAAACCGGTCCCGCCGGTAGTCAAAATCAAGTCAAAATTTCCATCTTTCGCCAGGCCCAGTAATCGATTTTGTATCATCTCCTTGTTATCCGGAAGTATCTCATTTACCGCTAAATCTATTGGATAATCTGCCAGGAAATTTTTGATGACTTGGCCTGACTTATCTTGGCGGGTGCCCTGATAGGTCGAATCAGAGATTACCAGAACGGCTGTTTTCAACGGAGATTTGAGATCATCGATGAATTGCGATTTGCCGCCTTTCTTCTGGATCACTTTTATGCCGGTAATTTCCATGTCGTTATCAAGAGGTTTGAGCATATCGTAGGCATTCATAAGCGCGGCAGTGACCGCGGTCAATGCCTCCATCTCTACCCCCGTCTTCCAAACAGATTCGACCTCGGCTGTGACACGAAACTCTTCTTCAAGGACCTGCATCTTGATTTCCACCCAGTCAAGAGGGATGGGATGGCAAAAAACAATCCAGTCGCTGGTGCGTTTGGCGGCGCTGATCCCTGCCGCCCGGGCTGTCGCCATTACATCTCCCTTCGGAATGGCGTTCTCGCGCACGCAACGCAATGTGTTTCGATGGGCTCTTAAAACG
>PFXJ01000026.1:5205-14887 GCA_002791595.1 candidate division Zixibacteria bacterium CG_4_9_14_3_um_filter_46_8
GGCATATCGCAATGAGTTTGATTTGTGACTAACATTGAACATTTGATATTGTGCTTTCCAAACAAAATCGGCTAATGCACCAACGTGATAGCATCCAAATTGAAAATCGTCGAATATAGTTATTCGGCCCGCAGCGCTTCGACAATTTTAATCCGCGAGGCCCTGACCGCCGGCAGGAACCCGCCGGCAATCCCCATTACCACAGCAAAGATTAGCGCCTGCAATATGATGGTGGAGGACAACGAAAAACTGAAGGACAGATCTGAAAAGGTATTCCAGTTCATAGTGGAGATGCTTAACACCTGCAGAAATGAAGCGGCAAGCAGCCCCAGTGCTCCCCCAATTATTGAAATAACTATCGCCTCGACCAGGAATGCGGCCAGAATATTTCGACGTCTGAAACCAAGAGCCCTCATAGTGGCTATTTCGATGGTGCGGTTGGCCACTGCGGCATACATCGTGATCATAGCTCCGATAATCGCACCCAGGCTGAAGATAATACTGATTATGGTACCCAGGATTTTTATAAAGGAGGCAGTGGCTTCGGACTGCTCATCATAATACTGCCGCTCCCTTTTGATGTCCACAGTCATACGGGGGTCCGTCATCAACCTCTCTTTCATACTATCGAATGAAGAAGGATTGTTTAGTCGAAAGGTCATCGAAGAGTAAACAGGCCTGCCAAAGGCGGGCATAAGCTGGTCAACATCTCCCCAAATCTCCGACTCAAATGAGGCTCCGCCAGCTTCAAATATCCCCACAACGGTCCAATCGGTCATACCGAAAGTTATCGTCTCGCCCAGCCCGCAGCCATCAAACCTTTTCGAAACATCATTTCCGACAATAATTTCGGTCTGGCCAGTTTCAAACATCCTTCCGGAAACAACCTTAATGGCCGGCCGGATGGCAAGTGATTTTGGAGCTATTCCCCGCACCATAAGATTGGCGGGAAGAGTGGTTCCGCGCTTATTCTTATTAATAAGAACTACTACTTCGCCCGCAACCAAGGGTTGTCCCTCGCGGTTAAGTGCTACTTCGGGAAGGGTCTGTATGATTCCAGCTTGATACCGGCTGACGAAGCTCTGTATTTCAGTATTTGATGATTCTCTGATGACTATGACATTATCATCGCTGCCGGAAGCGACCAGCGTCTTTCGAAGGCCTTCCGCCAGCATCAGGACTGCGGCAAAAACAAAAACCACGAGGATTACTCCGAACACGGTCAGCAAGGTGGTCAGACGACGGGCATAAAGGCTCCTGACCGTATATTTGAATGGAATTCTCATTTAAGCCGACCTATCCGACATTCCTCAACCCCTGAATTATCGGTAATCTTACTGCTTTGTAAATAGGAAATAAAGAGGCCGTGATCCCTACTATTAAGACAAAGGTCATCGCCAATAATATGGTCAGGGCATTAACTTCGAATCCTGAGAAGAAATTTTGCAGGAACTGCGAAGCCGCCCCGATAACGGGAAACATCAACAGAATTCCCAGGAGACCGCCGAAGACCGCGACCGCCATAGATTCACCGAGTATCAAGCCAATTAGATGGGAAGGTCCGAATCCGAGAGTCTTTAGAAGGGCATATTCGGAAATCCGTTCGCGCGCGCTCATCGCCATAGTATTGACCAAAACCAGCAGAATTACCCCGATAATCAGGTAACTGATGATCCTCATACCTACGATAATAGCATCCATCTGGGCCAGGAATCCAAGCGTGAATGATTTTTCAGTTTCAGTCAAAGTCTCAGCCGCCGAATTCTTAAACAGCGCATCTATCTCGGTGCTGATAACCGGCGCCTGCTGAGGATCGGCGATTTTCACAACATACCATCCGACTCCATTCTTCGCCATTTCCGGAGTCGTCTGTCGCAACCTGTCATCAAAATAATCCCAACGGAACATCAGAGAATTCTCATCGACCCCGGGCTCTCGGCCTTTGTAAATGGCCCTCAGGACGAAATCCCATTCCCCGGGATAAATCTGTCCGGTCAAACGGATCGGGTCGCCTACTTTCCATCCAAAACGATTGGCCAACCTTTGGCCGGCAATGGCCGAATTTTTTTCTTTTAGGAATTGCTCCCTTTGCTCCGGTTCAAAAATATATTCTCGATATAAATCTATGAAGCCAGGGCCCACAGTATAATTAGGGAAAAAGTTTTTGGGATCATTTTTATAAAGGCCGCCGAACCAGTTGCCATAGGAAACACTTTCGACTCCGGGAACCTTTTCAATCTTCTCTTTATAAGCCAGGGGCACGTAGAAGATTATGGAAACGGCATTGCGTGTTACCAAACGGTCTGGCGGCAAAACATCGGCGCCGGCATAATAAGAATCGATCAGCGTCCTAATGACGCCGAAGGCGACCACTGCCGCCGCCAATCCAAGGATAGTCAACATAGTTCTTAGCTTGTGGCGGGTGATATTTCGTAATATTAGCTTAACTACCCACATCGACTATACCAGTTCACCTTTATCGAGATATTTGCGTGTATGGGCTTTTTCGGCGGCGCGGGGATCATGGGTGACCATAATGATGGTTTTCTCAAACTCGGAATTTAAGCGAGAAAGCAAAACCATAACTTCCTCAGCTGAAATTTTGTCAAGGTCCCCGGTGGGCTCATCGGCCAAGATCAAGGTAGGGTCAGTCACCAGCGCTCTGGCAATCGCCACCCGTTGCTCCTGGCCGCCTGAAAGCTGCCGTGGATAGTGTTTCATCCGGTCCTCCAACCCGACTACCGACAGAGCCGATTCCACATGCTGATGGCGTTCCTTTTTCGACAACTTGGTCAATAGCAAAGGAAGTTCAACATTCTCGAAAGCGGTCAATACCGGCATAAGGTTATAAAATTGAAAAACAAAGCCGATATAACGGGATCGCCATTGAGCCAGAGCGGATTCGCTGAGGTCATTTATTTTGATATCTCCGACAATCACATCTCCTGCGCTGGGACGGTCGATACCGGCGATGAGATTCAGAAGCGTGGTCTTCCCGGAACCGGATGGCCCCATCAAAGCCAAGAATTCCCCCTTGGGAACTTTCAAAATGATGTTATCCAGCACCGGAATTATCAAGCTATCACGGCTGTAACTCTTGCTAACGCTCTCCAACTTGACTAACGCAGGAACCATAGTATTATTTCCTCTACTCTGCTATTCTCACATGATCACCTGCCTTCAAATCCGATGGCGGCGAAACAATCACTTGCTGACCAGGCCTGATGCCTTTGGTAATCTCGGTAAAATTGCCGAGTTTCTTCCCAATAACTACCTCGATATCCCTGGCTTTGTTATCCACGATGGCATAAATAATCTGCTGATCTCCTCTCATAATCAGGGCGGCGTTAGGCACCATGGCAGTTGATACCGCCGAAGGCTCGGCGCCAGCCGCATCGGCCTGAAAGAAATTAACCCTCGCGCTCATCTCCGGCAAAACATTTCTATCCAATTCATCAAATGAGACCTTGGTCATAACTGTCGCCTTAGACCTGTCGGCGGTCGGAACTATCTTTTTGACATGCCCTTTATAACGAATGTCCGGATATGCATCCAGAATTATCTCGCAGGGTTGGCCGATTTCCACTCGCTGGATATTTGATTCGGAGACATCGGCCTCCACCTCCAGCGAACTCATATCCGCCAGATCCACCAGCGCTCCCCGTGAACTGGCGGAGGAGGCAAATGGAGCCACGATTTCCCCAACATCGGCCTGCTTGGTCAGCACCGTACCGTCAAACGGCGCCCGAATATAAGTATTCTCAAGCGCCACCTCTGCGGATCGAACAGCCGCCTGGGCCGATTTTACGGCGGCGGATCGACTCATATAATTGGCCTCGCTCGCTTCGTATTCAGCCTGAGTGGTAGCGCCGGTAGGCAAAAACTGCTTCTGACGGTTGAATTCCAGCTTGGCGAAAGTGCTTTCGGCCCTGGCCTGAGCCAGAATGGCTTTGGCCTGTTCGAGAACCGCAGTCATATCTTCATTTTCCAGACGCCCAATCAACTGGCCTTTGACAACCTTATCGCCCTCTTCCACTCCCAGATATTCCAACCGACCGGTGGCTTTGGAGGCCACTGCGGCCTGGCGCTGGGCGACAACATATCCGGTGGCGCTCAAGACCGATTGCGCCTGATTTTGGGTCATTATCGAGGCTGTGGCAACTTTCACGTCGATTGATGGTGTTAATCGGCTCAACACCAGCCAAAATATCAGCACTGCCGCCAGCGGAATGGCAACCCATAACGATAAACGCAGATATTTGCCGGTTGAGCCTTTTGTATCCGCTCGATGGCTATCATCACGGCTAATCCGTAAGTCAGAAAGGTCGCGCTTGTTTTTCGGGTCTTCAGACATAAGTAGCTCTAAATATATTCCTCACTATGCTATTGCCGAAATTCCATTAAATTCGAGAATTTTCAAGTAAACGCCAAAATAGATTGACCCGACTCTCAAGTCAAGTTCATTATTCGGATGAATTAGTCGTCGGTTGGGCGCCCGACTGAAAAGGACTCTTGATCGTTGGGATTGACAAGAAACCGCCGTTTGAGTACATTTACGACTTTGCCAGTGCAAGTCGTGCCAGCGTTGGGATTGACAAGAAACCGCCGTTTGAGTACATTAGACTTATGGGAATTGACGGTCGAATTAGTGTTGGGATTGACAAGAAACCGCCGTTTGAGTACATTGGATGAAGACCGGTTACGAGCAATATTTTGGTTGGGATTGACAAGAAACCGCCGTTTGAGTACATTCGCCGCTACATTGAAAACATGACTGTTGCCGTTGGGATTGACAAGAAACCGCCGTTTGAGTACATTAATTCTCCCGCCATTAAAAGTATCTGCGGCGTTGGGATTGACAAGAAACCGCCGTTTGAGTACATTTGAACGGAAACCCGCCTGCTGGCACATACGGTTGGGATTGACAAGAAACCGCCGTTTGAGTACATTTTTAATCCGCTTCGCAAACCTCTGTCCTTCGTTGGGATTGACAAGAAACCGCCGTTTGAGTACATTGTATAGAGTCCATTCCCCTTAGACCCATCCGTTGGGATTGACAAGAAACCGCCGTTTGAGTACATTATGTCAGAGTAATAGTCGCAGACCTAGGGTGTTGGGATTGACAAGAAACCGCCGTTTGAGTACATTATAACCTCCCGTATTACCATAAAATACGGGAGGTTAGACGGCCTGAAATCCTAAAAAAGAAGCAGTTGCGCGGGAGGTTCTTCGGTTTTTGCCTTCTTTTTGCCGTTGAATACTTCCATCTTGCCAAACTGATGGTCAGTAACCAGCATCAATCGGACCTGTCCATAAGGTGGTAGCTGTTGCTTTACCTTTTGAATTATGCTGTCGCCTCGCTCCTCACTCCCGCTGTATCGAGCATAAACCGAGAACTGGAGCATGGAGAAACCTTGCTTGAGCAAGGCTGTCCGGAATCGGCTGTAGTTTTTCCGATCGATGGAGGTTTTCACTGGCAAGTCGAACAAAGCGAACAGCCACATTCCTTTATACTCCGAAAGCTCCGGTCTTCGCCTCTTTCCCATATCATGGTTTGAACAAAGTCAACTTTCGACGCTTCCCGGTAAATACCTCTGCCAGCGATGAAGTCGATTTCTGCAGAGCATCGAAGAGCGTGCGCATCTCCCCATCCACGTTAAATCTTGCTTCAAGGATAGTTGTGAGGAGCAGTCCTTTGCTTTCTTTATTCAAAGGCCAATCGTGGCCGAAAAAATTTAACACATTTACGACAGCTTTATCGACCGTGGGCCTAAATGGTTCCATTAAGTCATCGGCCAGGCAGAAAGCGTTGTATCGATTATGATGGTGGATTCCTATCGATGGATGGAGCCCGGAGGCGCAAAGCGACCTCGCGGTCATACTTCTGACAATCGCATATCCATAGTTTAAGAGGACGTTAACATTATCGCTTGAGACCGGTTTGCGAGTGAAATTGATTCCGAAGAGGGCGGGCCAATATCGGCGGGACGCTTGCCCCTCTATATTGGCCGGGTCTCCCGACCTGACTTTAGAAGCCATATAGGGTAACCCGAAACCATCACCGTGAATTTCTTTCAATAGCTTGGCTTGCGCGAGAATTTTTGCCTTTATTACTTGTTCCCATAACCGTTTCTTTAATGGGGCAGAAGCGCCTATCTGAGCGGCAAATCTCTCGGTTTGGATAGAGTGGCCTGATAGGGGCATTAATATCCCCGCGGGCATTTTTTTCTCGTCACAGACTATGAACGAGCCACCGCATTCGCACAGCCCATTTAAAACAGCGTGAGTATATTGAACTGCCGGGTGGGCGACGATCAGCGCCGCGATTTCTTCTAATGGAACCGAATCCTGAAGATCGCCGCGCTTGATTATCAACTGTTCATTCCGGACACTTAAGTATGCCGACTCCCCTGAAATATCTATGATCCGTTTGTCCATAACCCCTTAGAATGGTTCGGATCAGAGAGTCATAGACTTTAGGGTTCGAAGAGATTACCGTTTTAGCCGGATAGATAAGTCTTGGCTTTTGATTTCAGCCGTGGATTGATACCATTGCACAGTTCGTGCCACCGAGGGACAAGCCCTCGGCTACCTGTTCCTAATCATTGGCGTCGCGGATTTCGCCCAGAGGGGTCACTACAACTTTTTGGCATTTTGGTTTCTTCAAAGTTTCCACTGTTGCGGTGTGGCCTTTCCTCCCAATATCCTCCAGCTTGCGCGCATCGTTAATCGGCGCGAACTGTATTTTATGAGGCCTCTCCAGCTTTCTGACCACGTACAGTCCTTCCCATCCTTTGTCCGCATTATCCAATTTTATAATCTCACCTTTGGCCAAAGAAAACAGGAATGTCTTGCCCGCTCCAAAATCCTTTTTGATGATGGGCTCCTTGTTTCCCTTGCGCTGGTATGCTTCGAACATACTCACAACCTCCGCATCCCCTTTGCCGGTCTTGTCATCTTTGAAGATCTCCATGTGGTGGATGTCCTTAGAGAAAACATACCGCCTTCGCTGTTCGGATTCGCCGACACCAAAGACCTCCTGAGTATACCTTTTGACGGTTACGCTGTGGATTGGAATCGCTTTACCGTTTTTGCCGGTAATTGACGGATGGTCTTTATCGTCCTTGAAAGCATCCTGTGGAGATTTCCCGCACAATCCTTTCTCTATCAACTCCCTCACATAATCAGGAGTGATTTTTTCAACTTTTGGTTCGGTCAGGTCCTTAAGCGGCGTTCGAATAGTAACATACTTGCCGTTTTTGTCCTCCTTCGGCGGGCTATAGAATTTTTCCCTATGCAATGCCCCGCGCGCCCGCCGGGAGACTCGGTGGGAAACTACGATTTTATCGATAATGTTCTGAACGTCGCGATGGAATCCTTCCCAGGGAGGCGGGAACTCCATAAATTTGCGCCCATACAATTGTCCTCTCTTAGAGGCGTCGGAGAGCGCTTTTATTTTGCCGGCATCCGTTAGTGCAGTGACTATAGCGTCAATGGCGTGGTGACGATGATCATCCCGGGATTTGAAGTCGCCATCGCCGAGGATCTTATTTAGACCCCATTCCCTTCGGAGAAATCCGGTAACCTGCCCGTTTCCGACTTGCACCCGTCGCTTGCCGGAGGCATCAATGCCGTCGGATTTCACCCCTCCATAGAGCAAACCCAGATACTGCTTCGCCATCTTGGCCGCCCAGCGGGTATCGTTAAGCTGGCGAGTGGTGAAATCGCCGATCAGTTTTTCGACCTCTTCCGGCTCCATTTGGAACCTGCCGAGTTTATCATTAGTGACCCCTTTCTCGATTTTCACCGCGTAGGGTTTCTTCCCTTCGCTTTTAGCCACTTTGAATTTCACCACATTAAATTTTCTCACCCGTTCGATTATCTCCTCCCATTTTTCAGTGCCGTGATAGGCTTCGTAGGGAGTTCGGTTATGTTTTTTCTGGTTTTCCTCATGATAACAGAGGGTTTTGTTGGCAAAGGAATCATCTAAGCATCGATCGAAGGGTATGATATGTTCTATGTGGAACTGTGTGAATTCGCCGAGCAACTGCCCCATGCTGATTGGTTTTCCTGTGTAGGGGCAATAACCGCCGCACTCCTCTCTGAGCAGAACCTTCAGTATATCTCTCTCCGATGGGTTCTCATCGCCGTTGTATTCCGCAATTTGCGTCTTGGCCTCATCACGCTTGACTCTGTTTGCGTTGATGATCGCAATTGCTTCCTGCCTCTGATCCGCGCTCTTGCGCAGGTCGCGCCCCAGTTCGACCCTGACAATATCTGGTTTGCCGTAACGCTTAATGATGGCATTTACTACTCGGCGAAGTTCCGTTAATGCACGGTGAACGATAGGATTTTGCTTCAGTTCACGCATGTAGTCCGGCACTGCTGGAAGTAAATCCCACGGTTTTTCCAACCTCTCAAGTCGCTCCGGATAGTGCTTTTCTAAGAGCTCAATAGCATCGTGAATTGGTTTGCCGGACTCCAAGAGCGCCAGAAGCTCCTCCCAATAATTTTGCCTTATGGCTTTTTCGGCTATTTGAAGTTGCACGCCTTTCTGCAAAAGCGGCAGGAGTTTCGCCAGGGCCTGTCTGGAGTAGCGGCAGTATCCGGCTTCAAGACTTGTCTCGCCGAATTTTTCCGCAGTCTTTTCGTCCAGCCCCCATTTCGTCCTGCCGCGGTTCTTGAGGGTTTCATTCTTGACGATGCTCAAGTAATCTTCTACGATCTGGTTGCGTTCGTCTTCAGTGAAACCGTTCCATCGTTCATTGCCGAAAATCTTAATCAATCTTGCCGATGTCTTGTTGCCCGGAATTCTCTTTTCCCCACCCTCTTCCAAATTAAATTTGGCGGTCTTAGGAAGGTTTAGAAATTTCTTTCCTTTCATCGTCTTAAATTCCAAGTCCCCTCGGTTCTCAAAATTCTCGATTAGCAACTTGCGTTCATCTTCGGTCAACTCCCGACACTCCCCGGTTTCGTAGATGATGATCTGCAAATCATTCACCTTCTGGAGGTATCTGAACCGCTGTGCAGATAACAACGCCCAGGGCGCCCTCCTTCGCCCTTTTTCAAGCTCGCATTCGCCGATGAGATGACTTTTCAAAGGCCGTTGCTTAAAGATGAAATCATAGACGGCCTTCTTAAATGCCGGATCGGTGAGCTGCGGATGGAAGCGGCTTTGACTGCTCCATATCTGCTCGAATTCCTCCGCGTACATTTTCCTGGAGGTGTGGAGGCCACGGATGGGCTCGACAGCCGGATCCAGATTGGAGAAATATTCACCCAGCGTTCTGGCGTCGGACTCCTTTATCTTCCGATCTAAATCGGAGATTTCTTTTTTCATTCCTTTTTCTTCCTTCTCATCCGTGACCGGCGATTTCCTGTTGCTCCAAAATCCTCTTCTCTGCGCCAAATGATAAATCGCTCTCCCCAGTTCATAGGGTTCAAGCCGTTCGTCCAGAGCCTTGGCTCGCAGGACGTAAGGGGAAGCAAGCTGGGAATCAAGCGTCTCGAAAAGCAAGTGTCTCTGAAGGGGATCCTTCACATCGCAATCCCCCGGGAGGAATCCATGACGTTGGAGTAAGCCCGACAAATGCTGAAGTCTCCTTGCCCTTCTTTCGATCAGCCTACGCACACCGCGGGCTTCGCGGCGTTCCACGTTTCGAGATTTGCCCGTGCCGTCCAT
>PFXJ01000100.1 GCA_002791595.1 candidate division Zixibacteria bacterium CG_4_9_14_3_um_filter_46_8
CTGGAGTCACAACCTTATTGAAAACGGTTTTTGGGATGGGAGCCGCTAAAGATAGATTGATTATCAAAGCGGCCGGTGGTTCCAAATTACTGGATCAAAATTCGGTATTCAATATTGGTGAAAGGAACTATCTGATCCTCAGAAAAATTATGTGGAAAAACAATATTCTTATTAAATCAACGGATGTCGGCGGATCAATATCCAGAACTATGCGCCTTGAAATAGCTACCGGGAACGTAAGCATAAAGTCGGGAGGAAGTGTAACTAATCTATGAGCACCAGAGAAAAGGTCTTATCGAAAATCTCGGCATTTCCCACATTGCCGGTAATGGCGAGCAGATTGTTGAATCTGCTGGACGATCAGGATTCAGGTATTTCCCAGATAGCGGAAGTTATCAAGTACGATCCTGCCCTTACAGTCAATGTTCTGAAAGCCGCAAATTCATCTTATCTGGGCTTTTCGCGGGAAGTCAGTTCAATGACGGAAGCGGCGGTAAGGCTGGGGACCAATTGGATATTCAAAATAGCGATTTCTTCATTGATCAATTCGTCCGTGAAAAAACCTGCTGAAGGGTATGATCTATCAGCCGAAGATCTATGGAAACATTCTATGGTGACAGCTCTGACCGCGGAGAATTTGTGCAAAATGCTGAAGATAAAAGACAAAGGGCAGATCTTTACCGCGGCCATCCTGCATGATATGGGCAAAATCGTTCTTGGAGAATTTATCGCGGATTCCTTCATCTCCATTCTGAGGATATCCGAGGACGACCAAATCCCATTTGAAGAAGCGGAGAAAAAATTCATTGAAATCGATCATGCTGAAATTGGCGGGCTTATAGCGCAAAGATGGAATTTCCCTCCACAGATTGTGGAATGTATCAGATTCCATCATAATCCGGATGCCGCCGCTGATGTCACCCCTGCAATTGACATAGTCCATATCGCCGATGCGTTATGTCTGATGGCTGATATTGGTGCGGGCCGGGCAGGTTTGCGGCATCATCCCAGCGAAAATTCAATAAAACGACTGCAAATCACCAGTTCAATTCTGGAATTGGCGGTTTCTCAAATCCCAGCCGCACTGGAAAGTATAGACGACATATTCAAAGAAATGCCTGTCGAGCAACTGGCCGGAAGGTGGTGATATTATGGCTTTCAATATCCTATTAGTTGATGATTCAAAAGCTATTCGTTCAATAATCATAAAGACATTAAGGCTGACCAAGTTGGACATCGACCAAATCTATGAAGCCGCCAATGGCAAAGAGGCTTTGGATGTCCTTCTCAATAATTGGATAGATTTGGTCTTATCGGATATAAACATGCCGGTGATGACCGGCATCGAGTTGGTTGAGGAGATGGCCAAAGACGACCTTCTCAAAACTATCCCAGTGATCATAATTTCCACAGACGGAAGCACCACTCGAATGGATCAATTGAAATCCAAGGGGATCAAGGAATATCTAAGGAAGCCTTTCCTCCCCGAATCTGTGGGTGAAAAAATCGACAAAGTATTAGGGGTGAAGCATGAGTAATCCAGAATTTAAAGAAGCATTAAACACGGTAACCTGCCGGGTCCTCGAACAGATTGCATTCGTATTCCCAGAACCTGCCGACCTGACCGCCGGAATAGTTTTTGAGGATCAGAAAATGCTGTCGGTTTCGCTGTCATTTAGCGGGATCGAGCATGGGGAGCTGTCCTTAATCATTCCCGAGGAATTCTGCCTTGAGTTATATGCTAATTTCCTGGGTAAAGAAACCCAAAATGGAATATCAGAAGAGGAATATACAGACGCCGCCAAAGAAACACTGAATATAATCACCGGACAATTCTTAACAGAGATATTCGGCGACGAAGAGCAATTCAATCTCTCAGCTCCTAAGGCGGAAAAGATCAGCAAGGATGAACTGTTTTCAAGGATCGAAAGCGGGATTTACGCCTGCAGCATGGTTGAGGACTACCCTTTAATCGTTATCCTTAAATTGGAGGCTAAAGTTTATGGGCGTTAAAGTGCTCATAGTTGACGATTCCGCCGTCGTCCGTAAAATATTTTCTGCGGAGCTGGCACGAGATCCCGAAATTGAAGTTGTGGGAACCGCCCCTGATCCATACGTGGCGAGAGACAAGATAGTCAGTCTGAAACCAGATGTTATCACCCTGGATGTCGAAATGCCCCGGATGGATGGAATCGCATTCCTTCGCAAGTTAATGAAATATTATCCTATACCAGCAGTAGTGGTTTCTTCATTGACCGCAAGAGGCGGCGACCTGGCTATGGAAGCTCTTGATGCCGGGGCCGTGGAAGTTATGTGCAAACCCGGTAGCGCCTACTCTGTGAGTGATATGTCAATAGAATTAATTGAAAAAATAAAAGCGGCCGCTAAAGTCAACCTTGCCAAGAAGCCAGCCACAATAAATGCCGTAATCCACAATCACCAAAAATTATCGCTCACCAGGACTACGGAGAAGGTAGTGGCCATCGGAGCATCGACCGGTGGGACCCAGGCACTCCAGCTTCTCCTCTCGGCTTTGCCGGCAGATACCGCCGGCATTGTAATCGTCCAGCATATGCCGGAAAATTTCACGCGCTCATTCGCAGAAAGGCTTAATCAGACCTGCCCAATGGAGGTCCAGGAAGCTAAGGACGGCGACTCGGTTATTCCGGGAAAGGCCCTGATTGCTCCCGGAAACTACCATATGATGCTAAATCGATCCGGAGCCAAATATCATGTTCTTGTCAAGAAAGGACCTCTTATAAATCGCCATCGACCCTCAGTGGAAGTTCTATTTAAATCCGTAGCTAAATACGCCGGCGCTAATGCCATAGGAATAATCCTTACTGGAATGGGAAGTGATGGGGCTCAAGGAATTCTGGAGATGAAGCAGAATGGCGCATATACGATTGCTCAGGATGAATATACCAGCGTCGTTTTTGGTATGCCGAAAGAAGCCATTAAAATCGGCGCCATCGATTCAATCCAACCCCTCGACAACATCCCGGCAGTCCTTCAAGCACACCTATAGTTCATCCCTAAATCGTCCCGTTGCCGCCAGCCATTAAACCGAAAGTTGCTATATTCGTCGATATAGAACCACTCCTTATGGCCCCAGCGATTAATTCCCGGAGCATTTTCATTTGGACCATTGCCAATCACTGCATTTTGGTGTAAATTTGGATTATGAGAAAAATCAAAGATATAGGAGAATTTGGCCTCATTGAGGAATTTGCCGAATTATTTCCAGTGACTGGGGATATCAAAAGCGGCATTGGTGACGATTGCGCTGTGATCCATAGGGGTGATAAATGGTATCTTCTAACCACCGACGCCCTGATTGAAGATGTCCACTTCGATTTGCACTATAGCAAGCCCTTTCTCTTAGGATATAAATCATTGGCGGTGAGCCTTTCCGATATCGCCGCTATGGCAGGTAAACCGGTAGCCGCGGTAGTAAGCCTTGGCGTTCCGTCTAATATCGAACTCGATTTCGTGCTTGATTTCGCCAAGGGCCTGCGACGCTGTTCAAAAAAATATCACTGTCCCATTGTCGGAGGCGACACGGTCAGGTCTCCATCCCGGATTTTTGTCAATGTCACTGTATTGGGCGAATCCGACCAGGAACCTATTCTACGCAGTGGGGCAATACCGGGCGATTTGGTCGCCGTGGCCGGCACGATTGGCGAATCGATGGCAGGCTCGATACTCCTTTTATCCAAATCAATAAACGGGAAAATGGTAATTAGTGATCGTGCCTATAAAGAAAAAATAGTCGTTTCCCATCTTCAACCTGAACCTCTTTTGGCAGAAGCTGTTGCTCTCCATCAAGCCCTGAGAATCAATTCTATGATCGATATATCAGATGGGTTATCTTCGGAACTAAATCATATCGCCAAGAAATCAAAAGTGAAAATAGTGATTGAAGAGAATCGTATTCCCATCAGCAAGCCATTGAGGGAATTTTGCCGCGAATGGGATCAACGCCCGGTGGAGCTTGCTTTAGCGGGCGGAGAAGATTATGCTCTTTTGTTCACTTTCCCCAAAGTGTACCAATCCAACATAAGCCTCTGCAAATTCAAAGCCCCAATCACCATTGTCGGCGAAGTTAGAAGTGGCAGGGGAGTCTGCATCAAGACCAAGGATGGCATTAAACCGCTTCCGGCGGCATCCTCCTTTACCCACTTCTAACGAACTTCGAATCGAACTTCCATTCATAAAGATTAATAAGCGGCCCAAATTAATTAGGCCGATTCCAAGTTTCCCGGAATCGGCCCGGTACCGCCGCCCCCCTCCGAACGGCGGGTACAATTTCAATTGACTTAGAAAGGGAGTCGCATCCCTCGCTATGATTAAGTCAATCAAATCAATACAAGCTGAACCTCTTGATTCTGTCTCTCAGCGTATTTCTGGATACGCCAAGCAAGGCTGAAGCCTTCACTTGATTCGAACCACAGTATTTCAAGGCGGCCGAATAAAGCGCTTTTTCCATCGCCGCCATCAAGTGATGATAAACATGCCCGCCGGATATCGATGCCGCTTTGTTAAAGACAGGATTAATAGTATCATCAAATAATTTTGCATAACCATCCTCCATCTCTTCCGGGCCAATTGATATTTTTTCGGGCTTTTCCGCCAGCACTGGGAAATGTTCCGGATGCAACGTCTTTCCCTTGCACATCACTACCGCCGTATGCACATTGTTTTCCAATTCACGCACATTTCCAGGCCATGGATAGGCCATCAACTGCCCCATAGCGTCAGGGTCTATCCCATCGAATCTGCGTCCACATTCACCACTGTAATACTTCAGAAAATGATTTGCCAGAAGGGGAATATCGCTTTTTCTTTCCCGCAATGGAGGCAGATAAATCGACGCCATCTTTAAGCGATAGAACAAATCCACTCTAAATCTATTTTCCTTGATGGCAGTCACCAGGCTCTTATTGGTGGCGGCTATAATCCTCACATCAGTCTTGATTGTCCGGTTTGCTCCCAATGGCTCAAAAGTTTGCTCCTGCAAAATCCTTAGTATTTTGCCCTGCGTCGTCATCGGCATATCGGCAATCTCGTCAAGAAAGACCGTTCCACCATCACCTTGTTCGATAATGCCCGGATTCCGTCCATTTATGCCTGTATGAGCTTCATTTTCCTGCCCAAACAACTCCAAATCCAGGTGCGGATCCGGCATGGTTTCGCAGTTCACTGATAGAAATGCTTTCTCTCGGCGTCCGCTATTTCGATAAATCAGCCTCGCTACCAACTCTTTTCCGGTTCCGGATTCTCCCACTATCAGTATCGAATCATTTTCAGGAGCCACGCGGTCGATCATCTTGCGGATTTCGGCTATCTCCAGAGAGTCGCCAATCAGACAATCATGCTCATGCCGCTTGGATTGCCCCAACTGCGGCCCTGAAATGGAGTCTATTAAGATTTCCTCAGAGGAAATCGACTTGCTGATTAATATTGCGGCCATTTGTTCCTCAATTATGATAATCGGCTATAAAAATTGCGCCTTGAGAAAGAGGCTGATTTTGCTAATCGATATTCGATAGTTTAATTTCATCCCAAACAATCAATTTGGATGATCTCCTTTTTTATTAGCTTTAATCCCCGGCTATCCCCTATTTTGCGATGGTTATTGAAAATGAAAATTATGGCCCTGGCGCTCAAATCAGCAAGACTCCATCAATATTATGGAGTTGTCGTTCCTTTATTACTCTTGCTCCTCACAGGAAATTCCGCCTCCGAAAATTCTCGGCCCTCTTTCGGAAATGACCGCTATTGGGTATTTCTTGCTGACAAAGGCCCTGTCATTCGTACCACCGGTGAAATGAATGTTATCGCTCAGAAAAAACTCTCCGCACGCGCACTCGACCGCCGGGGGAAAATGGGAATCGCCATCGATAATTATGATTTGCCGATATACAATGGTTATATCGAGAATGTCAGGAAACTTGGGGCCGAAATCTATCGCGTCTCCAAATGGCTAAATGCGGTCTCTGTGACTGCCGATCCTTCCCAACTGCAAATGATTGCGAATCTACCCTGCGTGCGGGACATAAAACCGGTCGCAACCCTCAGAAGACCGCCAGATGCAATTCTGACTCAGCAGACAAACCGGAACTATCTCGCCGACAGTTCTTATGGTCTTTCATTTGATCAACTGTTTCAAATCGGAATCATCCAGCTTCACAGGCTTGGGTTCACCGGTGAGGGGATTCTCATTGCTATTTTTGATACTGGATTTTACTTAGACCATCAAGCTTTCGATTCGCTGATGACCAATAATCGCCTTGTGGCAGCTTTCGATTTCATCAATAATGATCAGGATGTTCAGGATGGCGATGATTTTCAAAGAATCCACGGCACTTCCGCATTTTCCTGTCTTTCAGCATATCTCCCCGGAACTATTGTCGGCGGAGCCTATGGGGCGGATTTTGCTCTTGCCAAAACAGAGATAGTCCAAAACGAAATCCGTATCGAAGAAGACAACTGGGTAGCCGCCGCCGAATGGTCTGACTCATTGGGCGCGCACATCATCAGCTCGTCCCTTGGATATACTCAATGGTATTCTTACGGGGATATGGACGGCAATACCGCTGTCACCACTATCGCCGCCGATATCGCCGCCAGCAGAGGGATTTTGGTCGTCAATGCCTCCGGGAATGAAGGAAATGGGAGTTGGAGATATATAATCTCTCCGGCTGACGGAGACTCGGTCTTGGCTGTCGGCGCAGTTGATTCGCTTGGAATCCGTAAGGATTTCTCATCAATGGGACCAACTTCCGACGGCAGGATAAAACCTGACATAATGGCTTTAGGATTGGATGTGTTTTGCGCCACAAGCCAGACTGAGCATTCTTATGGCTATCTGACCGGCACCTCATTCGCCACCCCCCTGGCCGCTTCGGCGGCCGCACTTATTCTACAGGCATCCCAAGGGAATTTGACTCCCGGGAATATAATAGATACCATCCATTCTTACTCATCCCTTGCGCAAAGCCCCGACACTCTCTACGGATGGGGAATCATAGATGCCATTAAAGCCAGCGGTGCTTTCAGAATTATTGCGCCCCGGCATCCGGTATTTACCGGCGGAGAAGAGTTTACCGTCACCTTGAAATTAAGAGGTCCAGATGGTCCCCACTCCGGAGATTCGCTGGAATTAACGATATTTCCTGAGGAAAGCATAATTATTGAAGCGAACTTCATCGAGGAAGCCGCCGGCAACTATACCGCTTTATTATCGACTACACAGGATAGGGGGATGCACCGTCTGGTTATTAGGGATGTCACCCAGGATATCGCCGATTCAGTATTAATAAATGTCCTCCAACCTCCTGTCGATTATTCCTCTTACTTCAGAAACTATCCTAATCCATTCAAAACCGGCACAGACTTTAGCTTCTATCTACCCGCGCCGGCTCAAACCCGAATCTCGATTTACACAGTCTCGGGCGAGAGTATTCGTCAAATCCTGATCCCGGCCGTCTCCACTCATCAGGGAATTAATAATTGCCGTTGGGATGCCGATAATGATAATGGAAATGACATAGCCGCAGGGGTTTATATCTGTGTGATTAGGACGCCGCTATATGATGGCATCACCAAAGCTGTCCTCATCAGATGAACTATAATTCGCGGTAATTTGGAATAACGAAGCCCGGCATAATTTCAGAAAATCCAAATGATTTCGCTAAATCGAAACAACAACGGTGGAATTAAGTTTCTCATCATCGAAGAAGACCCTTTTCTAAGTTTCCTGGTCAGGGCCGAACTAAAAAAATTTTTCAGCATCAAATGGCTGGATGTGGCTTCAAGCAGTAGCGAAGGCTTGGACATTGCGAATTACAAGGAATATGATCTCCTTATCGTTAATTATGACCTCCCCGACATCGACGGGCTTTCCTTATGGTTTCGATTGAAGCGGGGGGGGGTGGATATCCCGGCAGTTCTCGCCATACGTGACAGCGACGAAGAGCAGTCCCTGATTCAATTAAAATCGGACCAATTTGATTTCGTTCTCAAGGACGATGAATATCCTGCCAGCCTGATTCCTGCCTTAAGACGATTGCTGGAATCAAATAGGAAGAGCTATATCGATGCCATTTTGCACAAGACCCAGACTGAGGAAGAATGGCTGGATGCGCTATCACAGACCTCTATTGCCGTCAATCATGAAATAAACAACCCGCTTACGACCATAATAGGCACTACCGAGCTATTGATTAAGGGGAACTACGACCTTGACCATAAAACTCAATCCAAGATTGCCATAATCCAAGAGAGCGCTCATCGGATAAAGGACATTTTGATACGGTTGGGTCATATAAGTAAGCCGATTTCAGTTGACATCCCGGGCGGCAGAATGATCGACATAAGAGAGTCCTCCCGGGGAGTTCCAGAATCCTCACGTATTCCCAGCAAAATAACCATTAAGAGATAAATCCACAGTTTCGTAGGTCAAGACCTCCGTGTCTTGACGGATATTCTTAAGGAATCAAGCCCCAAGTGGGCTTGACCTACTCGGCTTTTTTGGGGCAAGCTCAGTTCAGACCTACAATTTCCAATATTATTCTTTTTCGAGATTATTTCATCAAAAAGAAGAACGGGCGGTAAATCACCGCCCGTTCTTAAATAGAAGATAGTATTACTTCAACAGAGTCATTCTCTGAGTGAATACTTGATCACCAGCAGTCAACCTGGAGAAGTAAATACCGGAAGAGTAGTTAGCGGCATCCCAGGTTACACTGTGCTGGCCAGCTTCGTTGTAGCCATTCACCAAGGTTGCTACTTTCTGACCCATCAGGTTATAAACCTCAAGGGTGGCATTGCCGGCAGTCGGCATAGCATAAGTGATAGTGGTAGTGGCATTGAACGGGTTCGGATAACTGCCAACCAAAGCATACTCGGTAGGCATATCAACGCCGTTAAATCCACCTTCCAATGTCCAATCATTGGAACCGCCATCAACACGGGCACCGGTCACGGTGAAGTTGAATTGATCCGAATCGCACTTGTTGTTGGTCGGTTTGTCACCGCAGTATGACTTATAGATATATGTTCCCGGAGGAGCATAGTTCGGCACCGCCTGATTCAAGTGTGCTTGGATGTATTGACCGGGATTAAGGGGTATGTTGTTGAACAGCCAGAGTTGATAGAACACGTTATTATAGACAACACCAACCCAGACATCAGTTAGGAACGGAGCGGCACCAGGGTTGCCGACATTACCGGTCAATCCAAAGGTACCACCGTGCGGAACCACCACGGGGGAGTTATCCGGAACCATGAAAACATCGCAACACGGCACTGGAGCGCCGCAACCATCTACCCAAGCTACGTAGTCGCTCGGACATGCCCAGTTGGCGTCCCAAGCACTCGGGCCGATCCACAAATAGTAAGTGCCAGGAGTGGCCGCATAGGTCAAGGTCAGAGTCGAGCAAGGATCAGCGATACCGTAGGTCAGGATGCTGTAGTCAGTGCAGTTGCCGGAACCGGCGCCGATGATGAACAGCAACAGACCGAATTCGGCCTTGCCGCTCCAGCTCAGATCGCAGTTCGTGGTCACATCAATCGTGTACCAATCGGTGTCACGATAGTTGCCGAACACACCAGAGGTGCCGCAAATCGTGTCGCCGCTGGCGATGGGCTGGAATACAAAAGGAGTGCTGTTGCAACCGCCGTTGTAGTGATCGACATAACCGACATAGCAATCCGGCTCGCCTTCAGGAATACCACCCAGCGGGCAGTTGACCACGCACGGCTCCGGGGGAGCGGTGCAGGTTGCCCAAGCGACGTAGTTGGCTGGGCATGGAGCGCCAGTACCGAATATTGACGGACCAATCCACAAATAGTAGGTGCCAGCAGGAACTGACGCACTTAAACTCACAGTGTCGCAATTCATACCAGTGGCACTGCCTAAAATCGAATAGTCAGTGCAAGTGCCGGAACCATCATCAATGATGAAAATCAAGGTCGGCATATTGGCAACCGCAGTCCAAGTCAAAGTTTGGGCAGTGCCTAAAGTGAGCGTGAACCAGTCGGTGTCACGATAGCTGGAGCCATTCATCAAGAATGTGCCGGAAGTTCCGCACATAATCTCGTTGCAGGCAATCGGCTGGAACACGTTCGGGGTGCTGTTGCAACCACCATTGTAGTGGTCAACATAGTTATCAGCGCAGACCGGCTCGCCTTCAACTGTTCCGCCTGGAGGGCAGATTGGATCGCAGGGCACAGCCGCAGAGATATCGATGGTGTAAGCGCCAGCGGAAGCTCCGTAACCATCAACAGTGATGTAGTAAGTGTTGCCGACGGTCAGCGCTACGCCATAAACCACGGAAACAAAACTTGCATAGCTCGGGCTGCTGCAGGCATCGTCGCTGCAAGCAATCTGCGCGCCATAAACATAACTGTTGGCATGCACATACAGCTTGGTGTCAAAAGCGCTGTTGGTGCAAAGGGTGATATCAACGGTCACGTTTGCAGTCGGGGTATATTTGTAAACCACGTCCGGAGCAGTGGAACCGGTGTACGGACAAACTGCATCATAGTCGTTGACATAACCAGTGGTCGTTCCAACGTTGCTATATGGCAACGAAGCGATATCGGTGGCAGTCGCAAAGGTGTCTCCACCCTGCAAAACCACATCAGGATTCACGTACGGGGCGCCAGTATAAGGAGCCTTGTTGTCAATCTTGTTTGTCGAAAGAATATTATTGGCATGGTTCACATTGCCCAGATTATAGGCAAATGCGGTGCCAGCAAATACAAACATCATTGCAACCAGCAAAGTAAGGGTGAGTTTTCTCATAATCTCTAAACTTCCTCTTTAATGATTTAGGTTAACAATAAAACCTTATGTAATAAGGTTCTCTCACTAAAAGCAGTTAGGCGAAGACAATGCTGGCTCACAGCATGATGCACGACCGACACTGTTACGCCAATGTGTTTCATACCAAATCTCCTTCTTTTAAGAGTTAATGTTGTTTAGAAGCCTTAAGAAATAGCCCGTGTTAAGAGAAATTATTCTAATTGCTACAAGTCAAGCTTTTTGCTCAGCCGTCCTCGGAAATCGAGACCTGATGATTTTATCTTTTTCTTTTTACCGAGATTAGGGTAGAAAAATTTTATATCTGATTAGGTTTTCTGTCCCATCGTCGTTGCTGTGCCTAATATAATACTTCAGCCAGTAATGTCAAGTCTTTTTTTTCTTATGAACGCCACAATTTTTGGCTCCATCTATTCAATCTATTAGAGCTAATTGGATCAGGATATGAAAGGATATGAAAATAAAATCTGCTCAATTGCATCGAATTACAAATGTAGAAATAGTGATTGGCTAAAAGTGCCAATAATTTATTCCTAATATATATCCTGCCATAACCTTTGTCAAGTAAAATTTATCATAAAATTAGTAATAATTCCCAATACCATACTTATTCGAGAGCGCGGCGTGCTAATATTATTCATAACTTACTGATAATTATATAATTAACAGGGGCGATCTTCTCGGGCGTGTTAAAAATGTGGTTTCTTGGCTTCTTCCACATACCATTTCCGCAGAAGCACGAATCTATCTCTTTGATTAATATGGGTGGGTAGGCAGGGGTCCCCGATTAATCGGGATCTTCGACTTGACCCCTGCAATCCAATAATTTATGAACGCCATTGGCGTCCAGGTCGGGGTCAAGACCTCGACCCACCTCTGCTTTTTCAACACTCTCTAAAGCGGGGACGGATGAGGGCGTAACCCCACAAGCTACCTCATCCTCCGACTCCTTCTCCCAATTAATGGGAGAAGGAGTCGGACTGTTGACAAAATGGCGACATTTCGAATTGAATTTAAGTTTTGGCCACTGTGGACGCAATAGCATTTGAATCCCCTTTTTAGAGGGGTGGATCCCCGATGCAATCGGGGAGACGGGGTGTGTGTTTTCCCATGAAAAGAACACACCCCTGCCTTCGGCCACCCCTCTTGAGAGGGGAATAAGAGGAATGTCAAGCCCCAAGCAGGCTTGATCTACGGAATTAAAACGCCTCCCACGCCATTCATCTCTATGATTCCCAATTGGTTAAGTATAGTTACATTAAGAAACAATGCTACTTCACTAAAGTTATCATCGTTGTCATCGTTTCACCGAAATGATTCAGCTTGGCATAATAAATCCCGCTGGGGGCTTCAGCCGCTTCCCAGTTCACACTATGGGAACCCTCGGGCAGATATCCATCCACGAGATGGGCCACCTTCTGCCCCATAACATTATAAATTGTAAGATCAACTTTTCCTCCGTATTCAAGCGAGAAATTAATGTTTGTGGAGGCATTAAATGGATTGGGGTAGCTCCCGAATAAGTCAAATTCCAGAGGGTGTTGTGGGCCATTTATGATGCTGAAATTGGCATTGGCGATCGGCTCGTTCCATCCTTCGGAATGCCACTCGGCACAAGCATCGTCTCCTGCGAAACCGGCGGTAACGGTGAACTGGAAAAAGGCGGAATCGTTCTTGGTCGAAGGATAATCGCCGCAATAAGCTATGTAGAAATACGGTCCTATTGGCGCATAGCCGGGCACCGCCTGGCTAACGTGAACAGTGAGAGTATCCAGAGCCGCCAGCGTCACATTATTCAACTGCTGTATGGGACCGAATATTCCGTAACCTGGCACATTCACCATAACCCAGACATCGGCGCTTTGTGGTTGATTGGTACCATTAATCAAGATGCCTGTATAGCCAAATGAACCGCCCGCTGGGACTTGCACCGGACTATTATCCGGAATCATATTGATATCCAAGGCCAAGGCGGTGCCGCCTGAAATCGCGAACATTTTCCCGCCGCCTCCGCTGTATAGGAATTGTGTACCGGCGATAATATCACATTTCCCATCGCCATCCAAATCTCCGGCAGGACGCACCGATTTCAAACGGTTGCCGGTATTATATTGCCACATAATTGCCCCATCAATCCCACTGCACAGATAGACATTCTGATCAAAACTACCGGCCACGACTTCATCGATACCATCATTATTTACATCCTGAACTCCGTGAATAGTCCAGACGTCGCCGCCATTTAAACTACCTACGAGGGTGGTCCAATTTGTGACGCCAGTAAGCCCATCCAGAGAGATAATCAGATTATTCCAACTGGCCACAAGGACTTCAGGCACACCATCCCCATTTTGGTCATCACCGACTTCGACAGCCATAACATTGTCGCCAACAGAGGATTGCCAGATTAAATTGCCATTAATCCCGGAAAGACAGTATACGTAATTTGACCAGGAACCGGCCAAAACATCCTGAAAGCCATCACTATCGATATCAACGAAACCTGCCACGTCCCATATCGATTCCCCGGCGTGGAATTGCCATAAGACAGTTCCAATGCCATTGCTGGCTCCGTCAATGCATACTACTCGGTCATCCATCAGGTCGCCGGTACCGATAATTGCCTCCGGTGCCGGATCATAATTTATGGAGCTAATCGATGTTACGGCGAATACCGCATCATTCGCCTGGAATTTCCACAAAACTGAACCATCCTGTCCTGATAGAGCCACGGCGGCATCATGCTCTGATCCAAATCCAGCCAAAACATCCGGAATGCCATCGTAATTCAGATCGCCAATCATCTCCACTGAATAGCACCATCCACTGGGTGCATTGATATAAGTATCATAGGCCCATTCAGTTGCGCCATCGGAACCATTGATCAAAAACGCGCAGCGGCCGCCCCAGGCAGTGCCAAGCAGAATCTCATTGATGCCATCATTATCGTTATCAGTATAATATGATAAACATTGGTCGCCATAGCCACCCCCGGAAGAAACTCCTCCTTGCGGGCCAACAGACCAAATAACCTGTGGATTACCATTTATTCCCGGCCCGGATAAACAATAGAGATTATGGTCGCCTTGATAGGCGGAATTTCCCCAGATACCTACTACATCCGGATGCTGGTCGGCATTGACATCCGAGAAACCCATCACGCAAACACAATGATCATTAGGACCTTGATAGACCCAGATCAATTCCCCGGCAGTTCTGGCGAAAGCAGTCTGGTGGGACAGCACCAGCCAACAAATGATTAGTAAAATCTTTCTCATACGTAACCTCCGCTTCATTTTGAAGAAAACGCCCAGTAGCTATGTGTATATGATTCAAAATAAGCAAAATCTCGTAATCGTCAAGCGATTTCTATAAAGCTTATAATTACGGATAGAGATTGGCATACTGATTCCAAGCAGTCAAATAAGAGAATGGGCGCTTGGTCGCATCCGATTATCTTTGGTCACGATGAAACGGGACCATCCCTAGGCGGAATGCATTCCAATAATGAGACCCCGTGTTTCAACACGGGGAGAATCACCTCACCAGGGTGCCCCACAGCTTGCTGTGGGAATTATTTGTGGTAAGCAGATGAGAGGACATCTGCCTACCACTGGATGGACACACCCCGGCCTTCGGCCACCCCTCTCCAGGGCTTGTTGAAAAAGCTGGCTTGCCATGAAAAAGAAAGTGCTTTAGAAGATT
>PFXJ01000128.1:0-14429 GCA_002791595.1 candidate division Zixibacteria bacterium CG_4_9_14_3_um_filter_46_8
GGGTATCTATCACTCACAAATAAATGAAGCCTGGTTTGTGAACACTCCGGGAATGATCGTAATTTTGCCATCGACGCCTTACGATGCCAAGGGTTTATTGAAATCGGCGATACGCAGCGATGATCCGGTAATATTTTTCGAGCATAAACGGCTTTATCGCACCATTAAAGAGGAACTTCCGGAGGATGATTTCACAGTCCCCATCGGAAAAGCCGACATTAAGCGTGATGGCAAAGATGTGACCCTGATTACCTATGGCTATATGATGCATCATTGCCTTAAGGCGGCGGAAATCCTTTTTTCGGAAGGAATCGATGCTGAGGTGCTGGACTTAAGGACATTGCTGCCCTATGATAAGGAAGCGATATTGGAATCGGTGAAAAAGACCAGCCGGGCGGCAGTCGTGCATGAATCGCCCAAGACCGGAGGAGTCGGCGGTGAGATTTCAGCTTTTATCACCGAAAACATTTTTGAATATCTCGATGCTCCAGTTACTCGGATTTGTGGCCTGGATGTTCCCCCGATTCCATTTGCGCCACCCATGGAGCATTTCTATTTGCCCAATCCCGATAAAATTGCCGATGCCGTCCGTGAATTGATGACGTATTAAGGATCTGTAAGGAGGTAAAAATGGAGTTGAAAATACAAGTGCCGCCCTTGGGGGAATCGGTCGTCGAGGGCACAATCGTAAAGTGGTTAAAAAAGGTGGGAGAGGATGTCAAACTTGATGAGGCGTTGGTGGAATTAATGACCGACAAAATTAATGTTGAAATTCCATCTCCGGCCAATGGCAAATTAACCAAGATACTGGCAGAACCTGATACCGTTGTCCCGGTAGGTGAAGTGCTCGCCCTTATGGAAGTGGCTGAGGGCGCCGTCAAGGAGGGCAAGGCATTTCAAACTGAGGCCGATGACAAGCATATACCGGAAAAACCCGAGGAGCAGAAATCTCCAGAGCCCGATGAAGCGTTTATCCAGGTTATGGAGCATCAGAAACGGACCGGGATGCATGCCCCTACAGAGGATGTTGAAGGCGGAATCAAGCTCGTGAAATCTTCTCCACTGGTGAGAAGGATGGCGCGCGAGCACCATATAGATCTTCGCAAACTTAAAGGAAGCGGACGCGACAGCAGGGTAACCAAGGACGATATTCTAAAATATATCGAACAACGTCACACTGTCGATTTCAAGCCGGCATTCGTGTGGCCTGAGGCTGAGGATGTTGAAGTTGTCCCTTTCACCGGCGTTCGCAAAGTTATCGCCGGACATATGGTGCAGTCCGCATTCACCATACCGCATGTAACCACTTTCGATGAAGCCGATATGTCGGAGATAATCGGCTGGCGAAAGAAATATGTTCCCGTTATCGAACAAAAATTTAACCTTCGGCCCACCTATATGCCCTTCCTGGTGAAAGCTACCGTGTTCGCCCTTAAGGATTTCCCCTTGGTGAATTCCCAGCTTTCCGATGACGGCCAAACTTTGATGATTAAAAAATACTATCATATTGGGTTCGCTGTTGGCCGCGATAATCGCCTGATAGTGCCGGTCCTTAAGCACGCCGACCGCAAGAATTTTCTCGAAATCACGAAAGAGCTTGCTGAATTGGGCAAAAAAGCCAATGAAGATGCGCTCAAAATGGATGATATTACCGGAGGCACTTTCTCGATCACTAATGCCGGTATGTACGGCGCGACTGCCTCCACCCCGATAATCGCCTACCCGCAAGTGGCAATTTTGGGAGTACATAAAATTAAAGAGCAACCGGTTGTAATCGATGGTCAAATAGCTATCAGGCCTATTATGAACCTGGGGCTATCATTTGACCATCGCGTCGTAGATGGCGGCTACGCCGTGCAATTCCTGCGCCGGCTCATCGAATATCTCGAGCATCCAGAACTCTGGCTTCTGAATGTAGTTTGATGGAATAGGATGGAATTATATGGCTGATAAGAAATACGACATTATCATAATCGGAGGCGGTCCGGGCGGCTATGTCTGCGCGATACGTGCGGCACAGAACGGGCTGAAAACCGCCGTTATCGAGAAGGAAATTCTGGGCGGTGTCTGTTTGAATTGGGGTTGCATACCGTCGAAGGTTTTGCTCCATGCCGCCGAGATTTATGACCACATCCAGCGCGCCGGCAATTATGGTATCGAACTGGGCGGTGAGGTCAAATGGAATACTGATAAGCTTCGGGAGAAAAAGAACGCCGTGGTAAAACAACTTGTCGGCGGCGTGAAAATGCTTCTGGAGAAGAACAAAATTGATATAATTTCTGGCACGGCGCGCCTCGAATCAGAAAACAGTCTGACCATAACCGACAAACATAAAAATCGGGCGCTGATCAATTTCGACAAGGCGGTCATTGCCACCGGCGCATCCCCCATCTCAATCCCCGGGGTGGATATTGATGGCAAATATATCATCACCAGCAAAGAAGCTCTGGAAATCGAGAGTATTCCCGATAAATTCGGCGTTATCGGCGGCAGTTTCATCGGCTGTGAGATGGCAGATGTCTATCACGCTCTCGGAAGCGAAGTGACGATTGTCGAAATGCTCCCCTCACTTATGGCCACCGCCGATGAGGAAGTGTCGGCGACCATCGGCAGAGCGATGAAGAAAAAGGGAATCACGCTAAAGCTTTCCACCAAAGTGAAGGAAGCCAGGATTTCCGGCAACGCTGTCGACGTCACCGTGGAAGACATCAATGGCAAGAGCGAAACACTTCAATTCGACCGGGTGTTAGCGGCCATCGGAATGAAACCGAACTCCAATAATCTCGGCTTGGAGAAAATCGGCGTCACCACCGACAAGAAGGGATTCATCACCGTTGACAACAAAATGAGGACGTCGGTGGGAAATATATTCGCCATTGGCGACGTGGTCGGCGGAGCTTTGCTGGCGCACAAGGCTTCGCATGAGGGAATTGTCGCCGCCGATGTTGCCGCCGGAAAACCGGCCGCGGTTGATTTTGAGCACGTCCCTTATGCGGTTTTCACCGATCCGGAGATTTCCGCCATTGGTCTGACCGAACAGCGGGCGAAGGAAAAGGGAATTAAGTATAAGGTAGGCAAATTCCCATTCCGGGCTTTGGGCAAAGCAATTGGGATGGAGAAAATAGATGGATTTGTCAAAGTGATTGCGGACGCCGAAACCGACGAGTTGCTCGGTATGCACATCATTGGTCCCCATGCTTCCGACCTTATCGCTGAGGCAGTGGCGGTGATGGCGTTCAATGGAACATCAGAGGACGTCGCCTCATTGATTCATATCCATCCGACAATGACCGAAGCGATCGGCGAAGCGGCATTGAACGTGTTTAAAAGGGCGATACATATTGTGAATTGAATGCACCTTGAGTAGGGTGGGTCAGAAGTGTTCAAACGCGGACAATGAATCCACGTGCAGAGAAGTAAGTTCAGCCTGATAAATCGTATGATCGACCCACCATCTTCTATCCATTGAAACGGTGGGTCAATGAAAAATATGCTTGGTTTTGCATAAAGATTGCCGTGAAATATGTTTTGTGCTCTATCATATATCCCTGACCTACCCTACGTGGAGTCGATATGTCGCGCTATATAAGATCAAGAGAACCTAACACGAGCTTTTTCTTCACGGTAGTGAGCTACGGCCGAACTCCAATTTTTGTCAATGATGCTTCAATTCAAATGCTTAGGGAGTCTCTGTTGAAGACCTGCGTGAACAAACCATTTGAAACGGAAGCGATCGTGATTCTTCCTGACCATATTCATGTTTTATGTACTCTTCCGGAAGACGATTGTGATTATTCCACACGTTGGCGATTGATAAAACAGATGTTTACGAAATTGATTGCATTCCAAAACCAAAGTTTTTTGGGCCCTCAAGCCAATAGCAGTAGAGAGCGAAAAGGAGAAAAGTTGGTCTGGCAACGGAGATTTTGGGAACATACAATCAGGGACGAAAATGATTTCAAAAAACATTTGGATTATATTCATTATAATCCCGTTAAACATGGCTATGTTAAGAACCCATTCGATTGGCAATGGTCGTCATTTAGGAAATGGGTCGAAAAAGGAGAATATGACTCAAATTGGGGAAATCTCGTGAACGACGCTATTCCGGGAGCTGAATGGGACTAATGTAGGGTGGGTCAGAAGTGTTCAAACGCGGACAATGAATCCACGTGCAGAGAAGCAGGTTCAGCCTGATAAATCGTATGATCGACCCACCATCTTCTATCCATTGAAACTAATTAGAAGAATAATGCCCCCGCTTAATGTAATCACCCCCGGCCTTGTCGATTATGGCGAAGCCCTTCATATCCAATACGATATGGTTGCCCAGCGCGCCGCAGGGGAAATTGATGATACGCTAATCCTTCTGGAGCATAATCCGGTCATTACCTTCGGTCGCGGCGGGAAACAAGAAAATGTCCTCGCCACCACAGAACGACTTAAAGAAAAGGGAGTCAAGGTCTATAAAATCGAGCGGGGCGGCGATGTTACTTTCCATGGCCCCGGGCAATTGGTTGGTTATCCGATAATTGATCTCAACAGACGAGGGCGAGACATGCATAAGTACCTTCGCGACCTCGAAACCGTTCTGATTGAGACGCTCAAGGTTTTTGGATTAGAGGCTGGGCGCAAGGAAAAGTTCACCGGCGTTTGGAATGACAATTCAAAATTGGCCGCCATCGGCGTGGCAGTAAGGCGATGGATCAGCTATCACGGTTTTGCCCTCAATGTGAATAATGACCTTTCCTACTTTGGTCTCATAAATCCATGCGGCATTACCGATGCAGGCGTGAGCTCTCTTTCTTCAATGCTTGGCAGGAGGGTGGAAATCGCTGAGGTTATTCAAACAGTGATTGAAAAGTTTGCGGAGTTCTTCAAATATGAGCAAATAAATAGAATGACTTCACTCGAATGAAGAAATCTATATCCTCTTCCAATCAACTCTATTCATTACTGGATCTCAAATTGCTCAGAGAATGGCCATGTCTGGTTATGACTCCTTCAACCATATAGATGACATCCTCCGCAATATTGGTCGCGTGGTCGGCAATTCTTTCCAAGTAGCGGGATACTGATAAAAGCGGAATCAATCTTTCAATCTCCTCAGGATGGATTTTCATCCTTTCCTGGACCTTAATAAACATCTGCTTATTGATAGCATCGATTTCATCATCGGATATGCAAACCTCTCGGGCCGCTCGAGAGTCCATATCGACTAGGGACCTAAGACTCTTATTGAGCATCGACTGCACTTTTTCAGCCATCGGAGGGAAGTCTAGCAGGAAGTCCAGTTTCTCCTTGCTAGATAGGAAGCGGGCTCTTTCAGCGATATTGACCGCTTCGTCCCCAATTCGCTCTAAATCACTATTGATCTTGAGGACCGCCACAATAAATCGGAGGTCTATGGCCACCGGCTGATGCAATGCAAGGATTTTTAGACAATCTTCTTCAAGATCCACTTCCATTTGGTCGATCTGCTGGTCGGTCTCAATGACATCCCTCGCCAGTTTCTCATCCCTTTCTCCAACCGACTTGACAGCCTTCCGAACGCTATCTTCAACATAGGCGCTCAAGCATAATATTTTCTTTTTGAGTTTGTCTATTTCCCGCTGGAAATGCTGGGTCATAATTTGCCTCTCTTACCCGAAACGGCCGGTAATATAATCCTCGGTTTTTTTCTTGAGGGGTTTGGTATAGATCTGCTTGGTAACGCCGAATTCCACCATTTGCCCCTGATAGAAAAACGCGGTAAAATCAGAAATTCTCGCCGCCTGTTGCATATTGTGGGTCACGATTACTATAGTGTAATTCTTCTTCAATTCGCCAATAAGATCCTCAATTTTGGAGGTTGAAATAGGATCCAAAGCCGAAGCTGGTTCATCCATCAAGATAACTTCCGGCATAATGGCCAGCGCCCTGGCGATACACAACCTCTGTTGCTGACCCCCCGAAAGCATATACGCATTATGATTGAGCTTGTCTTTCACTTCTTCCCAGAGGAAGGCTCTTTTGAGAGCATCTTCAACCGCCTCGATTATTATACTTTTATTATTTATGCCGTTGACTTTAAGACCATACGCAACATTATCGAAAATCGATTTGGGAAACGGATTCGATTTTTGAAAAACCATGCCCACTTTCGTTCTCACTACAGAAACATCCTTGATATCGTTATAGATATCCAGACCATCAAGTTTGACTTCTCCTTCCATACGGGTCCCTGGAATAATCTCATTCATTCGATTAAGCGTTCTCAAAAAAGTTGATTTCCCGCAGCCCGAAGGTCCAATTAAAGCAGTTACTTTATTCACTTCGATGTTAAGCGATATTTTTTCCAATGCCTGATTCGCACCGTAGTAGAAATCAAGATCACGGGTTGTCATTTTGAGATTGCTATTGATGGCGTTAGGAGATTCCCCTGTCTCTTTATCTTCAACTCTCAGTTTTTTATTTTCCATTCGATTTTCAGTCATATTATCAGGCATCCACACGTCTCATCCGGATTCTTGACCTGATCATTATGGCAACAAAATTCAACAGGAATGTCAGGACCAAAAGCACCAGGACAGTGCCATAGAGGATCGGCTTCGTTTTTTCCACATCGGGCGATTGCGTTGCCATAACATAGATATGGTATCCCAGCTCCATGAATTGATCGTTCAGCTTGTTCGGTAAGTATGGCAGATAATAGGCTACTCCTGTGAACATAATCGGGGCGACCTCACCTGCGCCACGGCTAATAGCCAATATGCCGCCGGTGAATATTCCCGGCAGAGCTTGCGGCAATATTACTCTCCGAATAGTCTGTAATTTGGTAGCGCCCAATGCGTAGCTGGCCTCTTTGAGTTCCCGGGGAATAATTCTCAAGGCCTCTTCAGTAGAGATAATGACAACCGGCAAAGTCAAAATCGCCAATGTCAGCGCAGCCCAGATAAGCGCCGGTTGGCCCCAAGTGGGACCCTGTGCATTGTTCAAGAAAGTATCCATACCTCTGCCAATAAAACCGATAAAAAAACCAAGTCCAAAAAGCCCGAATACAATTGAGGGCACACCTGCCAGGTTATTAATCCCGATTCTCACCATTCGGGTTATTTTCGAATCCGGAGTTGTGTATTCTTGAAGATAAATAGCCGATAACACGCCAATCGGGATCACAAATATGACCATCAATATTACCAAGGCTACCGTCCCGAAAATCGCAGGAAAAATCCCGCCTTCTTCCATCCCATGTTCAGGGGCCTTGGAGAGAAAATCCCAGCTTATAATACCCATTCCACCGGCGACAATGTTGTATAATATAATGGCCAGCATTACCAATATGATTACTACCGCCATCAAGGATAGTCCTCTTGGGATTAATCCTTGCGATTTCGATTTGAATTGGATGCCCGGGGTAAGTGGTTTGGCTAAAAACGCCCGCGCCAATTTGGTTTCGCTCATCTGGTCTTACCTTGAAGTCTCTCCCTGAGTCTGGCCAGAATCAATTCGCCCCCCAAATTTACAAAAAAAGTGAATATGAAAAGGAGTGTACCAATAAAGAAAAGCACATTGTAATGAGCGCTGTTAAAGACTACTTCCGCCAATTCTGAAGCTATGGTCGCTGAAAAAGTTCTGATGGAATCCGCAAGAGAAACCGAAACGATAGCCGCATTCCCTGATGCCATCAAGACAATCATAGTCTCCCCAATGGCCCTTCCGAAACCAAGAACAACACCTGCGGCAATTCCCGGCAAAGCCGCCGGCAAAACCATAGTCATCGAAACCTGCCAGGGATTCGCCCCCAGCGCCAATGCAGCTTCGCGAAGAGAACGGGGGACAGATGTCATCGCATCTTCAGCGATAGTGAAAATAATCGGTATTACTGCCAGTCCCAGTGCTATACCAGTGTTAATAGCGTTTAACCTAAAGTTTAATCCAAATGCAGTTTGCAGGGCGGTCGCCAAAATAATCAACGCAAAGAAACCGAGAACTACAGATGGTATTCCCGCGAGCAATTCGATTACCGGTTTGATTATTTCCCTTAATTTTTTAGATGCGAATTCCGAAGAATAAATAGCCGCTCCTACGGATAATGGCACCGCAAACAGCATTGCCACCAACGCCGCCTTCAATGTCCCGAGGAATAAGGGCAAAAGTGAATATTTGGGGACCTCCGAGTTGGGTTGCCAGGACCATTTAGGATCACGTCCCTCGTAATATTCCTGCTTAAATACCATTTTATTTAGGCTGGCTTCCTGTTTGACTTCAGGACTTGTAAGGATTGGAATCGATTCTTTGAAAATGAAAAGAAAAATCAAGCAGATACAAATAAGCGCCGCAAAGGCATTAATCGCTATTAGCTTCTCCCCAACAAATTCCTTTACTCGCGATTTCGGTTTGAAATGATATTTTTCCAAATGCTCGCACTATCCCGATGATTTATATTTTGCCTGGCTACATTACAAATAATTCCTTCGGATTCTGCATGGCGGAGATACTCGATGCCAGAGCATTACCTTAATAATGCGGCCATACCCAGCCAAAGTCAAGACCATTCTGACGATTAAAATAGGGCATAGAGCTCTCAACGACTTATTCAATCATCGCATTCACACCTGCCAATTAAGCGCCTAATTTTCAGATAACATTAGGGTAAAATTAGATATGAGTTATTTTGGCCCTATTTATTTTGGGTTATGGCTGTGTGCCCCGGTGAAAGGCCAACCAGCTTCACTCGCGCAGTTTTCCAGAATCCAATGATAATCCTATAACTTAAATCACATTAGTGAATTATAGCTATGAATGGGAAGAAATGCGGAACTTTTGGGAGAAGATTACATAAAATAAATCATAACAACAAAACTTGCTGACCGAAAGGAGAATAATATGAAATTGCTAAGGCTGAATTGGGTACTGATTGGGGCTCTGCTCCTCACTGGGGCGATTTTCCTGCCGGCTCTCGCCAGCGATTCGCCCGACAAGGAAAGCTCCGGTAAAGGGTGGTTAGGCGTTTATATCCAGGATATCGAAGATGATATGTCTGAGGCGCTGAATCTTAAGTCAAAGAAGGGAGTATTGGTTGGCGATGTTATCAACGATTCTCCCGCCGAAAAGGGCGGAATTAAATCGGGAGATATAATTGTCAAATTCAATGGCAAATCATCCGATGACGAAAATGATCTGAGAGAATCAATTGCCAGTACCAAACCAGGGGAAGAAGCCCAAATCGTTGTTTTGCGGGACGGCAAAGAAAAGACGTTTTCTGTAGAGATGGGGGAATCGGACGGAGCATCATCCAGCTTTGGGTGGAATGATGATAATGGCCGCAAGAGCATTACAAAAGTTTTGAGATTCGATGATAATGATAATGAAGACCATGCCGGATTGGGGATTCGCATCGACAACCTCAGCGAACAGCTTGGCAACTATTTCGGGGTGAAGGATGGCCAAGGAGTCCTTATCACTGAAGTGCTCGATGATTCTCCGGCCAAGAAGTCGGGAATAACCGCCGGCGACGTGATCATCAAAGCAGATGGCAAGGATGTCGAAAATACCGACATGCTTAGAGATATCATATCTGATAAAAAAGACGGTGACAAAGTGGTTTTAATGGTTAAGCGCAATAAGCAGGATATTCCGATTACTACAGAAGTCTCGGAAAAATTCTCGTTCTCCGGTAAGCAGTTTTTCGGGGCGCCAATGGGTCGAACTTATGCTTTCGAGATGCCGCCAATGCCCGAAGTTCAAATCAATATGGATGAATTGAGAAAATCGGTGAAAGAGCTAAAAGAGCAAATGAAAGAACTAAAAAGGGAACTCAAAAAGGAATTTAAGAATCTTGAAATAGACTGACATTCCGATATTCCCATAACTTGATTGTAAGGATGCCCTTGCGAAATTAAGGCGCGCAAGGGCATTTTTATTCGGTTCAAAAGTTTCAACCCGATATCATAATCAAATTTCTCTCGATTAAATCGCACCCAAAGCGGTTTAACGCGGGAGCAGGACCCATTCTGCGGAATATCTGCCCCTACCTATAAATATCTTGACATAAGATTCGCATCAATCTAAATTCAATCCAATTATTGAAATGAGGAGCCGAAGCTATAGGATCAATGCTGAACATATACCAAAACTCCCTATCAGCCGGTGAGATTTCAGCCAATCGGCAAGACTCTAACCTGCAATGGGATTGCCAGATTTACATTTAAGGGGATCGGATTGGGAATAGCCAGAGACTCCAGCATAATAAGATTTGCACCGGTCTTATCATTTCTAATTCTCGCCATTTTTCAAATAATACCTTCCCAGGCAGCTATACCTGAAGACCCCGCTTTTGGATATCCGGCGCCTCCAGCCAACGTGGTCGCGAAAGATATTCCGAATGATGCCGGAAAATCGATAATCATAAATTGGGATTTATCCCCGGATGATATTAAGGAGAATAAGAAATTCATCGGGTATGAAATCCTGCGTTCAACCTCATCTGATACCGGTTTTGTGATTATAGGCTCTGCCACAGCCGGTTCCAGTCAGCTTTCGGACAATGAGACTGTTGATGGTGTTTTTTATTATTATATAGTCAGAGCGGTGATGGGCTCGATGTTTTCGGAGTCGCCTCCTGCCGGACCGGCGGCATCGTCCCAACAATGGTTTCATCTTGGCCGGATTAACACGCTGATCGCGCTGTTAGTGATCTCCATTTCCATAGTTTGGTATATTGAACGCGCCAAGAAAGGCGAAAAGCTCTTTATCCGGAAAATTGCGGGGCTAGAAGCGGTAGATGAGGCGGTTGGCCGCGCCACCGAGATGGGCAAAAAAATATTTTATGTTCCCGGCACTCAAGATATGGATAATGTTCAGACTATAGCCGGAGTGACAATTCTCGGGCGCGTGGCCCGACTAACCGCTCAATATGAAACACCGTTGGAGGTGCCGGTCAGCAGATCGCTGGTGATGGTTACTGCGAGGGAAGTTGTAAAAGAAGCCTATTTAAACTCTGGAAGGCCCGATGCTTACAGCGATTCAATGGTATATTATTTGACCGATGATCAGTTCGGGTATGCCGCTGGCATTGAGGGTCTATTCGTCCGCGAAAAACCGGCTACCGTTTTCTATATGGGAGCTTTTTATGCAGAATCGCTGATATTGGCGGAAACCGGTAATTCTGTGGGCGCCATACAAATCGCGGGAACAGCTATGCCCGCACAGCTTCCCTTTTTTATAGCGGCCTGCGATTACACCCTCATTGGTGAAGAGCTCTTTGCCGCATCCGCTTATCTCTCCAAAGAGCCCAAATTGCTTGGTTCACTGAAGGGTCAGGATTTTGGAAAGCTTTGCATATTGTTGGCAATTATGCTTGGGGTGATAATTCAGACTTCGGGCTTATATGATTTCACCAAATTGTTCATAGTACGATAGAAGATGCGTCGCGAAATCCCCCTCATCATAACAGCTATAGTTGGATTCACTTATATCATCCAGTTCTTTGTCCCTCATTGGCCATTTAATATCCTTGAAGGTCTCCTTACCAGCTGGATGCTCATTATATTCGCCTTTGCCATCTGGCTCGGAGCTTTAAACTTATTGAAAGTGAGTCTGGACAAAATTTCCAAAAGAAGCAGAGATTGGCCCTATGCAATCATCACTATTGCTGGATTCCTGATGATTGCCATCCCGGGATTCTTATTCTCCGGCGGAAGAAGGTTTCAGGATCCCGGCACCGCCTTTGATTACATCTACCAAAATGTCTATTCGCCTCTTTCTTCAACTATGTTTGCCATGCTGGCGTTCTATGTGGCTTCAGCTTCATATCGGGCCTTCAGGGCACGCACCAAAGAAGCCACCTTACTGCTTCTGGCCGCGTTTTTTGTGATGCTGGGACGAGTTCCGATTGGTGACGTATTGAGTTCCTTCCTGCCCGAGGGGTACCGTATGTCGCAAATGGCTGATTGGATAATGAACTATCCTCAGACAGCAGGACAGCGTGCTATCATGATTGGCATCGCTCTGGGGATTGTCTCCACATCCCTGCGGCTTATTCTGGGAATCGAACGATCACATTTGGGAGGTGAGTAACAAATGTTCGATAAACTCCTCAAAATTGACCGTCGGATCATTTTCATATTTGTCGCGCTTGCACTTATTGTACCGATGTTTCTGACCATAACCCAGCATATCAGCGTTTCGCCGGAAGTTCAGATCATCTATGATACTCTGAAGGGGCTACAGCCTGGTTCGAAAGTGCTGATGGCTTTCGATTACGACCCGCCATCGGCGCCGGAGCTACAGCCTATGGCGGTAGCAATTTTGAAATACTGCTTCAAAAATAATCTCAAGGTTTATATAATAGGATTGTGGCCTCAAGGACCGATGCAGGCCAATATGGCCATAGATAATGTGATATCGGACCCCACGTTCAAAGATAACCCTCCCATATACGACAAGGATTATGTCAATCTCGGTTTCATGTCCGGCAACGAATTGGTGATACAAGGAATGGGATCAAGTTTCTTGCACACTTTCCCGAGAGATTATCTGGGCAAGCCAACACACCAACTCGAGATGATGAAGGGGGTGAACAATTTCTCCAATATCGATTTTATTGTGAACCTCTCAGCAGGCTATCCTGGAACTGTGGAATGGGTATTGTTCGCTGTGGATAGATTCCACGCAAAATTGGCCGCCGGTAATACTGCCGTCCAAGCGCCGCAAGTCTATCCCTATGTGCATGCCGGTCAATTATCGGGTCTGGCAGGAGGTTTGAAGGGCGCCGCTGAATTGGAGAAATTGGTCGGATTCTATGGCAAGGGAACCAAATTCATGCTATCGCAGTCATTTGCCCATATGATTGTCATCGTCTTCATCATAGTTGGCAATGCCGCATATTTTATTACCAGAAAAAAGTAAACTCGATATGGAAACAGGATTTACATTCACAAACACGCTTGCCGCCATATTGACCATAGGCATCATCTCATTTCTGTGGCGTGATAACCCTCTATATAAAGTCTGCGAAGCGCTGTTCGTAGGAGTATCCGCCGGATATTGGTTCGTCAGCTTATGGTATCAAAACTTGCTCCCTCAGCTTTTTGATAATCTGGGAATTAGCCAGTTGTTTTCATCGGGTAGTGCTGAGGATGGGGCCTTGCAGGTGCTTTTCAAACAAGGACGGTTCGATGATAGATTATTTTATCTGGTAGCTGGGCTCCTCGGCTTGATGATGCTGATGCGCCTGATTCCCAATTTGGGATGGATTTCGCGATGGCCGCTGGGTTTTATTATCGGAACCACTTCCGGATTATATTTCACTACCTATTTCCAATCTAATGCGATGGCTCAGCTGAAAAGCACAGTTTTGCCCTTCACCACGGTCGGGAACATCGTTATGGTTGTCGGGACCATCTGTGGCCTAGTGTATTTTTATTTCTCAAAGGAACATAAAGGGGCGCTGGGGGGCGCCGCCAAAATCGGGACATGGTTTCTGATGATTACATTCGGAGCTTCATTCGGATATACGGTGATGTCGCGAATGTCTCTTTTAATTGGAAGATTCGATTTCTTATTCTCGACCTGGCTGGGTCTGGTGAAATGACGCTCATTTTAGTATTAGTCCGATTATATATGGAGAATTGATTTTATGAATAAGCTAAAAGAATTAGTTGCGGGCCAGATACTCTATTTCACTTCTGCTAATAAAACGGTAAGAGAAACTGTGGCTCTGATGGCAAAAGCGGATATCGGCGCAGTCTGTGTTTTTGAGGGGGATAGGTTAACGGGAATGTTCTCAGAACGCGACCTGATGAATAGGGTCGTTGACAAGGATATGGATCCGTCAAAAGTCAAGATCAAGGACGTTATGACCAGCAAGATCATTGTGGCAGAAGCAAATGAAAATATCCAGGACGCCCTCGAAAAAATGAAAAAACTTCATTGCCGCCATATGCCCGTCGTTGAAGATGGAAAGCTAATCGGGGTAATCTCCATAAGGAAGCTTCTGCTTCATGATGTCTCGGTCAAAGAGGCCGAGATTAAACTACTTGATGCCTATATCACCTACTCGCCAAGAAGGATGGAAGGAAACTGAAAGCCAGTACCCCCAGATACAGCCGCCTTATTTTTCTTGCGATAGTAATCGGATTAAACATATTTTTTATCGGGAGTGAGCCAGTAAATTGTGGCCTGCCGGAGGCCGGAGGGGATACTGATATAGTTATTCTCCCTAATTCACTACTTCAACCCCATGCTTATGATTGTCCCGGAGACAGCGCCATTATGGTTAATTCTGGTTTCTAAGGGCGGGGAATTTGATTCGGCCCGGACTATTCCAAATATGGATGAGAATAATCAAAATTAATGCATAGACCATGAGGTACTTATGAAAGACATTAAAATGATACCGCCGATAGCCAAAATTGTCCTATTGGCGGTTTTATTTTTTGGTATCG
>PFXJ01000128.1:14458-26342 GCA_002791595.1 candidate division Zixibacteria bacterium CG_4_9_14_3_um_filter_46_8
GTAGTGGACAGACCTAATGACACCGGTCATGCAGTTCTCATAAAGTGGAATCCTTCACCTGATGAAGGCAAGACCGACAATGGTGTCATCGGCTATGATATCTATCGTTCCGAGCAACAGGATGGAGCCTATACGAAAGTGGGTACGGTGGCCGCCGGAATTTATGAATACGAAGATGGGTCCGACACGGAGACCATTCAAGGCCAACCCAATCCGGCCTTCCTGGCTACCGGGGCAACATACTATTTCAAAGCGAAGACTCTGACCGTTGCGAGCCTTGAATCCGAATTCACTCCGCCGGCACCGGGAATACCGGCCAACAATTGGTTCCATACGGGCAAAACCTCATATATGATTGCCGTCATAATTTATTTCGCCCTGGTGTTGTATTTTATTAAATCTGCCAGGCAAGGGAAAAAGCTTTACATCCGCCCCCTGGGTGGAATCGAGGCCATTGACAATGCCATAGGCCGCGCCACGGAGATGGGACGGCCAATATTATTTGTCCTGGGGACCGGAACCGCCTCTGATATCGCCACAATCGCAGGATATACCATTCTGGGACGTGTTGCCCGAAAAACCGCTGAATATCAGATACCAGTTATTGTGCCGGTCAATGACCCAGTGATGATGTCGGTGGCTCAAGAGACGGTTCGCAATGCCTACCTTGAGGCTGGCAGACCCGACCTGTATGACGAAAAGAACATTCCTTATGTCACAGCGATGCAATTCCCTTACGTCGCCGCGGTAAATGGTCTGATGATTCGCGAAAAAACTGCGACAAATTTTTATATGGGTTTATTCCACGCCGAAGCATTGCTATTAGCGGAAACCGGTGCGATCACTGGTGCAATTCAGATATCTGGAACCGACCAACCAAGCCAATTGCCATTCTTCATCGCCGCAACCGATTTCACCCTTATCGGAGAAGAGCTATATGCGGCCTCGGCATATCTTTCCAAAGAGCCGCTTCTGCTTGGGCCTCTCAAAGCTCAGGATTATGCGAAAGCCATACTAATAGCCCTGATGGTATTAGGATTGATTACGCTAACGCTCGGATGGACATTTATCGCAGACCTGGTCAAAACGAATATAACATAAGGAGTAACAAATATGAAAAGAACTCTTCCTTTAGCGATAGTGTTTGTTGCCGGGATGATTATGGTAATCCAGCATTTTATACCCAGCCAACAGTCGGAGTTCGTTTATGAATACGCCAACGACTGGGTAATCTGTGTCGGGATTTACGCCATAATGCTGGGGATATGGTCATTGGTTCGCGTTACTGTGGAGAAAGCCAGGCGTGATCCGGACGAGAGAGTATATTCCATCGTGACTCTGGTGGCTATGGCAGTTATGATCATCGCCGGATTGAAGTCCGAGAGCCTGCAAACCGGGTCATTCTTTATGAAAATATTTCAATACGTTCTTATCCCTATCCAGGCGACCATATTTTCCCTTCTGGCTTTCTATATCGCTTCAGCCGCCTACCGCGCCTTCCGCGCCCGGTCAGCCCTGGCAACATTGCTCCTGCTGACAGCATTCATAGTAATGTTAAGGATGATTCCCTTGGGTCCCATCTCCTCGGTCAATCAAACCGTGGTGGGTTGGATCCTCTCCGTGCCCAATTTGGCCGCCAAACGGGCAATCATTATGGGAGTTGGTCTCGGGGCTATTGCCATGAGTATGAAAATCATCCTCGGTATCGAACGCTCTTACCTGGGCCGCGATTAGGAAGGAGTACGGAGAAATAAAAATGACTATTTATGAAAAGATGATGAATATCGACCGAAGATGGATTTACCTGATTGTCGGTTTCGCAGTTCTTGTACCGGCGATATTTCCCTTTACGGTCCCAGTCGCTATAACCCCGGAAGTTAGGAGTGTCTATAAGTTCGTGGAAGAACTTAAACCGGGCGACTACCTGTTTTTGGGTATCGATTATGATCCTTCAACAATGGCGGAGCTTCATCCGATGTCCAAGGCGATTATGGCCCAGTGCTTCAAAAAGGATGTTAAGCTTATTATCACGGCCCTATCTCAAAATGGACCTGGAATGGCAGAGCAGCTTATCAACGAGATTTCTACCAAGTATGACAAGAAAAACCATATTGACTATTGCTTCCTCGGATACAAACCCTACCCGGGCATTACTATCCTGAATATGGGTGTGAACTTCAAACTAACCTTCCCCAACGATTATTACAAGGTCCCTCTGGATTCGATACCGGTGATGCGGGGAATCAGAAATTACACGGATTGCAAAGGAGTAATCGATGTCTGCGCCGGTAATATCGCCGATATGTGGATCGGCTTTGGCAATGGCCGTTATGGGGTTCCCTTGGCGTTGGGAGTTACGGGCGTGATGGCCGCTGACTATTATCCCTACTTACAATCGGGACAGATATTCGGTTTGATGCCCGGGATGAAAGGCGCCGCCGAATATGAGACCCTGGCCGACTATAAGACGACCGGTATCAAGTCGATGGCTTATCAAACCACCAGCCATATCATAATTTTGATGTTCATCATAATCAGCAACATCGGTTTCTTCCTCTCCAGGAAGAAAGCGAAATTGGGTTAGGAAGGAGGAGCGTATATGGGAACTTCTGAACTTTTATGGAACGGCCTTGCCGCGATTTTGACTTTGGCCATCTTCTCTTTCCTCTACCGGGATAATCCCTTCTATAAATTCGCGGAACGGCTGGTAGCGGGCGTCTCCGCCGGCTACTGGACAATGCTTTTGTATCATACCAGCTTCACTGACAAAGTGATCGTCCCGATCTTCCAGCAAAACGAGTGGTGGTATATAATTCCCAGCATCCTGGGCTTGATGATGTGGACCCGCTTTTCGCGAAAATGGTCCTGGCTATCGAGGATTTCGCTGGCATTCTATATTGGTATCAGCGCCGGCGTCGCCTTGCCGATTTCAATGTATGCCAGCATCTACAAACAATTGGAGGCTTCGATGGTCCCTATCGCCTTCGATATGGCTGGCATTAATTCGGTGCTGGTAACCATCGGGCTGATTTGCTCGCTGGCCTACTTCTTCTTTTCGAAAGAGCACTCGGGATTATTTGGAAAAGTATCCCGGGTAGGTATCTATACGCTGATGATCGGTTTCGGTGCCGGATTTGGGTTGACAGTAATGGGACGAATCTCATTGTTCATCGACCGCGTATTATTTCTGAAGGATTATATTCTGGCGCTATTCGGAGCATAAAATAATTCAATCATGGGAGACAATCTGCGAAGCATCATAGGCCGGGTCTGGACCCGGCCTTATCTCCTTCTACTGCCCATCTCGGCATTCATATTATTCTTCAATCTCGACAAACTTTGTTTCTGGGGTGATGAACTCTATACGTTGGAATTAATCAGATCCCCCTTGACCGAAATAATCAGGACCGTCGGTCTTGACTATCATCCTCCTCTATACTTCCTTCTGGCGAAATACTGGTGCAACATATTTGGCTATACTGAAACGGGATTGCGAAGCTTTTCGGCGCTGTTGGGATTGTTGGGAATCCTGTCTTCTATCATTTTCTATCGATTCCTCCTTGACAAGCCGCAATTCCAACTTGCCTCAATTCTCATTTCCATCCATCCGGTACTGTTGCTTTATTGCCGAATGGGAAGATACTATTCGCTTCTCTATCTATTTTCAACAATTTCATTCTATTTCTTTTTCAAAATGCTCCAATCACCGCGAATTAAATATATCCTACCCTACAGTTTGGCAGGCATAGGACTCATTTATACCGCCAATACCGGATGGTTTGTTTTTGCGGCGCAATCGGTTATTTATTTCTTTATTTCCCGCAAAAGAGAATTGCGCCCGATAAAATGGTTCTCGATTCTCGCCCTAATTATTGCCGCTTACATCCCCTGGCTAGTTCCATTTGTTAACCAATTGACCACCGGTTCCACTTCGCCCGAATTTCACCTTGGCGCCGGAATGCTCCCGGATTTGGCAGTAAGGTTATTTTACCCACTTTACTCATATCTATTATCAGAGACTATTTATCCCTGGAAGTATGCTCTGGTAATCCCCGCAGTTCTGACACTTGCACTCGCCGGAATCGGAATCGTCAAATCGATAAAGGTGAACAAGGATGTTCTAATATGCCTGGTTGGAATTACGATTCCTCTGATATTGATGGTGATTACATCTTTGTTCGTTTTCAAGCGATTATCATTCGCATTTTTCCCATCAAGGCTGCTCTATGCACTCCTATTTGTGCCTCCGCTATTGAGCATTGGCCTAAGCCGATTTCGGAGAACAATAATGTTGACTGCCTCTATCATACTAATCGCATTCCACATCTATGCAGGCGCAAATTACTTTCAGGGCAGAGGATTTCACAATCTTAGCTATATCGCTCCCCTCCGGGAAGTTCGCAGAGATTTCATTAAGGAGACCCTGGAACCTGAGATAGTTGTCTCAAACATCCACAATCCATCGTATTATCTGGGCGGGAGCCATACCTATTTGGACCTTGGGCTATTTACAATTAGATATGGCGATGGCCCCTATCCGGCATCCATCTGGTTTCTGATTAAGAGTCCCGATCAAATGCAGGTAGCTTCCCAACTACAGAAGCTCATTCTATCGCTATGCCAGCAGTTCAATTATGAAAATGTATCTGAAAATCGATATGGATTAATTGATGCAAATTACAGGTATTATTTATCAAGATGGACTGGAATCGAGTTCGAACCGTATAGATTAAGATTGATTCATCTCCGCTACTTAAAAAAATAAACATTCCTCCATTATTTTATTTGACGTTGCCCAAATTGATAATTATATTGCTCACAATGAGTTCCTGCATCCATAGATTTTTCAACCGCTCCGCAATCCTTTTCCTGGTTGCTTTATACCTGATTCCCCTTGCTCATGTGAAATGTTTTGCTCAGGAAAATAATTCCAGCCCTTCAAGCGGAATAATCACTGTCCCCTCAATTTCCAATCTGATTGATACTCCCAATGACCACGGGAACAGCATCACAATAACGTGGAAGGTGGGGTCGTATGATCCTTCATTCGTTCCGATGGGTTATGTGATATTGAGGTCCGACAAGGCAGATAGAGCTTATGATTCAATCGGCTTTCAGTTGATAGGCGAAACTTCCTTTGTGGATACCGGCAATTTACTTAATGGAAAAGACTATTACTATAAGCTAAGAGTTGAGGGCACAGATGTGCTCTCGACTCTCGGTGGGCCAGTCCAAGCGAGCGGGCAATGGTTTCATTCTGGCAAGATGGCCACTTTTGTGGTAACGGTTCTTTTCTGTGTCACAGTCATTATCGTATTAATTTTTGCGCGTCGTGGGCGCGAGTTCTATATCCGGCCCATAGCGGGTATCAACGCCATCGATGATGCCATTGGCCGCGCCACTGAGATGGGCAAACCGATTTTATACGTTCCGGGATTGGGAAGCGCCTCTGAAGTGGCCACAATTGCCGCTTTTACCATAATGGGGCGCGTTGCCAAACGGACCGCGGAATACCGGACCAGGGTTATAGTGCCTTGCTATTATCCGGAATCGATGATTGTGGCGCAGGAAGTAGTCAAATCCGCTTATCTGGATGCCGGCAGACCTGACTTATACAACGAAAAGGAAATCTTTTTCCTGACTCAAGAGCAATTCCCCTTTACCGCCGCCGTGAATGGCATCATGCTTCGAGATAAGCCTGCCACCAATTTCTTTATGGGCAAATTCTATGCTGAATCGCTGATGCTGGCCGAGACCGGATTCGAAGCGGGCGCGATTCAGATTGCCGGCACCGATGAACCAATCCAGATCCCATTTTTTGTGGCGGCTTGCGATTATGTCCTCATAGGTGAAGAGCTTTATGCCGCCTCAGCCTATCTATCGCGTGATCCGATGCAACTGGGAACGCTGAAAGCCCAGGATTGGGGAAAGGCCGCACTCGTGATTCTATTAATAGTGGGGATAATCTCCGCTTCCGTTTTCGGGATTGATTTTTTCATTAGAATACTTGATGTCAATGTGATGTAAAAATGAAAAGACAGTTGCCTATCGCCATAACCTTCATATTGGGCTTCGTCCTGACCCTGCAATATTTCATTCCCCATAGAAGCTTCGAGATAGTCTATGAGGTCACTAATATCTGGCTTCAGATCATCGGCTTTTTCGCCATGATTCTTGGAATATTAAGCCTGGTGATGCTTCATTGGGATAAAATCCAGTATAAGAAAACCAATTGGGGATATTCTATCGTAACGCTGGTCTCATTGGTAGGAATAACATTGGTCGGCGTGATTGGAACTGAAGAAAGCCCTGCATTCAATTGGCTTTATAATTATATATTAGCTCCCATATCAGCGACAATGTTTGCCCTCCTGGCTTTCTTTATAGCTTCAGCGGCCTACCGCGCCTTCCGGGCCAGAACAATTATCGCAACCATATTACTCCTGGCGGCAATCATTGTGATGATGGGGCGCGTTCCCATCGGTTCCATAATCTCCTTCGGCATTTTCCCAAAGCTTTCAGATATCCTTCTCAACTATCCCAATGTCGCCGCCAAGCGCGCCATCCTTATGGGCGTAGGCCTGGGCGCAGCCGCCACAGGTTTGAAAGTGATGCTGGGCATAGAACGATCCTATATGGGTTCCGATTGATATGTATTTTTTCGAACGCATAACGAAATTCGATCGTCGGATTATTTTCCTGGTAATCGGTCTATCCGTAATCCTCCCTCTGCTATTCCGGGTTGACATGCCCGTCGATGTGACCCAGGAAGTGAAAAATGTCTATGATAGGATTGATGAATTGCCGGAAGGATCCATTATTGTTTTGCCCTGCGAATATGCCCCGGATACTATGGCTGAACTTGAACCAATGCTATTTGCGGTCCTGCGCCATTGCTTCAGGAAAAATATCAGAGTCATAGGATGCGGATTCTTCGTCACCGGTGTGACTCTTGTCGAACAGGAGTTGAGACAGATTGCGAAGGAAGAAGGCAAGGTGTATGGCAAGGATTATATCTTCTTGGGATACCGCCCCTATCCAGCGGTCGTGATTATGTCGATGGGCCAGGATTTCAGGCAGTCATTCCCAGAGGATTACTATGGCACTCCTCTGGATTCATTGCCAATGATGAAAAATGTAAAAAACTACAAGGACACGAAATTGGTCTTAACCATCAATGCTACCTCCGGTGTCGATTATTGGATAATTTACGGGCATGAACGTTACGGTTTCCCGCTGGCAATCGGAGTTACCGCTGTAATGGCGGCGGACTATTATAGCTATCTCAACTCCGGGCAGATAGTCGGGATAATCGGGGGGCTCAAAGGAGCAGCGGAATACGAAAAACTCATCGGGCAAGGAGACCTTGCCACTATGGGAATGAACATCCAATCATTCGTGCACCTTGTCATCGTTTTATTCATTGTGATTGGCAACGTCGGATATCTTATGACCCGCAAGAAAAGGAAGGGTCTTGAATGAGTCTCGATCCTGGAATCTGGCTTGCGGCGTTTTTGACGTTTTGCATATTTTCCTTCCTATATAAAGATAACCATTTTTATAAATTTGCCGAACACCTCTCGGTTGGAATCTCCGCCGGTTATTGGCTGGTAATCCTCATCAGGCAGACCTTGATTCCCACATTCTTGAACCCTCTATTTGCAGGGGAATGGCCTTTAGTGCCTGGAAAAATCGGAATTTTTCTCTTGGTTTTTCCAGCCTTTATGGGTATATTGTTATTTGCAAGATTCTCCAGAAAATGGGCGTATATTGCTCGATACCCCATAGCCATGATCTGGGGAATTGGAACTGGAGCAGTAGTACCGTTGGTTCTACAAAATAGTATTATTCGCCAGTTGCAAGCCACTATGGTCCCAGTTACTTTACATTCATGGCAGGATCTGGGAAGTATGTTTATTGTGGTTGGCGTAATTACCGGTCTTATTTATTTCTTCTTTTCCAAAGAGCACACAGGTGTTTTTGGAAGTGCCGCCAATGTAGGCATTTGGATCCTGATGATTGGATTCGGAGCCACCTTCGGATTCACAGTAATGGCTCGTGTTTCTTTGCTGATCGGAAGAATTATCTTTCTGATGCGAGATTGGCTCGGAATTATCGGTTAGACAGATCGGCTCTACGATGGCTTCCTATTATGAATTAGGAAGCAGTCCCTTGAAATATATCTGAACTTGCGAGACATTAAGGGCCCAATAAATTAGAGCTATTTTTTTGATTTTGAAAGTAATTATTGAGGTTTACAATGCCAGAATTGCCGGAAGTCGAAGTAATCGTCCGGGGGCTTGCCAAGAACATAAAGGGGCTGACAATTTCAAGAATTGGAATTAACTCCGCTTCAGTGATACGAGATCCCCACCCCCGCATAATTCATGAATTTGAGGGTAGGACAATCAAGGCCATCTCGCGTAAAGGGAAATATGTGGTTGCGGAATTTATGGAAGGCGGCACAATCATTACTCATCTTGGGATGACCGGAAAACTCCTGGTTAAACCGACTGATGAAAAACTCCCCAAACATTCTCACGTTGTTTTTGATTTCAAAGAGAATTGCCGAAGATTGATATTCAATGACGCCCGTCGTTTTGGCAAAATCCTCTTCAGCTTGAATGGCTTTGGGCAGGCCGAGAATAAACTATCCGCAATAGGCGTTGACCCCCTAATAATCACCTCCAAGCGTTTTTCCCAAATCCTAAGCAATCATAAGAGAATGATCAAGCCATTATTATTGGACCAAACGATTATTGCTGGTTTGGGCAATATCTATGTCGATGAAGCCCTCTTCGACGCCGGCATCCATCCAAGGGAATTGAGCCACGAATTGGACTCAGAAACTGTTAATAAGCTTCACGGAACCATTCGCAGAATCTTGAATGCCGCCATCAAAGCCGGTGGTTCTACAATCAATTCCTTCAGGCACGAGGATGGTGGTTCGGGTCATTTTCAATTGAAGCATCGCATATATGGCAAAGCGGGTCAAGATTGTCCCCGTTGCGGCAACACGATTGAGAAAATTAATGTTGGCGGCAGAACCAGCTCGATCTGTACTCACTGTCAAAAGCCCCCCATCTTAAAGCCGACGGCCAAAGTATTCCGCGATTGCTGGTGGGGACAATAATCATAACACCGTCATTATAATCGAATTCCCGAACAGATCCAGCCCGGTACCAGACCGGGCTTTTTTATGATGTTGACTTACAAATCAGGTCGCGTTATATAATAAATGATGCTGAATTATCGCCGGAGGATTAAGTTCCGATTCCCGAATGCCAGCATCGGCGCACAACATTCCAGGATGCGAGGGACTGCCAAGTGAAAATTGGAATTGCGCTGGGCGGGGGCGGCGCACGCGGAATTGCTCATATCGGGGTTCTAAAGACGCTTGAAGCCCAAAATATCCCCATCGACATCATCTGCGGCACCTCTATGGGGTCCGTTATTGGGGCCATGTACGCATTCGATCCCCATGCGGCACATGTTGAAAAAAAGATTAAAGACTACTATACTCAGCACGGCATTGGCAGCGGTTGGCTAAATTTCTTATCCAAAGAAGAAGACGAATTCAAAGGCAGCTTCCTTATGGAAATGTCCTATTTCGTCAGGAAGAAATATATGGCTCTTGCCGCCTTACGAAGAGCGGGGTTGGAGAATGCTGAGGCATTAAGACGGCCTCTGGAAAAGCTGTTGCCCGATTGCAACATCGAGGATTTAAGGATTCCATTCGCCGCGGTCGCCACCAATCTTACTGAAGGGACCGATGAGGCTTTCGCTGAAGGATCTCTAATCGATGCGGTTTACGCCTCATCGGCCATTGAAGGCATCTTCCCCCCATTGGCAAGAAATGGCCGTCTTTATTCTGATGGCGGCCCCACTGCCAACACCCCGATCGAAGCCTGTCGGCAGATGGGAGCCGATCTGGTAATTGCGGTCTTCTTGCCGGCAACACTAAAAAGGGAAGAAAAATTTGCCAACGGTCTTGAAGTGATTTTGCGCGTGGACTTAATCGCCTCCGTAAAATTGGGGAGAACTCTTTTGGACCAGGCGGATATTGTCATCTGCCCTGAAGTGGGGGACATTCACTGGGCCGCATTTAAGAAACTTGACGATTGCATCGATTTAGGCCTAAGGGCCGCAGAAAAGGCCCTTCCAGAGATAATCGCGAAACTTAAACCCCGGCGCTCGCCCTTTTCACGACTACGTCAGTATATCAGGGCGAAACTAAGCCAGGATTAATCAGTTACCTTCACAATATGCCCAGACCACTCATAATCGCCCATCGGGGCGTAGCGGCTCCAAATCGGTTTGAAAATACTATCGGATCTTTCGAAAAGGCAATTCAGTTGGGGGCAGATATGATTGAATTCGATGTGAGAAAAAGCCGTGAGGGCCAGCTTATCGTCCATCACGATGCCACCATTGATGGTCAGCCGATTAATCAACTGACTCTAAATGAAATCAATCGAAACGCAGGCGTGAAAGGCTTTGAGGTGCCGACGCTCAGGGAAGTTTTGGACTTGACCAAAGGCAGAATCCGATTAGACGTGGAGATGAAGGAAGATGGGTACGAAGATGAAGTAGCGGAGTTTCTCCTTCAGAATACCGCACCCGAGGAATTCATCATCACTTCATTCTTAGATAATTCCCTGATGAAAATCAAAATGGATTATCCCCAAATCAAGTCTGGTCTTTTAATCGGTTTCCATAATCCGATCTGCTCCCGTTGTTACAGGCTGGCGCCTATTAGGAGAGCAAATTGCCTGCAAGTTGATTATTTATTGCCCAACTGGAGGCTTTTGAAATTCGGAATAATTCAACGGGCGCGCAAAATAAACCTTCCCCTTATCGTCTGGACAGTCAATGAAAAAACGCGGATTGATAATTTGATCAGGAAAAGCGTGGCCGGAATTATTACGGACCATGCGGAACTAATGTTGCGATAGAAAAGCCCTCACAGGTCTTTCACAATGCATAGTCATATATTCTATATACCTTATGTAATCTTCCCCCAAGAGCTTCAATCGCCCGATTCATTTTGAAATTAGTTTCCAGAATCCACCCCATTTCGCTCCAGTGATAGCCGTGTAAAGGTCCTTGCCTGATGGTTTCGAGGTAAAGAAGATTGTCGATGCCCCGCCCGCGATACTCCGGAATTAGGCCCATAATAAGCGTGCGGACACCTTTTACGATCCGATGGATTTTCATATAATATAGAAGCTTAAAAATGCCGGTCGGCAGCAATCTGCCGTCAAGCTTGATTAATATCTCATTCATATTGGGCAATGAAAGCGAAAAACCGATAGGATTGCCTTTGACTTCCGCAAAAAAGGCGATGTTCGGATCAATGATCATCTTAAGATCGTCCGCCATATGATCGATTTCCTCGTCAGTTAATGGCACAAAGCCCCAGTTTTTTTCCCATGCCTTATTATAGATATATTTTACTTTCTCAACTTCCTCACGAAGCTTTTTCAGGTTCAGTTTTCGGATCACCAAGTCTTCGCGGTGTTGAACTTTCTCCGCCACTTTAACTACGCGCTCCGCAATCGGCATTGTGTCATCCAGATAATAACCATATAAATCCATCGCCTTTTTCATACCGTATCTTTCGGCAAGCTCCAGATAATATTCCGGAGTGTAGGTATTCATTATAGTGGCCGGAGAATCATATCCTTTCACCAAAAATCCGATTTCATCATTTGTCGAGAAATTACACGGGCCGCGCATAGTATCCATCCCCCTGACTCTAAGGAATTCCGCGGCGGCATCGAATAGGCGCGATGCCACTCCGAAATCATTTATTGACTCGAAAAATCCGAAAAACCCGATTTTATCATTATGGAACTCATTGTGTCTTGAATTAATTATTGCC
>PFXJ01000128.1:26364-69871 GCA_002791595.1 candidate division Zixibacteria bacterium CG_4_9_14_3_um_filter_46_8
TCGACTAAGGCGTGGTCAAAAAATGGATTCTTCGCAGGATTGAAAAATTGTTTCCGCTCAATCAACAGGGGGGGCACCCAGTTTGGATTTCCTTTATACACACTCCATGGGAATTTGAGAAACCTGTTGAGCTGTTTCCCCCCGATGACTTTTTCAATCCTGATATCGGGCATAAGTTCAAATTATCCCGAACTTCTTGCCTACTTTTCGGAAGGTCTCCAAGACTCTATCTATTTGCCCATCAGTATGAGTTGCGGTATAGCTGGTGCGAATGAGGCCCTGACCCGGTGGAACCGCCGGCGGGATTATTGGGTTGGTGAAAAGGCCGGCATCCGAGAGTGCTCTGCAGATTTGAAATGTCTGCATCTCATCACCAACGTAAATCGGCACAATCGGCGTCTGAGTAAGGCCAATATTAAAACCCATCCCCTTGAATTCTGTATGCACCCTTTCCGTAATATCCCAGAGCCTCTTGCGCCGTTGCGGTTCTTTCTGGATTATTTCCAATGCTTTCAGACATGCCGCCACCGATGCCGGTGGTATGGAGGCCGAAAAAATCAGGGCCCGTGAAAAATGCCTGATATAATCTATGACTTCCGTTGAGGAAGCTATCACCCCGCCCAGCGAAGCAAATGATTTCGAGAATGTCCCCATTACCATATCGGTTTCGTCACCGAGGCCAAAATGCTCGGTCGTCCCGCGCCCGTTCTCACCCAGAACCCCAAGGGAATGGGCATCATCTACCAAAATCCTGGCGCCATATTTCCGGGCGAGGCGAACAATTTGGGGCAAATCACAAATATCGCCTTCCATCGAGAAAACGCCATCAGTAACAATCAGTTTGCCGCAATCATTGTCATTAACCTTTAATAGCCGTTCCAGATCCTCCATATCATTATGCTTAAATTTTATGGTCCTGCCAAATGATAATCGACAACCATCCACTATTGAAGCGTGGTCTGATCTATCGGCAAAAATCAGATCATTCTTCCCTACCAAACAGGAAATCGCTCCCAAATTCGTCTGAAAACCAGTGGAAAATACTTGTGCCTTCTCTTTCTTGAGGAATTTGGCAAGCTCATATTCCAACTCCTCGTGAAGATCCAGGGTGCCATTTAGGAACCTCGATCCTGTGCAACCTGACCCATACTTCAATGCGGCATTGGCGGCGGCCTCTTTTACACGAGGATCTGAAACCAATCCAAGGTAATTATTCGAGCCAATCATCAGCATTTTTTGGCCATTAATAACTACCTCTGTCCCCAACGATGAACTTATCGGCCTGAAATAAGGATAAAACCCTGCATCCTGAATTTCCTTATGTCGAACGAACTGTTTACACTTTGCTAAAAGATCCATTTAATATTTCTCTGCAAGCCTAATTCCTTGCGCTTGAGTAACTCAACATATATTTTGGGCTTTATCTCAAATCCATCCGAATAAGCATTTTCGGAGCAAAACTACTATTAATTGAATTTCAATCACATTGTCAAGAAATAAAATGCATACCGATATTGAGCCTGCCGGAGCCAGATGCCTTGTAACTGGAGCCAATGGTTTCATCGGGAGCCACCTTTGTGACCGCCTAATCGATATGGGTTGCAAGGTATTTGCTTTGGTAAGAAGATCCTCAAATCTTAAATACATTAGCTCCCCGAAAATTGAATTTCGTTTCGGAGAACTTCGAGATTACCAATCTCTTCAAAAGGCAGTAGGCGACATTGATTTCATCTTTCATTCTGCCGGCTTGACAAAAGCAAGAAACAAATCTGAATTTTTCCAGGTTAATCATCTTGGTACCCAGACATTATTGAAGGCAATTCCTGAAAACAGAAAGGATTTGAATAGATTAATCTATATTTCTTCGCAGGCGGCAACAGGGCCAGGCGTATCGGATGAGCCCTCTAACGAAAATCAAACTCCCGATCCCGTATCTGCTTATGGTCGATCCAAATTGCTGGGAGAGGAGGAAGTGAAGCAGTTTGCAGAAAAAGTCCCTTACGTAATCATCAGGCCAACTTCAGTCTATGGTCCCCGCGATACTGAAATCCTTTCATTTTTCCGGGCCGCCTCTTGGGGAATAAAACCTCACTTCGGAAATCGAAAATCAATCCTATCTTTGGTCTTTGTGGACGATTTGGTGGACGGCATCATAATGGGCGCTTTCAGCAACAAATCCAGAAACCAAACATATTTTATTTCTGATGGCATGGTTTATGAGTGGAGTGAAATTGTGGATTGTCTTCTGGCGGCATTTGGCAAAAAAGGAGTGAAAATCACTATTCCCGTCAGGCTTTTTCACCTTATTGGATGGCTGACCGAGAACGCTTTTAATTTGGTGGGCAAGACACCAATGTTGACTAAGGAAAAAGCATTTGAGATAACCTGTGACAATTGGGGTTGCAGCGCTGAAAAGGCAATGCGCGATTTCGGTTATTCACCAAGGATATTATTCAAAGAAGGAGCAGTGATGACTGCAAAATGGTATAAGGATAACAGATGGCTTTAGACGATAAGCAGATCGAATCGAAATTGAAAGATGCCAGAGGATTATTCCCGCTTCTTTCTGAATATACATTTCTAAATTGCGCTTCACGTCCGCCATTGGGGATTCCCATCCGGAAACGGCTGGATGAATTCTATGACAATATGATGCATATAGCTGTTGATGACATAGAAGCATTATTCGCACCGATAGAATCTTCACGGCAGAAGCTGGCCCTGCTATTCGGCTGCCAACCGGCAGAGATTGCCATCACGACCAACACTTCCTACGGCATCAACCTTGCGGCCTGGGGATTAGGATTGAAGCCGGGAGATACGGTTTTACTGATAGATATCGAATTCCCTGCTAACATATATCCATTTCTTAAACTAAAAGAAACAGGGGTCAATATAAAATTTGTCAAAAGCCACAATGGCCAATTCGATGTATCCGATATCGAATTGGCATTGACACCCGATGTAAAATTGTTTTCCACATCTTGGGTGCAATTTTTTAATGGCGCCCGAAATGACCTTGAGGCATTAGGTCAACTTTGTTCTGAAAGAGAGGTATTCTTTTCGGTCGATGGAATCCAGGGGGCCGGAGCAATCGCGCTGAATCTATCCCAGACAGGGGTCGATCTCTTTTCGGCAGGCGCTGAGAAATGGCTTCTTGCTCCCTGCGGAGTTGGCTTTACTTACCTCGCCAACCGTTCCGATCATTTAATAAAAAACCATTATGCCGGGTGGCTGGGGGTCGATTGGGGGGGTGTATTCACTTCGCTCCTCGATTATACCAGGAAATTCAAAAATGGCGCGGCACGTTTTGAGATTGGCACTTATCCATATCAGGAAATTTGGGGATTCGAAGCCGCTCTGGATATTATTCTTGAAATTGGAATTGATAATATTTCCCACCATAATATAAAGCTCCTGGATTTATTAATAGGATATCTGAAAGATTCCGGTTCTTATCGAATCGTCTCACCATTGGAGATGGCAAGAAGATCCTCGATATTGAGTTTTACTTGCGATAATCCTGAGCATGTTTATAAACAGTTGAATGACAATCGAATAGTAACTTCTTATCGCGAGGGTGCCATCAGAGTTTCGCCTCATTTTTATAACAACCTGGATGACATAGAATTGTTGATTGAAGTGCTAAGAAAGATTGAGAATGAAGGCTTTCGCTAAGAGTTGGAAGGCTATCTGCATCATACCGGCGCGCTATGGTTCCACCCGATTCCCAGGAAAACCACTATGTGAAATTGCCGGCCAGACCCTTATCGAGCGGGTTTATCGCCAGGTTATGAAAGCCAAGCGCGTATCAAGCATTTATGTGGCCACAGATGACCAGAGGATAGCCGACGAAGTGGATCGCTTTGGGGGTCAAGCCATTATGACTTCTCCTCATCACCAATCCGGGACTGACCGTATTGCAGAGGCGTCAGAGAATCTCGATTTTGACATCGTGGTCAATATTCAAGGCGATGAACCCCTAATTCCACCTTCTCTGGTAGATAGCCTGATAGGGCTATTCGATCATGCTTATGATTTCAAAGTTGCTACCGCCGCTTATGTCACCAATAATCTGAACCTTGTTTCAACCCCAGATTCAGTTAAAGTCGTTGTTGATAATAACCTCAATGCCCTGTATTTCTCAAGGGCAATGATACCGGCTCTGCCAACAAATTTTGATTTAGTGGTCAGCCGGAAATCCTTCGGATGGAAAGGATATTTTAAGCATATCGGGATTTATGTCTTCACTCGTGAAGCTCTTGATGAATTTGTAGGATTAAAACAAAGTATGCTGGAACAAATAGAGAGACTGGAACAGCTGAGAATGATTGAAAATGGAATGAAGATAAGGGTGATGCTCACCGACTACGCCCCGGTCTCTGTGGATGTGCCTGCAGATATTGAACGGGTGATAAAGGCTTTGAAGGTTAAAATTTGACTGTTAATTCTCTTTGGAAGAATCAATTCTGAACATAGTATTTACAAAAATTACAGTTGAATAGGACAAGAATTAATTACGAGGAAACCTACTGGATTTTATCGCAAAATGAGAGGGTTTTGCTTGACTAATTGCAAAAAAATATTATATTATGCTATTATATTTTTTAATCTTGATGGCGATACCAGAGGTTTGATTTTCAGCAGAATGCCCATAAATTAATAGGATTGAGATTGCCGGGGAATATAATATACTGCTGGAAACTAAGTTAGCTAATACATAGGTTTTTTGGAAGGAGTTTGGATGAAAGGGAAGAGCATATTCTTACTGATAGTTATTTTCTTGATTTCCACCCATGCCATGGGGCAAAATCTGCTTTGGCAGAACTCGTATGGGGGTAGCTTCATTGACCAATCATTTGGGCTATGCGAGACGTATGATGGCGGTTATGTGATGACCGGATTCACTCTTTCATTTAGTAATAATCCTGGAGTGGAGTCAGATTTATGGTTAGTCAAAACCGATTCCAATGGCAATGTTGTTTGGAGTCGCACTTACGGTGGGTCAAATCATGATTTGGGGTATTATGTTGAGGAAACCTCTGACCGTGGCCTTATAGTGACGGGAAGGACATTATCATTTGGTTCTGGAACTCAGCTTTATGTAATCAAGACCGATTCTCTCGGGAATATAGTTTGGGAACGCACCTATGGCGGACCGCTTAATGAGCAGGGGCGGCACATAAAACAAATTTCCGATGGCGGTTATATTATTTCGGGCTTCACGACTTCATTCGGGCCGGGCGATTTTGACGCTTATTTCATCAGGATCGATCGCTATGGGAATATTATGTGGGAGAGGGCTTATGATAGAAGCCAGCTACCATATCCTTATGGTGATTTCGGCCAATGTGCGGTGGAAACTCCGGATGGCGGTTTCATGATGGCGGCGGTAACCTCAGGCGCCACATCAGATCGAGATTATTGGCTGATTCGAACCGATGGCAATGGTGATACTCTTTGGACAAAGGTCTATGGGGGAATCGGTGAGGAAGAATGCAAAACGGTGGAAATGACTTCAGATGGCAATTATATAATAGCCGGAAGGTCACAGAGTTTTGGATTCGGAAGGGAGGATTTCTGGTTATTGAAAACCGACCCCAATGGCGACACCCTATGGTCAGCTTCATACGGCGGTTTTCACAATGATTTCGGCTATTGGGGCGAACAGACTTCCGATGACGGCTACATATTAGGCGGTCGTTCCCTGTCTTTTGGCAACGGGGATAATGACTATTGGGTGGTTAAGGCCGATGATCAGGGCGCTCTTAAGTGGAGCCAGCGATATGGCGGGCCGGGAGAAGACTTTGCTTTCAAGGTGCGGGAAACAACAGATGGAGGTTACATAATCGGTGGTTATTCAAATTCTTTCGGCGCCGGAGAAGATGATTTTTATCTAGTCAAGATAGGCCATCAGATAATCCGCATTGGTGTCATCCCCCAGAATCCGCCGGTCGTTGTGCCGCGCGGATGCAGTGTTGTGTATAGTGGCACCTTGCTTAATAATACCCAGAATAATCAGCAATATTATGTTTGGGCAAAGATGCGCAGGCCTAATGGCACTTACTTCAATTTCGGTAATAAATCCAGGATCACTAATGGCCCGAATCAGCTCCTGCAATATTCTCCTTTAACATTTCAGATTCCTGGCGATGCCCCATTGGGCACCTATACATTCATTGCCTATTGTGGATTCACCTACCCAAATATAATTGATTCCGCCACTTTCGATTTCAGTATCGTGGATATGCTATGCAGTCCCACTGGAGCCGAGGACTGGCGTTTTCAGGCTTGGGATGAATGTCCGGCATCTGACGAGCAAATCCCTGGCGCTACGGCTATGGCAGAGAATTATCCAAATCCTTTCAATGTTTCTACGGAAATCAGATATCTGGTGCCTGCGGCCGCTCAGGCGACAATCGATATCTACAACATCCTCGGTCAGCGAGTTGAGACTTTAATTAATAGCTTCCAGGAAGCAGGCTGGCATTCTACACAATGGGATGCATCAGCAAGATCCTCAGGCTTATATTATTTCGTTCTAAAAACTCAGGATCAATCCGTTGTCAGGAAAATGGTAGTTTTAAAATGATAATGGATAGGTCCTTATCAACAGCATAGCCAATCAATTTCGGCTCCGAAGTTAAATATTATTTATCCCGACAATCAATTCAATCAGCCTCAAATGTTGATCGCTATTGGTCATTGGGTTTGACTTCTTATCTGCCTTAAGCTATTTTGTCCCCGAATGAATCAATGGTCCCCTTTGCCGTAGGATATCAGAAACTTTGGTTCATCTTAATCCTTATAACCAAGAGTAATTATGGTTACCATCACATTTTATGGCGCAACCAAAACCGTTACCGGTTCAAGATCTCTTCTCAAATTTCATAATACCAATATACTGGTTGATTGCGGTTTATTTCAAGGCGCAAAGGAAAACCGATTGAGGAATTGGGAGCCATTCCCGGTTCCGCCCGCGGATATTGACCGGGTTCTTCTGACTCATGCTCATATTGATCATTCGGGATACTTGCCGCGTCTTTTCCGAGATGGGTTCGCAGGCCCTATTCACTGCACCCATTCCACATCGGACCTCTGCGAGATTATGCTTAAAGACAGCGCTCATCTACAGGAAGAAGATGCCTACTGGGCCAATAAGAAAGGATTTTCAAAACATACTCCTGCTCTGCCATTATATACGCTTGCCGATGCAGAAGCGGTGTTGAGGTTCTTTTCTCCACTGTATTATGGAGAGGATTATAATTTAGGCGGTATCAGAATAAAATTCAAAGATGCCGGACATATCCTTGGCTCATCCTTCATAGATATCAAAGCCTCCAAAGGCAACCGAGCCAAGAAAATCCTTTTCAGCGGAGATATGGGGAGGCCGTCAAAACCAATCCTAAGAGAACCGGCTCAGGTATATGACGTCGATTACTTAATCCTCGAATCGACCTACGGGGATCGTTTGCACGATGATGCCCCTCCTGAAGAACAATTCGCCCGGGTGATCTCTGAGAGCATAAGAAGAGGCGGAGTATTGGTCATCCCTTCCTTTGCAGTAGGACGAACACAGACCCTGCTTTATATTATTCGGGAATTAGAAGAGCAGGGCAGGATTCCATCATTGCCGGTTTATGTCGATTCTCCGATGGCAATTGATGCCACCGATATATTTCAGAGACGAATATCCGACCAGAATCTGACCAGCAGGGTCCTAACTATCAAAGGCATAAGGATCTTCTGCCCGAAGCAACTTCATCTCTGCAGGACCAGAGAGCAGTCAAAAACCATAAATAGAGTTAAAAGCCATGCTATCATCATTGCTTCAAGCGGAATGGCCACCGGCGGCAGAATCCTTCACCATCTTGAGCTACGTTTGCCTCACCCCGAAAATACAATCCTATTCAGTGGTTATCAAGCCCCGGGAACAAGGGGTAGAACTATTCTGGATGGTAATCCTTCGGTCAGGTTACATGGCTTTGATATTGCGATTAAAGCAAAAATCGAAGATATCTCTGGGTTTTCGGGCCATGCTGATTATAATGAGATATTGGCATGGCTTATGGGTTTCAACAAAGCGCCAGAGAGAATATTCATCATCCACGGAGAACCGGAAGCATCAGCCTCTCTGGCAGATAAAATCAGAGATAGATTCAGATGGGATGTTGTAATTCCGGAATTTGGGGAGACTTTCGAATTGGGCATTTAATCAGGGCCAGCCTTTCATTAGAGGGCGACAAACTTGCTCTTTGAGTTTTTGATAGTATTAATGGCGTAAAAGGCATATAATTGGTCGAATAGACTTCTATCGATATCTATTCACTTCGGATTCTTGAATTGAGAGAGTTAGACCTATGACTAAGCGGTCGCTTGATTTGATCCTTCATAAATATTTCCAATTTGGGTTTCATCTCTCCCGTAGTACCTGGGATTGGCTTGAAATTAGCACATTGATAAGCTCGCCAGATAAGGCTGGTGCATCCTCTGAAGCTTATTCTATCCGGCAATTGGCTGACCGGTTTAATGAGAGGTGTTCCGGCAATTCGCGCTGGATGGAACATATTAAGGCCGGACAGTTTATTTCGGTGGGCGTGATCATTGATGTCCTCCGCTATCTAATCATTTTATATAGCCGCGATGAGAATCCCGGAGTCATTCCGAGAGGACTGGATTGGGTTATCTCACAGCGAGGCCAGACGATTGCTAAACAACCACCGATCTCGTTTGTTAATCTCTTTCCCCCCCTGCCAGTTATGAGGGGTGAATTGACTGAGAAGGAATTTCTGCAAAATTTTTCGGGAACACCCGATAATCAGGAAACCGTCGTTGATGAGATTATCTTGCTTTATATCTCGATGCTGAACCCGGCCTTCAAACCATTCCAGATTCTTTTTGATGACAATGACCTGAAAAGACAATCGCCTTACATACCTCTCGTTATCAATCTTGAAAGCTTTTTCAGCGGGCAACCCGCTTTCAGACCATTAGGAATGACTTTATTCCAATGCCTGCGAGCACCCATTCTGGCATCTCCGGATTCCCTCGAAGGACAGTTGAATTACATAAAAAAACACTGGAGCAAATTCCTTCCCGACGACTTACTTGACCGGCTATTATTGGCGGCGGACATAATCAAAGAGGAACAGCGGCAACGCGGTTTAGGCCCCGGACCGAATTTGGCCCTGCAATTTGCCACGCATTCTCTTCCCGATGATTACAATTATTCCGAATCTGCCCGCTTCAGCCGAGATGCAGACTGGATGTCAAATGTAGTTCTGATTGCAAAATCAGTTTATGTCTGGCTGGATCAGTTATCAAAAAAATACCGGCGCCATATCAAATTCTTAAGCGAGATACCGGACGAGGAACTCGACTTGCTGGCACGATGGGGTTTCACCGGCTTATGGCTGATCGGCATTTGGGAGCGCTCCCCAGCATCACAAAAGATTAAGCAGATTATGGGGAATCCTGAGGCGGCGCCTTCCGCTTATTCTCTCTATGATTATGTTATCGCCGAAGACCTTGGCGGCGAGACCGGATTTCAAAATCTTCGAGAAAGGGCATGGCATCGAGGCATCAGGCTGGCCAGCGATATGGTTCCTAACCACATGGGCATTTATTCCAAATGGGTTATTGAACATCCAAATTGGTTTATCCAGTTGAATTATCCTCCATATCCAAGCTACCAATTCAACGGGGTTGACCTCTCGTGGGACTCGCGCATCACTCTTCAAATCGAAGATGGTTACTGGGACAGACGTGATGCGGCAGTGGTCTTCAAGCGCATCGACAAATGGACAGGCGACGTGAGATATATATATCATGGAAATGATGGCACGAGTATGCCTTGGAATGATACCGCCCAGCTTAATTTCACCATGCCGGAGGTTCGAGAGGCAGTGATTCAAACCATCCTCCATGTGGCGCGCCAGACGCCGATAATCCGATTCGATGCCGCTATGACTCTGGCAAAAAAGCATTATCAGCGTTTATGGTTCCCTCCGCATGGGCATGGAGGGGCGATTCCTTCGCGTGCCGAACACGGCTTGAGCCGCACTGATTTTGATGCGATTTTCCCCGTTGAATTCTGGCGGGAGGTTGTTGATCGTGTCGCCGCGGAAGCGCCGGACACCTTACTTTTGGCGGAAGCCTTCTGGTTGATGGAAGGTTATTTCGTCCGGACCCTGGGGATGCATAGGGTCTATAATAGCGCTTTTATGAATATGCTTAAAATGGAGGACAATGGCAAATATCGCACAACCGTAAGGAATGTCCTTGAATTCAGCCCGGAGGTCCTCAAAAGATTTGTTAATTTTATGAACAATCCTGATGAATTGACTGCCCTTGAGCAATTTGGCAAGGGCGACAAGTATTTCGGGGCTGCTATAATGATGGTGACGATGCCCGGATTGCCTATGTTTGGTCACGGGCAGATCGAAGGCTTTGCGGAGAAATATGGGATGGAATACCGCAAAGCATATTGGGATGAGCCGGTGGATCAGGATTTGGTGCGGCGCCATGAATCGGAAATTTTCCCGCTGATGCGACGACGCCGTCTATTCAGCGGCGCCCAAAATTTCGCCTTTTATGATTTTATCACCCCGGAAGGCTGGGTGGATGAGAATGTCTTTGCCTACTCCAACCGTGCCGATGACGAACGCGCCATCATTATCTACAACAACGCTTACAACACTACTCGCGGACGGATTCATACTTCCACTCCGATCAATATCGGAAGCGATGCCAATGACTTTCTGGTTCGTAGAACCCTTGCCGATGCTTTAGGACTTAACACCGAAGAGCGTTATTTCTACACATTTCGGGATTACAGGACCCGCCTTGAGTACGTCAGAGCCGGCAAACAAATCGCTGATGAAGGCCTCTATGCCGTGATGAATGCTTATCAATATCATGCCTTCCTCGACTTCAGAGAGATTTTCGACTCGGATGGATCCTGGGGAAAATTATCCGGGATGCTGAATGGCCGCGGGGTCGAAAACCTCGAGGAAACCTATCAAAAGATGCAACTTGACCCCATTCTCATTCCATTCCGCGAAGTGTTGAATGCCGATTTGCTCCGTTCCTTGACAGCAAATAAACAGGAGGCACAAGCAAGCTTCAATGAAAAGACACTGCGCTTTTTTGTCGCAGTCAGAGGATTTGCAGGAAAAGGTGCAGATCCTGAGATGGCTCTTAGGAATATTATCGATGAAATGGATGCTCTTCCGATTGAAATTAAGACCAATAAATATCATGCTAATGAGAGGCTGACTGCCGAATTCCTTTCACAGATCAGCCGGGGACAATATTCATCTCTGATTCCCGTAGCATACTCCTGGATTATTGTTCACCAATTGGGTCAATTTCTGTCAACGGTGGATACTGCCAGCCCTGAAGTCCTATGTGGTTTTCATCTCGAAAATTGGATGTTAAGAAAAACTATCTCCGAATTTCTCGCGGGCTATTATGGCGATAATGGTTTAGCACATTTCGATGCACTTCTTGTCTCAATTTTGGCTTCGCATCGCAATTTACTCCTGCCTTCTCCCGATTCAACTCTGTCTAAAGACTTCAAGGCACTTTCCGAGAACTCCTACGCTATAGAATTTCTCCAAATAAACCGACACCAAGAAACTCTGTGGCTGAATAGGGAACAGCTTGAGAAGCTAATCAATGCTCTTCTTCTTGTCACTTATATACAACTCCGAGTACGGGGAAATCTCAATGATGCCGCTTTGAAAGCTCCGGTGCAGGCGGCCCGGAAGATAATCGCCGCCGCCAAAGATGCTTCATACCAAGTCGGGAGAACTATCGAGTTGCTGTCGCTATCAAGGAAATGACTGTTGCATTTTCACTGCAATTCAACGTATCCGATAATTTACTTAAGTATTATCATTCGATGGCAGGCGATGCTTCTTTTGGTTTCCATGCGAAGGAAATAAAATCCCGAGGAAACCTCATTCCCTCCATCATCGGCGCCATTCCATATAATCTGATGTCTGCCTGATTCCAATCTACCCTCGAAGAGATTAGCAATCCTTGCGCCAAGGATGTTATAAATTGAGACGCCTATCCAGCAATCCCTTTCAAGCTGGAAATTTATGGACGTGAAGGCATTAAACGGGTTAGGAGAGTTGTTAAGAATTGCAATATCTTCCGGATAGTTACCTCTATCTCCCATGTCCTCTGATACCTCAGAGGTGGTGAGCAAATAATCTAAGGCGGCGGGAATATCGATTATCCCATATCCATAGTCATAATCGGGCCCGGTCAAGCCTAAATCTTGTGAGGAAGCCATCAAGGCAGTTTTTATCTCGTCAACAGTTGCTTTCGGCTTCGCCTGACGCAATATGGCAACCGCCCCGGCCACGTGCGGTGCCGCCATGGAAGTGCCGCTCATATAGACATATTCTCCATCTTTGAATGATGACCTAACGCCAACCCCGGGAGCAACCACCTGCGGCTTCAATGAAACGCCATCGCATCCTGATGGTCCCCTGCTGGAAAAATTTGCAATACAGAAGCTCTCATCACTTCCATCAATCGCTCCCACGGCAAAACTATTGGTTGGAGAATTTGCCCGATCCGCAGGACTTCTCAACGATTGAGAAGATGGCCCCTCATTCCCTGCGGCAAATATACATACTATGCCCAGCGCCTCGCAATTGTCAATCACCTCCCAGAATGATCCATCACATTCCGGACGGTAGCCGCGAGGAATTCCCCAAGAATTGTTGATGACATCGGGAAGGTCGCTGACCGTTTCCGGATTATCGTCAGGGTCAGCCGCCCATTGGAACGACGATATTATATCGGACATAGTCCTGTCGATTAATCCACCGCGATCGATTGCTGCCGCCGCAATCCACTGAGCGCCCGGAGCCACTCCGACGGTATCAGAGTCGTCCGATCCCAGCATAATGCCCATAGTATGAGTACCATGCCCGGCGATGTCAGTCGGAGATGCGGTATGCGTATAAGGGTCGTACCAGCATTGCTCCAGAGGATAGCCTTGATTCCCCCTGAATTTTGATGATAGTGCCGGATGAAAGCCATCCACGCCAGTATCAATATTGCACACAATTCTGCCAGTGCCATCAAATCCCATCGCCCAGGCATCCCTTGCACCAATTGCTTCCAGCCCCGGCTCTAAGCCATCCTCGTCGGCAGGTGCCGCTTGAATCATCTCCGGCTCTATCAGTTGGATCGGGGAATCCAAAATGACTGACTTGACCGCAGGTTGCAAGCTCAAGGCGATAATTGCATCTTTTCGAGCTTCTGCCGAAGCCATTCCCGCAATCCAAAATACCTTGTAATTGCGGAGCAAGCCCTGACCTTGCAAATGGCGAATAGTGGAGTTTATTTTTAAGTCATTGTTTATTGCCTCTTGCTGTAATTTGGATATCAGAAATCGATGTTCTTCTGTAGGTTGCATTCTCCCTAAATATGTTAATTTGGACTTCCTCAAATCTGTCTCATGGTTATTGAACTGGAGTATGACCTTTATGAAGTCATCCTCACTAACATTAGCCAATCTTTCTGTCAAGGCGGATGGGATGACAGCGCTCGATTGCCCATTGCTTGCCGCCAACATAGCAACCAGAATGAGAACGACACGGAGGCACGAATCCTGCGATATTTTTAATATTCGATGCATATTTAGATATAAAGCAAGGGCAATGCCATATCACTCCGAATAATACTAACCGTATCATATTAATACATCATTAGTTACTGCAACCGGCAATTCCAATTCACCCCGATTTCCGACTATTAGGCAGTCGCTTGCACAACTAACTTCTTTCTTTGCATATCAATAGTTATATGTTTGAAATCTATAGTTCCGTCAGGTTTTGTCTCCATATCAAATAGGGAGATGTTACCTGACCATTTAGTGAATGATGCCGTCAGGTCAGCCTCGGACCCATATTGAATGGTCAAGCCCAATTAGACATGATCTACGAAAACTTCCGGGTTGGTTTGGCAGGTCGTTCTCCCGATTTTATCGGGACGTCCGGATTGTCCCGCATGTCGACCCGCAGACAGGAATGTCTGCGCTACCAATAGTGGGGATATCCCGCTCTTGACGGGATGCACCCAATCTGGGAAGACACGCAGCTCCGCCCCTACGATTTCTATTTCAGCAATGTCATTCGCTTCGTGAAAACTCTACCTCCCGATTCCAGTCGATAGAAATAAATCCCGCTTGAATATCGCGGAGCATTCCAACTCACCTGATGCTTGCCCGCAGGAATATTTCCATCCACTAATGTAGCTACTTTTTCTCCTCTGAGATTAAATACCTGTAATCTCACATTTGTCCGAATTGGGAGTTCGTATTTAATAATCGTTGTGGCATTGAAAGGATTGGGATAATTGGCGCGAAGAGCAAATGCTCGTGGGATTTCGCTATCTGAATCATCAATACCGGTCAGCCTTACATTGGCAACCTCCAAATTCGAGTAAGAGCCCCATTGATTCTGGGCGTCTTTGGCGCGCACTTGATAATAATAATCACCGGTGCTTCGGCCATCTATCAAATAGGATGTTTGTGTGATATCGGATGCCAGGGAGATACTGTTTTCGAAGGCATCGACTGGGTAGAGCTGGTCGATATACATGCCGGCTTCCAGCGACCAGTTATCGGTTGCGTATAAGAATCTCAAAATGATGTCTTCCCCCACGAAATCGGCGAGGGGAAATTTAGCCACGACCCAGGCATTATTGGAACTGCCGGTTATGCCATTCCCCATATTACCGCCATTGGGATTATCATTGGTCGTGATATTTCCCTCCAGGTTGGTGAAAGCGATGCCGCCATCGGTGCTGGCTTGGACATAAGCATAATCGTAATCCGATTCAATATTGTACCAGGTATAGAATGAAATGGTATCGCCAATAATGACATGAATGGGAGTATTGAGGATGGCGGTGTAATGGGCGCTGTTTTCATATCCCGAATATAAACTATAGGAACCTTCATATTTGCGCTGGGTGGACCGGGACCAGCCATTCAAAGTCCAGTCGGCTTGGCTGGATTCAAATCCTTCAACAACCCGTTGATAACCAGTCTTTTCCACGATTTCATAAGCGGTGGCGGGGTTATCCGGATCGCTGTGACTCCAGGAAATAGTAAAGCTATCGGTAAGGATTTCACCGATTGGATTGAGGGTGGGCGGATTTGGCGGCATAATTTGATAGGGATTATCTGAAATCTCCGCCAATATGAGAGCCAAATCCAGATTTTCCTGGTTTATTTCCTGAATGCGGCTGAGTTGAGGCCAAAAACCATCATCTCCCCAGCCAACTTCAATGACGAAAGCAAAGATTTTGGGCTTATAAGTCCGATCGCCATATTGCCAATCGGTAGATTCACCGTTAGTTAAATACAGCAGTTCCGGGCCGCTTCCATAAGCATACCCATTCACCGATGTCATAGTATCTCCCATAGCCCGAAACAGAGGAAGATCCTCCGCAACTATCGACATATCATACCCATAAGGATATAGGCAATCACCGGAGTAAGAATGAAAATTCAAGGCAGTGATAAAATGGCGGCTATTGATGAAATCTCTTAATGTTTGGGTTTCCGGCTCGGAAAACGCCTCGGTCCCCCGATATGTTTCATCATCTGGGTCTGGCGATGAGCCAATATCGTCATAGCCCCACATATAACCCCAATTCCGATTCAAATCCACGCCGTATGAACCGCCTCCATTATTCCTCCTATTCTTGCGCCACATACCGCCGCCGTTGGGATCATTGATTCGATTATATTCATAGCCATCAGGGTTAATGAGCGGTATGAAATAGAATTCACGATTATCAATCAGGTCCGTTGCCAGCGGATCAGAGCCATAATTGTCGCACAAATATCTGATGAAATAGAGATTAAACAGCAACCCACCGGGTTCGCGTGCATGTATCAAGCCATTGACCATGATTTCGGGCTCATCTTCATCATCCCAGACATTGTCGGAGAGTTTGACCATATATATAGGGCGTCCCTCAATTGATGCCCCAATTGAATCGCGCATGCTGACTATGTTGGGGAAGAGGGAATTATATAAATCCAGCGAATCGTAGGCCTCATCCATCGTGGGATAGCCGCCCATCGAAAGCGCTTCGCCGTACCTGCTTTGGTAAAAAGCCGTCAAATCCTCATGGATGACAGAGTACTTCAAGCCTGCGAGATCCAGCTTCTTCAAGTCCGAGTCATTGGCGACAATGTCGATATATTTCATCTCTGGATTCGCATAGGCCACATCGAGATTAAGCTCAATGACCTTGCCAATATCGGCTTTTTGAGAAAGCTCAATCCTAATCTGCATTACTGCGCCAACCTGTGGAGTAGAAAGGATTGCCCCATTTAACATCATAACGAATGTTATCAGAATAGCTCTTTTCATAGTGAACCTCTTTATTATCGTGATAGCTACCAAAGAGCAAATATAAATATAAATTTGATGTTGTCAAACATTATAAGGATTGGCTGGTAATAAAAAAAGCGGGGCAGGTATGCCCCGTTGCATTAGCGGATCTTTCTATAATCCTCCATCAGTTGACTGTAATGTTGCCCAGCGCAGGATTATCTCCTTTGGAAATCCAATTCAATGTATAAGGAATTTTCTTTTTGTAGCTCAAAGCCATATTTCGGAACGGCTCCAATTCCCTGTCAGCAGAAAGCTTCATATTAACCTGATGCACCATGGCAAAGCTGTCCGAGAATATTTCTAAATTCTTGTTTTGAAAAAGCTGAGGATTCAGATCGACAAACTCCAGCAATGCCAATAAGCTGGTATATTCGCATTCCTCAGGTTTGCCACTGAATGCGGCTTTGAAGGCAATGCCGATATCGGGTATTGTGAAGCATACATAACCGGCGCCATTCTGGTTATCTTTCTGAATCTCCCCTGGGTTACCGTAGCAAAAGCACCGCATATTTTGCTCCTTTATCTTTAGTTTAGATTTATTCCGAATTTGTTCCACTCTGCTAATTGAGCAATGCCTGTGCCTTTGAATGAAAAATCCTCAGAAGAAATTGCAGAAAAATCTCCCGATTTTGTTTTGCCCTAATTTTTTGATTGATAAGGGGTAATGATCCGATGATATGGGGATGTGCCAATATATATGATGAAGGGCCAATTATTCCGAGGATAACCATGATTGAGTTGATGCGCAGATTTGTGCAGGAATATTCACACTCACCAATACCATTGGGGTAAAATGAAAATTACTTAGTCTTAGGAAATAAGTTCGGGAAATTTCGCAGAGAGCTTTTTTAAAAAACAGGGAACGCCCGCCGATCGGCCAAAGTTACTTAATGATATTACCGAAATAAATCAGCGAACAAACCATTTACTGAACCATATAATTACTAAATGCGCATATACAGGACTCTCCAGAAATCAGCCAAAAGACCGATCCGGAAATTTGACTTGACAAAAATATTTTGATGTCTATATTTAAGCATTGCCTTAAAAGAGCAAAAAATATATAAAAGAGGAAACATTTATAGTCGAACAGTTAAAGGGTCTTAAGAATATTCAATAAACTACCGGAGAAGGAAGAACCGGCAAATTATGCCCTTTAAGTTTCGTCATATTTTGTTTCTTGCATTTGCCAAGCATTTGCGTAGGTGAATAACTATGGTTAAGAATTTTCGTCTTTATTGCGTGGTGTTATATGTTTTCATTGCGGCATTTCAATTCCATCCTGCGTGGGCCTATTCATCCAGAACTCCAGACACTGATGGAGTTACGATTCAAAGCAATGATTCCCGCGGAATAGCATTTACTTTCCGACCTGGAAAGATGAATTTGGATAGGATTGAAACTGCAAGGGGTGATTTCGATATTATAGGTCTTGAAGATGGTTTTTCGCTGAACAAGCCCGGTTATCCATCACTACCCGCCCGTAAATTCTATATTGCCTTGCCGCCGGGTTCGTCTCCTCAGACATCGGTCTCGGCGGTCATTGGCACAACGATTTTCGAATCTCTGAAGCCGGCGCCGTTCGAAGATGGCCAGCCAGTCATCCAGCCGCAGTCAATCTCGAAGGCTCTTTATTCCCAGAATGTGGGGAAGATTCGTGATATGGACGTGCTGACGCTGACCGTATTAGCGGCGAACTATAACCCCGCGATTAAAACCGCGGCGGCTTATCGGGCAATAAATATAGATATTCGGTTTAATGATAATGATGCCAAGCGGTATGAAACAGTTGGGGAGGATAGATTTGCGCGCAAGATAATGAAGAGTCTCTTGTTGAATTACGAAAACTCCAAAGGATGGCATTATCGCTTGGATTCAGCGGCAAGTATGGCTTCAGGCTCCCCATTCGATTCCGCTTTTACCTGGCTCAAATTTAGGACGACCCAAGAAGGGATTCACAAGATAGATTACTACACTCTCTCCGCATCGGGAGTGCCGCTGGCGGAAATAGATCCCCGAACCATAAGAGTATTCGGGTCGGAGGCCAATGAGTTGCCTCCGGACAATGATGATCCTTACCCGATGCTCAGAGAATTGCCGATTTATGTTTATGGTTCAGAGGACGGCAGCTTTGACAAGACTGATTATATATTTATGTATGCGCCGGCAGTAAATAGATTCGAATATGACAGTACTTCCGGGCGCGACTTTTATCATTATAATCACTACACAGCCGAAAATTCCTTTTTCTTTACTTATGGAACCAGCCAATTTAATGAGCCGCCCCGAAGATGGAGCGAGGTGAATATTGATGTGACGGATTCCCAATTGCCCACGGCCAGCACTTTCTATGATTTTATTCGTGTCGAGCAGAACAAGATGCTCTGGAGGGATAGCGAGGGAAGCATTCAGGATTTTTACGAGTGGTACTGGGAAAGCGGAACATCATTTGATCGATTCACTAACGAACAGCTCTTTGATGTGGTTGCCGGTGACACGGGCTGGGTTTACAGTCAGAGCCGCGCTTCTCAGGCAACCGTCAAGGTCAATGGTCAGCCGGCGACATTCATCTCTTATTCTTCATCCAGTTGGATTACCACCTCACAGACGTTTAATTTTCAGAATGGGCTGAACGAATTGGAATTCGGCTACTCTGGCAACGTAACCTTCAATTATTTCGACTTACAATATAATCGTGGCTTATCGGTGGTCAATGATCATTTGCGCTTCCGGGCGCCCAGACAGGCGGGCACATACATATTCAGCCTCAATAATGCCGATCCCCAGTATTTATTGTTAGACATCACCGACCCGCTGTCGCCGAGGAAGCTGGTGGGAGGCAACCTCCAGAGCAACAGTTGGAGATTTCAGTATGCATCAGAGGGACTAAAATCCAATTTCTTTTATGCGGGGCCTTCCTCCCATAAGACCGTCTCCTCTATGGAATCATATTCTCCTGCGGGTTTGAGAAGCATCTCCAATTCGGCTGATGGAATCATTATTGTATATGATAGTTTCCGAAAACAAGCGGAGCGGCTGGCATCGCATCGTTCATCATTTAGCGGATTAAATTATTATATTGCTGACTTATCGGATGTATATAACGAATTCGGATGGGGCCGGTCGGACCCTCTTGCCATCCGTTATTTCTTGAGGTATGCTTTTGAGAATTGGAACGGCACAAAACCGGTCTCATGCACGCTGATAGGCGATGGTCATTATGATTACCTTGATAACTGCAATTTGAATATCCCCAGTTATCTGCCTCCTTTCGAGTATCCCCTGGGTTCACTAAAAGCTTGGGCTTCAGATGACAACTATGTCTTTTTCGGCGCTCACGGGGATTACGATAGCGACAATTCCGGTTTTCCAGATATGATCATCGGCAGATTGCCGGTGAAATCCGCCGATCAACTCTCGGTGGTCATAGACAAGATTATTGACTACGATGCAGGATCCGATCTTGGTGAATGGAAGAATACCATAACGATCGTGGCTGACGACCAGTTTAGCTCTGATAGCGACACCGAATGGTTTCATACTAGTCAGGCAGAAACTCTCAGTAAATATCATACTCCGCCGTCTTATAAACTCAATAAAATATATGCCATTGATTACCCGATGGAAGAAGGCAGAACTAAACCTTTGGTAAGAAAATCAATCATCGATTCATTTAATAATGGGTCTTTGATAATTAATTACATCGGCCATGGTAACAAAAACGTTTGGATGCACGAGCATACATTCAGGAAGACCGAAGATCTGCCCCACCTGACCAATCGCAAAAGGCTGCCTTTGGTTTTCGCCGCATCCTGCAGTATTGGCGATTTCGATGATCCCACCGATGAAGGAATGGCTGAGGATTTGCTCCGGGCCAGCAACGGCGGCGCAATTTCGGTAGCATCGGCAACCAGGGGAGTTTATGCCGGTGAAAATGCAGCCCTTAATAACGCATTCTTCGATTATATGCTCAGCCCGGATTCCCTCTCGATTTCAGAGGCCTTCTATGTGGCCAAACTGAGCCGGGGTTCCAAACCCAATGATTGGCGCTATACATTATTTGGAGATCCTGAACAAACTCTTGGCAAGCCCGATTTTCATGTCGCCATTAATTCAGTGGTCTCCGGAACAACGGCTGATACGCTCAGTGCGTTGGCGCTGGTAACCGTGACCGGCCAAGTTCAATATCAAGATGGAACGCCGGCCGGCGATTTCAACGGCGTCGTTTATCTTAATGCCTATGATGCCTTGCGAGTCATTCCTTATGGCACAGTTTATACTTACAAGCTACCTGGAAATATCTTGTTCCGCGGCCCATCTGATGTCCAGAACAGCATCTTTACTTCAAGATTTCTGATGCCCAAAGATATCGATTATGGCCAGAGTACGGCCAAAATAATCGCCTATACGATTGACGAGAACCAAAATATTGATGGCGCCGGATATCGGGATTCCTTGTATCTGGGCAGAGCGACTGAAGCCTTGAATGATTCATTGGGACCGACTATGACCGCCTACATCGATAACAAAATCGTTAGCGGGAGTTTTATGACTGTTGGGCCCAGCTTCAACTTTATGGCGGTCCTTACTGATTCCAGCGGGATTAATATGACCGGCCAAGCTGGCCACTATATCTCATTGGTAATCGACCATGGCGAGTCCTTGAACGCCAATGTAACCGATTATTTCGAATATGATATGAATAATTACCAGACCGGGACGCTGGATTATCGAATTGAGGATTTAGCCACCGGAGATCATCATATCGAGCTGAAAGCCTGGGATAATTTTAATAACTCTGCTCTGAAATCCTTCACGATCAATGTTGTTTCTCAAGAGCAGACCGAATTGTTGGATGTGATGAATTATCCTAATCCGTTCAAAAACAATACGGTTATTCAATACCGTTTGAATCGCGCCGATATATCCAAAGTCGAAGTAAAAATCTACACGCTTTCTGGTCTCTGGATCAGAACTCTTAAAAACTGCCCATCAGATAATTCTTATAATTTCGTGGAATGGGATGGACGGGATGCCGACGGTGACGAAATCGCTAATGGAGTGTACATATATAGTGTCATCGCCGCAGGTCCCGGCGGGAGATCGGAGAACATTCAAAAAGCATTGAAACTTAGATAGATATTTATATAATATGAGATTATTCGCAAGTCCGGAATTGTCCGATGAGAATTGAAAATAATGCGATGATATTGAGGAGAAAAAAAGAATGAAAACCCTATTGACCGCCATATTGGCGATATTATTGATCTGCGGGATAGTGGCCGACGCAAATGCTCAGGTCAGCCGTGCCGGAGTAATCTTTCTGCTCCTTCCCCCAGGAGCACGAGCATCGGGAATGGGTGACGCTTTTACATCAATCGCCGATGATGCCACCGCAACTTATTGGAATCCTGCCGGGTTAGGGCGGTATCCATTATCTCCTACCTGGTTTGATTTCCCCAATAATTCCGGACATAAGATCCGCCAGATTGCAGTTCTTAAAAATGGATTGCCCGATAACAATTATCGAAAATATGACACCTGGGCAATTCTCGACAATCAATTGGCCCGGTTTGATGGCGAAAAATGGATATTCGGAGATAAATATTATCCGGTGGCTGGAGAAAATGCTGATGATATTGCCAGAAGGTTTTCCGGGGTGGAAAATACCGATAGCCTTGCGGTTCTAAAACAGAAACTGGCTTCAGTAAATAATGTAATAGGCAAAGCCGAGTTGGTGGCCCTGATTAACAAGATTCAGGAGAATATTCCGGCCGATTATGCATATATCGAAGATGTGAAATATTCATTGGAATCGTTGCTCAATTCTTGGGCGGAACTTACCATCGATAAGGTGAAATATCAGAAGCTACAGACTTTGGTTAACGAATCGTTGCAGGACGGCGCCTTCAGCGCACTGGAATTTGATAAGGTTACCTTCTCAATCAATAATGCGATTGCGATACGATTACCGGAGGAACTGGATATCCCCTTTAATTTCGTGCTTCCCGATACCCTGACCATACTGGCTTCCGATGGTGAAGAGCTTTGGCTGGGGACGCCTTATGGCCTGCATAAATACAATGGCAAACGTTGGACCTCATACACAACTGAGGATTCCTTGATTTCCAATGATATTACCGCTATTGCCTTCGGGAAAATGCAATCGGTTTGGATAGGGACCGCGGACGGCCTTTCCAGATTCGCGGGCAGAAAGTTGAGCTCTTTTACAGTCGATAATGGACTTCCCGCGAATCGAATCGAGCAAATAGCTATAGGCAAAGGAAATGATATCTGGGTCTCGACCGATAAGGGGCTTGCCAAGTTCGATGGCAGCCAATTCAAATCTGCGCAAGACCATCCCGTTAATGTCGGTGAAGACCTTACCAGGATTGCCGCCAAATTCGTCCATCTCAGGCCTGGGCCGGCGCTTGATGCTGTTGCGAAGGCAATAAGGGAATACAATGCTTTGGGCGATTCAACGCTTCAAACTGGAACAAGTATCAAACTCCCGTTCTCAGCGGCCATCAAAGGCAATATTAATGCCATCTATACAGATCCGGAGGGCATTCTGTGGGTTGGAACCACTGAAGGATTGGTTGGTTACGATGGCGATTCCTGGGATTATCAAGGATTCAAGCAATTTACTGGCAAACAGGGTGATACCGCAGAAAAAATTGCCATGGGCATTTTGGGAGCCAAGGCGGGTGGAGATAATATCTCCCATCTTGCAGGGAGAATTACCCATTTCAACAGTCTTGACGAACAGCCGATCGACGCGGGAGATATGATTTATGTCCCATCTGCGCCGGTTGCCTCGGAAATTATTTCTCTGGGCGGTCTGGATGGCGGTGATGTTTTGGCAGGTACCAAGTATGGGCCCTTCACGAAATCCGGCGATACCTGGAAAAGGTATATGCACGCTGATCTTGACAAGGCGGAAGTGCTTAGCGTTATCCAGAAAGAAGGCGAAGTCTGGCTGGCCAGCAAGGACAAGTTGGTTATTAATGCCCATTCCAAACGTGAAATGTCATTTATGCACAGCAACTGGCTTCCTTCCTTAGCAACTGACATATATTTTGAATACCTCTCGTATGTTCAACATTACCAGGGGATAGGCACTTTGGGCGGGGCAATCACCTTCCTCTCTTATGGCGAGCAACAGAGAACAGGAGAACAGGGCGAGGACCTGGGCACATTTTTCTCCTATGAGATGGCCTTGGCAGTGAGTTATGGCGCGAAAATCAACGAGAAATTGGCGTTGGGGTTAAGCGCGAAATATATAAATTCGCATTTATCGGATCTTGGGGCAGGGCAGGAGAAAGGATCCGGAACCGCATCTTCATTCGCAGTTGATGGCGGCATGCTATGGAGAACGCCTGTCAGAAGGCTGACCATGGGCTTGACCATAACCAATATCGGACCCGATATTTCTTACATAGATGCCGCCCAGGCTGACCCGTTGCCAAGAAATTTGACTCTTGGTCTGGCTTACGAGCTCTTCAAGAATCCCTATAATAGACTCACCATCGTAGGCGAGGCTTCAAAACAGCTCATCGATCTAACTAAGTTCAATCGTGATTCATTCACGGGCAAGATCGGCGAGAAAATGGAGGAAGTCATCGCTCATATCGGAGCGGAATATTGGTATGGAACATTCCTGGCTCTGCGCAGCGGGTTTGTGAACGATAAAGCCGGACATCAAAGATACTATACGCTTGGAGCGGGTTTGCAATATTCCAATTATCGGTTTGATTTTTCTTACATACCATCGACCTCAGAGGAATTCAACCGGTTGGGCAATACGATGAGATTTTCAATGACCGCGAGATTCTAATTTGAGGAGTGGGAATTTTGGTTAGTTGGTTATCTTTTAAGCGATTCATAATCTCCGCCATTATTGCATTATTGACGATGTCTGCTGCTTCGGCATCGAAGGAAATCCTGAATATCGAGAAAATCGTGAAGCCGGGCTCCAGCCCATACTCTAAGATTATGCCCGGCAACCGCCCGGAATTTGTTTCGGATGTCTCTCGAAGCAATATCCTAAAGCTTGATCGTGAGCGTCCCGGAGCTCTTCCTTTTGCTCGAAAAGGTTTGCCGCTTGACGTCTTCCAGGTCGATACCCTCACGGTGCTTGGTTTGCGGGTGCAGTTCAAAGAAGAAACCCCGAACGATCCGCTGACTACCGGCAATGGGCTGTTTGATATGAGGGACACCCTGCAGTTCAAAGAGGAAGAGGGCCATTACTTCGATACCTCTCCCCACAATAAAAACTATTTTGCCGCCCATTTGCAGGCGATGTCGCACTATTGGTGGGAGATGTCCGGGCATACTTTGGTCATTCAGTATGAAATCTGGCCTCCCGGAGTCGATTCCGTTTATCAACTCGATAAGACGAATGGGTATTATCACGAGGAATATGGTGATGACCCGCGCAATGTGCTTGGCGGATATTTCAAAGATGCCATCGAGTTGGCGGATTCGATTTCGCCGGATTTGGATTTTGCTCAAGCTGATGGCCGTATCAAGCCCATAATAATATTCCACCCCGGATCGGATCGACAGAATGATTACAATGGCGACTCACCGCGCGACTTCTACACCGGTTTTCTGTTTCTTTTTGAGCCGGTCGTGGTCGATTCTGGCGCCAATCAGGTTTCTGAAGGCATTATTATGCCGGAGACCACGACTCAGGATAGGCCCTCGATTGAATGGCCAGTCGGTGTTCTGAACGGAGTGATGGCGCACGAATTTGGCCATGTATTGGGGACGCGAGATTTTTATAGTACCTGCAACTTTGGGACCCGCATCGGAGATTTCTCTCTGATGGATAATAACTTCTCCACCACGGGTGCAGACTTTGGAGCGAATATCCCTTTCGTCTATGGAGTTCTGCCGGCATCTCTTGATATCTGGACCAAAGCGTATCTCGGTTTTATCAATCCAATCACTGTCACGGATTCGACCGGAATCGGGATTGTTGCGGCAGGAATGAACAAAGAAGGAACCAAGTGCGTGAAAGTCCCCATCGATAATTATGAATATTTCGTCATCGGGAATCATCAGAAGGAGATCGATTATGATGTTTCCAATCCAAACATAGACTATCCTAATGTTATTCTATTGGATAAGGTGACCAGCGTGGTTATGGGGCCGGGATATGCTATAACTGATGCGGACACCTTGATCAAAGTAGTGACCGGAGAATACGACCGACTTCTCGATACACCTCCAGAGAATACCAAAGGCGGGATTCTGGTATTTCATATCGATGAGGTGGTGGCTTATAGCGATTTCTTCGGGGCGGGAATAGGCAACTGGGATCTTAATACTCTACAATGTGATACATCCCGTTGGTTCATTCGGGTCGTTGAAGCGGATGAGGAAGTTACTTTCGGAAATATCTACCATGCCGGCACCGGCTCCACCGAAGACCTATATCCGTTCGGGAGCAGAAATATGCTCAACCCGGACACCAGGCCGTTTTCGTCGGGATCGAATTCCGGAGCCAATACCGGAATTTCCATCAGCAATATTACCGCGCCTGATTCCATTATGTATATCGATGTGAAGGTGGATAGGCATTTACCCGGATGGCCCAAGAATTCGGTTCCGGGGAATGTAGCCTCACATCCGGTTCCGGTGGATGTCAATGTCGATGGCAAAATGGAAATTTTCCAAGCCAATCAATATATACTGACGGGATTCAATTCCGATGGCTCAGGGATTATCAATAATGACTACTCGCTGCAATTATTAGGATTTGATAATAAGCCGATATCGATTCCGCTCAAGGTTTTCGCCCTTCTGCCAGATTCCATCAGCTATGTCGGAACTCCTTCTGTAGGAGATTTGGATGGAGATGGGACCAAAGAGGTGGTTATTGGGGCAAATGATGGCAATCTATATGTGTATAAGGCAAGTGATGGTGATGCCGATGGCTTGGCTGACTTGGCAAGCGGCTTTCCGGTAGAGCTTGGCGCCGCCGCGGCTGTCACGCCTATTTTGGGCAATTTCGATTCTACCGTTACCCTTGAAATCTGCATGGCCAATATCAATGGGAAAGTTACTGTTCACGACCATTCCGGGAATTTGATTTCAGAGGCCGACTCCATTCCCGGCGTACCGAGGGGATTGGCGGTGGGCGGCGACCCAAATGCAATTGCTTTCACCTGCAACCCAGCCGATTCGCTCTCCGACAGTTCTTATGTCGGAATGATTCGCCTCGGCGAACATCAGGTCTCCTGGAAGCGGGGATATTTCGATACTTATCTTTATGAACCGGTTATAGGAGATATTGAAGGGGATGAAGTGGAGCAGGTGGTAATAGCTTCCAAGAGCGGCTTAATAGCGGTTTACACGGTGCAGGGTGGTGAATTGGCAAATGGCTGGCCTGCGGACGCACAAGATTCGCTTGGCGCCGGCCCGGTCATCGCGGATATCGATAGAAATGGTTTTGCGGAAATTATTGTGCCAGGTACCAACCAGATTCATTGCTATAGCTTCACCGGCTCGCCGGTGGAGAATTTTCCGGCTGAATTGAATCGGACGCATCCAAACGGATTGGTGAATTCACCAGTTATTGTGACCGATGTGGATGCGGATGGATTTCCGGACATACTCGTGGGCGGTCCCCAAAGGGATGTATTCGGATTTAATCACAATGGCGGATCACTTGCAATCTTCCCCCTGGCAGTAGGACTGCCGGTTAACTCGTCACCATTCGCCGGAGATATCGACGGCGATGGCGATATCGATTTGGGGGCAAGAGGAGATGACGGGTTTATCAATGCCTGGGATATGGCTCAAACTTTCGTTGACTCACTTAACATTTGGCCTTCTTATGGCGGCGGACCAGAACATAAGTTCTATCACTCCAAGAACCTCCTCGGGCCGGTGCCGCCATCGGGTCAGCTCTTGTCATCGGTTTATGCCTGGCCGAACCCTTCGCATACCAGCGCTTCCAACATACATTTCAAGCTTGGTAAGGCCGGCGACGCCCAAATAAATATCAAGATATTCGATGTCGCCGGCAATTTGATGGGTGACTATAACATTATCAAAGCAGGACCCGCTGATAACGAATATATTTGGGATAGTTCCGAATTTGCCTCGGGAGTGTATCTGGCAAGGGTCGAAGCCAGATTCGGCGGCGAAAGCGATTACAAATTCACCAAAATAGCAGTTGTTCGTTGATCTTTGGAATGAAAAAAATGTCGTTATTTTATACATTGATGAGGAGGTTTCTATGAAAAGCATCCCCGCTTTGATTTTAGTGGGAGTTGCCATTATATGGATCGCAGTCTGGCCATCGATAGGCAACGCTTCGGCAGATATGGGTCCAAATGGAATTCATAATTATTTCAATGGGCTATCATATTCGTCGGAGGGAATCGCATTCAGCAATGCGGGGGCAAACAGCTATTTTCCTCAAAATGACAAGGGAGAAAGATCAAAATCAGGCGATAAAAAATCTCCTGTTAATGCATTTCTTTATTCGCTGGCAATTCCGGGATTGGGGGAACTCTATGCCGGGTCAAGGCATAAGCCATATATTTTCCTTTACATTGATATGGTCCTCATTACCAGTGAGATGATTTATTTCCAGGAGGGGCTGAATGGTGAAGCTGCTTATCGACGTTATGCCGACCTGCACTGGTTCCGGGATCCATTTAACATCTGGTGGAATACGCTTGATTCGGCGACACAGGCGGGCTATTCACATCGCTTGCCTCCCACCAATGATTATGAATATTACGAAAACATCGGGAAATATGATCAATTTGTATGGGGCTGGGATGACTTCGTCGTGGACGGCCCGGTCTTGACCCCGCACCGGGAACATTACCTCGAATTGCGCAAGAAAGCGAACGATAAGTTCGACACCGCCCGAACCTTTATGGTGGTGGCGATGGTGAATCATGTGGTATCGGCATTCGATGCGGCATTTACTGCAAAATCGTATAACAAGCGGGGCCAGTCCGATTTCTTCGGCAATGTGAAAATAAGGATGTTGCCGGTAATAGCGGATAATCAGGTTTACCCCCAATTAACATTCATCAAAGGTTTCTAAAATGGCAGGCAAAACAGTTCAGATTCTAATGACCATAATTCTGTTCCTCTCCTTCTCGAAGATTGTTTATGCCGAGCAACCGCCGAAAGTTCGCCAACTGATGATTTCCGAAATCAGTTCGGGGGAAGCAGATGCAAATGGCGATAAAGATTTAAATTGGACTGAACCTGAGAAACAACACAAAGGGAAATCCGGATTCAAGGCCGGTTTGTTATCAGTAATGCTTCCAGGGGCCGGTGAGTTCTACCTCGGCAACAAATCTCGAGCGGCAGTATTTGTCGGCACCGAGGCCGCCATTTGGGGCGGCTACCTCGCATTTCATACCTGGGGCGATTGGCTCAAGAACGATTACAAAAGCTACGCCGCCGAACATGCCGATGCGAAAGTCTATGGAAAAGATGATAAATTTTTCGACCGAATGCAATTTTACGATAGCCGGGATTGGTTTAATGAAATCGAGGGAGAGAGATACGGTTACCCTTATCCATATACCGATTATTATTACTGGCACTGGGACAGCCCGGATTCGCGCAAGGAGTTTCGTAAAATCCGCTATAACTCCAAAGCCGCTTTCAGAAATGCAACCTTTATGATTGGGGTGGCAGTGGTCAATAGGTTGGCCAGTGTGGTCGATGCGGTATGGTTATCAAGACAGATCAAGAAGGGCGAGGGTTTGGAATTTTATGGTGGATGGAGGTTGGATTACAACGCCAATCCGTTTGCTAATAACCCCGATGCCTCGCTGAAACTGAGCAAATCATTTAATTGAGCCTTGATTGTGTGAGCAGAGGTCCCAAATACTGTCTTATCCTCTTACTTGCATTCAGCCTGCCATATATTTCCTGCAGTGGCGCTGGCAGATATGAACCTGGAGTTATCACCCAACAAAATCCCCCCAGGGGTTTCGAATTAGTTAGATATATTGGTCCGACAATCGAAGGCGGCGCTGACCTCTATTCGCCTTGCGATATCGCTTTTGATGTGGACGGGCAGATGTTCATCTGCGACAATGGCAATCATCGAATATTGAAACTGGGCCGCCAGCTCGCTTTCATCAAGGAAATCGGAGGTTTCGGAAATGGCAATGAACAGCTTGCAAACCCAATAGCGATAGTTTTTGATAATGGGCTGACGCTTATGGTTGCTGACACCCAAAAACGACGTATCTCGCGCTTCGATCGGAATTTGAATTTCATCGATTTTTTCCTCGAGTATAAATCGGCGGAAGCCTTCGCCAATATCGGAAAACCCTCCGGAATTCATATTGGCCGCAATGGGGATATTTATCTCAGCGACGACGATAACAATAGGGTGTTGGTCTTGGACAGCTTCTATAACCTCCAATCCGAAATCGGGGGATTTGGATATGGAAATGGCGAACTTTCTTCCCCTGCCGGCTTGGTCACAGATCAATCGGATAACCTCCTGGTTGCTGATTCCCGGAATGGCAGAATTGCCGTTTATAACAGCGTCGGAGGGTATTCTGGCGATTTTGGAAGAGACCGCCTTCGATACCCAATCGATATTGCCATTGACCCCGCCGGCTACATCTACGTTTCGGATCGCAATCTGAAGTCAGTGCTGGTATTCTCGCGCTCCGGAAAATATACTATTGAAAGCTCATCTTATGGAAGCTTCCTCGATGAACCAGCCGGAATTCATATTCATTCTGATGGCTACATCTATGTTGCAGATCGGGCTTCGAACCGAATTGCGGTATTAAACATTATCAGATAACCGATGGTGGTTTGCTGTTGTCGGCCTCGAAAATCCCCGTTTTTCTTTTCTTACTGACTATTCTCTTAGCAAAATCCTCATCTTCAAACGCCACTCAGAGGACAGAAGTTGCCCTGAATGGAGATAATTCGACCGGGCCTTATCTCATCTCCCATGACCCGATTGCCATGGGAAGCGATTCGATATGGGTGGATGAAGTGCTTTTCCAGAAAAGCGAAAATTATAGCATCGATTACGATAGAGGTTTCATCATCACTTCACAACCGGTGCCAAGCTCATCGACGATCAGGGCCAGTTATATCGCCATCTATTCGCGTTTGAATAATCCCCATTATTTGTACAAACCGCTATCGATTGACCTAAAAAGCGCATTTCCACCGGATTCTTCAAGGCCCGCATTGCAATCAGAAAAACCGCCCAGCTTCTACAGTCCAGGTCTTAATATCGGCGGCAGCAAATCACTTTCAATCGAGTTTGGCAGTAGCTTGAATCCCGATATAAACCAGGCGCTCGATTTATCAATAAGGGGTCCTGTCGTTAGGGGAGTGAATGCAACCGCTTTTGTTTCCGACCGGGGTATTCCGGTTGCTTCCGGCGGCACCAGCACTATTGAAGAGCTGGACAAATTCTTTATCAATATCACTGCCAAAAATTTCAGCGCCACCCTGGGCGACTTTTATGTCGATTTCAATAGCCTGGAGTTAGCGCGATACAATAAAAAATTGAAAGGGCTGGCTCTCAATTATGATGATCAGATTAATCAGGGTTCTATCTCAGCATCTTCATCTTCTGGGCGTTTCACCGTGAATCGTTTTAATGGCCGTGAGGGCGACCAGGGACCTTATCTTCTCTTCGATCCATCCGGTTCCCGCAGTTTAACCGTGCTGCCCGGCACCGAGACCGTTTTCATCAATGGTGAAAAATTGACTCGTGGATCCGACAACGATTATGTCATCGATTATCAGAACGCTCATATCACCTTTACGCCAAAAAGATTAGTAACTTCCGATTCGCGCATCGAGGTTGAATTTGAATATTCGAATCGAGAATTTTCACGAGGATTTTATGCTTCGCGATTTCACCGCAGCAACCGTGAGGGTCGATTCGCATTCGGGGCCACAGTCATTGCCGAAATCGATGATAAAAATGGGCCACTGAGCGCGGCCTTATCCGATGAGGATCGCCAAGCTATCAAGGATTCCGGGATCGGAGAATATGCGCTCAAATCGGGTGTGGAGTATAAGGGACCTGGCCAGGGAGAGTATAATCAGGCCGTCGATTCGACCGGATATATCTACTATCTCTATGTGGGGCCAGATTCCGGGGAGTATCATATCCAATTCTCCAATCTTGGTTATGGCAAAGGCGATTATACATATATTGGCCGAGGCATCTATTCATTTGTCGGAGTATTGAAGGGCGATTATGCTCCAGTTGTTAAACTTCCAGTCCCCAGATCGCAATATCTTTATGGATTCGATGGTTCATTCAATCCAAATGATAATGTCAACTTTCAAATCGAAAGCGCTTATACGCGCAACAATAGAAATCTTTTTCTGGGAGATAATGGCGTTATTGATGATCCTGCCTTAATACTGCGAGGAAAGGCCGTCACAAAACCTTCATCTTCCTTATTGCCCGATGAAGTTGTTTTGTCGGGCAACTATCGCCATACCGCCCGGAATTTTGCCCCTTTTGCGGAATTCCGCGCGGCAGATTATTATAACAAATGGAATCTTCTTCCCAATTACAGTTCCGTTACCGAAGATGCGGGCGAGGGTGCCTTATCTACGTCATACGGCAGCCGATGCAGCTTTGACTTCGAGGGCGGGCGGTTGTCGAGGGCATCGGAAGGTTACTCTGACCGTTGGTCGGCTGGCGCCGCAGTTGAACTTCCGCTTCAGTCTAAGCTACACGGCAATTTCCGTCAATCGGATCATCGGTCCAAGGCGGACTCTTTATCCAGCTATTTCAATTTAAAGGGAACGCTTCAGGAATTCGATTCACAGTATGAGTTCCGTCAATGGCTATTCAAACCTTCATTGGGTTATAAATTCCGCAATAATGAGAATTATGAAAACGAGATTCTTCGCGATGGCGTCAGATATAACATCTATGAAACGGGATTAGCGTTCTATGCGCACAAGAGGATCACCAATACCGTCACCTACTCCCTGCAAAGAGATGATGAATATGCTGGAAAGTGGTTAAGAAAAGATGAAGCAATTACTCTAACTGAGCAAATCGCGCTGGCGGATATCCCCGCCGGGCTTACCCTGAATTACGAATACACTTTTCGTAACAAAAGATTCAAGGAAATTGCCGGAACCAACAGTCGCCAGAACCTGTCCTACTTGACCAGCGGTTTTAATTCCGGGCCATTCTCAATCGAATATAATCATAAATATAATCGGATGCGCGCCGCCTTGAAAATACGTCGCTATATATTGGTGGACGAAGGCACAGGCGATTATAGCTACGAAAACGGCGAATATGTGCTTGACCCGTTCGGAAATTACATCTCGGTGTTGGAGGAAGCCGGCGATTTCCGCCCGATATCGGAAGTGGAGAATGCATTTTTCTTCAAATTTGACGGCAGAAGAGCCAAAGATGATTCGTCATATCTCCGGCAATTCAAATCGGAAACCTCGTTGGATTTCAATCAGAGGTCGGAAGAGACCGGCATCAAGTTCGTCGATATGATTAATCCGTGGCGCAATATGAACCCTGCGCTTCTTGTCAGCGAGCAACTACGCTTTATCCAGGACGTTTACCTGCTCCCCGTGAACACAAAGATCAAAAGAGAGATTCGTCTAAGGTATGCTCAAACGCTCATTGTCGCCTCTGGAGGCAGTTTCGAAAGCGACTTTGACGACAAGCGGTCGGCGGCGGCCAGGCTCCGCCAATCGCTTGGGAAAGGATTTTCTCTGGAAGCCGAATATACTCGCGAACATCGGCTGGTGGCGGGCATTGCCGAACTACGGATGGATTCGGATCTGTTGGTGCCGGATATCACTTTCACACCAAATGCCGGCCTTGAAATAGGGAGCGGCCTCAAGTACCGTAGAGATCGCGAAGTCATCGATGAATTTACGGTCATCCTGTACTCATTGCTTCCCCACATCAGATGGAATTTTTCTCAAAAAGGCCGTTTTGATTTTAATGCTGAAATTATCAGGGTGCTATCGCCGGATGCACAATTCTTCAACTATCGAATCGCGGAAGGCAATCGGGCTGGCGAAAATTTTAGATTGACGGTCCGCGGCCTCCTGCGCTTGGGGGAAAATAGCGTGGGAGAGCTAACGTACAATTTTCGAAAACGACCCGATGAAAAGGCGATGCATCTGGCGAGAGTCGAAGTAAAATATAACTTCTGATGATAAAATCAATTTTTAGAATAAGCTTCTCATTGCTTATAGTATTAGTATCGACAGTTGCTTTTGGCCACGCCGGAACTGGTGAAATAATATTCGCAGGCAACAAGGCCATTTCATCATCAGAATTAAGGCAGTCTCTAAAGCTGGATGACAGCCTCGATTCGTTATCAATAATAACTAACTTATCAAGCGAAATTGCGGGAGTCTATCAGTCCCTCGGTTATTGGAATTGCTTATCCAAAATAAAGTTATCGACCGATAGCATTGGGGAGCGGGTAATCTCAATTGCCATCAGAGAGGGCGAGACTTTTACATATAATAAGATCAAATTCGATGGTTTGCGATATGTCCCGGCCGCACTTTTGTTTTCGCAGACCGGCAGCATTGACGGGAGAACCGCATCCCTGATAACATTAAACAGCTATATCGACAATCTATTGGAATTCTTTGCCGAATATGGTTACCCCTTTGCCACCATAACTGCCCGTGAGTTCAATATCGATTCCGAGAATCAGGAAGTAGCGCTTACCTTATTTGTGAATGAAGGACCAATAGTTGAAATTGATACGGTAATTGTATTGGGCAATCGAGTGACATCGGATAATGTCATCCGAAGGGAAATCCAACTGCCCCCCGGCTCCACTTTCAAACAGCATCGCTTGAATTCTTCGGTAGCGCGCATAAATCGGCTTGGATATATTACCGTTAGTGACCCTCCCCAGCTTTACTTCCGAGGCGAACCTCGCCAAGGAGTTCTGGTTTTTCAGATTGCAGAAAATAAGACGTCCCATATTGATGGAATTCTTGGCTATGTTCCTTCAACGGGATCGGGCAAAGAATATCTTACGGGTATGATGGAAATTGTTCTTGATAATATAATGGGCACTGGGCGAAAAGCACAGATTTACTATGAGTCCACAAACCCAAAATCCAAGGAATTAAAATTCGCTTATACCGAACCTTATCTTCTAGGAACGCCGCTTGACTGGACCCTGCGATTCGATCAGGTCGATCGGGACAGCACCTTTATCAGGGTTTCCGCGCAAATGGATTTTCGCTATCGCCTGGGACCGGGAACCGACTTAAATCTCTCGCTGATTGCCGAGAGAATTACTCCAGGTCAGTCTGGTTTTGCGCCCGAAGAACGTTACACTGGGTACTCCACTTCTGTTGGCGTGGTCGGAGAGTATTTCGATTACCCGGATAATCCGCGAAAAGGCTATGCTTTCGATGTCTCTGCCAGGTATATCAAGAGAATTTATCCAACGACCTTTAATTACGTTCCCCTCGATCCGGAAATTAACCGGACCGCCGGGGAAGTAAGAAGCTTCATTGCGCTTGGCCTTTCTCGAAATTCCATCCTATTTTTCCTGGGAGGAGTTGCTGGCATCACCGGCGGGAATCAATATCTGCCGGTCTCGGAAAGATACAATATTGGAGGCCGAAGGAGTGTCAGAGGATACCTTGAAGGTCGCCATTATGGTGCCATAGTCAGTTTCATCCGTAGCGAATACCGGATTCTGTCAGGACGTGATGGACGGATTTTCTTGTTTTCAGATAATGGTTACTATTATTTTAGGGATCGGGATGGGCGCCAGGCAGATGACGTTCTCTCTGGCTTCGGATTTGGCGCCGCATCCAAGACACGATTAGGCATTGTTTCGGCTGAATTCGCCTGGGGCCGCGGCGATTCCTTTGGAGAAGGTAAGTTCCATTTCGGGATTGAAAATAGATTTTGAACCTTACGGGAGTAATTAGGATAGTTCGCCCTCTCAATGGGCTGATTTCATCTTCGACCGTATGGATTTCATTCTTAATTGCCGGCGGCGATTACAGGAGTGGTGACGGAATTTTGGCGGCAATCGCCGCTTTCCTATTCACCGGTTTTGCCAATACTGTCAATGATATTGCCGATATAAAGATCGATAAGATAAATCGACCCTCAAGACCTTTACCCTCCAATTCAATTTCAATCGGGGCGGCTTATTATGAATCTTTCTTTCTGGGTATGATGGCCATAATGATAAGCGCTTTGCTTAGCCCTATGAACTTCTTGATTGGCGCTGTCGCTTTGGCATTTATGTTAATCTATAGCCTACGTTTGAAGCTTACGACGCTTTGGGGCAATCTAACGGTAAGCATAATTGCCGCATCAGCTTTCCTTTATGGGGGAGCTGCTCAGGACAGCCTTAACCCCACTCTTCTACCGGCTTTAATGGCGTTTTTGCTCCACCTTGGACGAGAGATAACTAAAGATATCGAGGATAAAAGAGGTGATCAGGAGCTTGGAGCGCGAACACTGCCGATCAGATGCGGCGACAGGTTTTCAAGATTGTTAACTGCATTTATCCTTTCCATATTTATCATCGCCACTATATTCCCCTATATTCTGGGATATTATCATTTTGGTTATCTTGCCTTAGTTCTGATTGTTGACTTGATTTCATTCTATATCATAATCAAGTTGCTTTTCGCAGAGACCTTGGATGCAAGATTGCTGTCCCAACTACTGAAGATTTCTATGCCGATAGGAATTGGATCCGTATATCTGGGATCCCTGGGAATTTGAGCGAATCATCACCTGCGCATCTTCCTTCAGGACGAATGGCTGACCGGCAGGGGTAATTGCGCCAATTTTCTTGACATTAGCGCTATCTGATAATAAATTCGACGAAGGACAATCGTACAATAGAAGGAGGTGAAGATGAAAGGTGTTTATGCTGTAGTTCTTGCAGGCGGAAAGGGGGAACGATTTTGGCCGCTCTCAAGAAGTAATAATCCGAAGCAATTCCTTAAATTGACTTCTGATAAGTCGATGATACGGGAGACTGTTGATAGGGTAACACCTATGATACCTCTGGAAAATATTTACATTGTGACCAGCGAAAACCTCGAAGATAAAATGACCTATCATTTACCAGGCGTCCCGGCAAAAAATATTTTGGTGGAACCGAAAGGCAAAAACACCTGTATGGCGATCGGCTATGCCGCCGCTCATATTCATCTGGTTGATCCTGAAGGAGTAATGATTGTTTTATCATGCGATCATCTAATTCGCCCCGTCAATAAACTCCTTCAAGTCTTCGAGGCGGCGGTCAAAGTGGCTTCCACCAGCGACTTTTTGATCACTATTGGAGTAGTCCCTACCCGCGCTGAAACCGGCTATGGATATATTCAAGTCGCTGATTTATTCAATACGGTTGATGGGATTGATATATATCGGATCAATACTTTCAAGGAAAAACCATCGCGGGTCATAGCTCAGGAATATTATTATGACCGCAAGTATTTATGGAATTCAGGGATGTTTATCTGGAGCGTTGGTTCCATAATGAAGGCTTTAGACACATACGCACCCGGGATTAATAACTGTTTGCAAGGATTTCGTCAATATATGGGAACCGTTCAAGAGGAGTCCCGCAGAAAAGAGATGTACGATAATGTTGAGGACATCTCAATCGACTGCGCTATTTTAGAGCGGGCTCATAATGTCCTCACCATAAAATCGGATTTTATATGGGATGACATCGGTTCGTGGCTGGCGCTCGAACGTTTTAAGGGTCGCGATAAGCACAATAATGTTACAGTTGGCGAATCCTATCTAATTGATACTTATGAAACTACCGTGGTCAATGATGATCAAGAAGGTTTTATTACGACCCTTGGCGTTTCCGATTTGATCATCGTGAAAACCAATGGCATTGTGATGGTCGCTCATAAGGCTCGTGCCGCTGACATCAAGGATCTTGTTACCCAACTCAGCGAAGAGGAAGGTCTAAGAAAATACCTTTAGGACCGGATCATGATGCCTCAAAGATATCGTCTATCCATATTGAATGCCTTGATTTCAATCCTTATCCTGCTTTTCATCTCCTGTTCGGGCATTTCCCCTTATTATGATGATAACAAAAAGGATCCTCGGACCGGAGCAGAAAGTAATTTCAAACCACTCGGCTTTAAAGGAGATGCTGATGTGGTCCCGCCGCGGGCGGAACCTATCCGCAAGAATGCCAATTTCATCTTTGATCGGTATCAATTGGTGGGCAATTCATCCGACACTGCCAGGGCATCGAAGGACCATATTTATCGGGTGCAAATTTTCACGTCACGATTTTTGCAGGAGGCTCAGCAATTCAGAAATGAGCTTTTCGGAAAATTCGAACAGGCGATTTATATGGATTTTGAGGAACCATACTACAAGGTTCGAATCGGTGATTTCGAAACTGCCCCTGCGGGTGAGGCCTTCCTAAATGAGGTCCGCGAAATGGGATACACGGAAGCCTGGTTGGTAAAAATCAAGAAACAATAGAGTTTTTGGACAATGCACTCGGAGGCTGGTTTTCAAATAATGGAAGACTCCATTGGGTTAAGCGGCGAGCTTCTGCAAATCGCCCGATACATTCTGGCGGGAGGTGTCGCCGCAGTCCCCACCGAGACTGTATATGGGTTGCTGGCAGATGCTTCATCGCTAAATGCGCTTGACCAACTAAGAGCCCTCAAGGGGAAACCGTCCTCAAGCCCAGTTCCTATTTTTGTGCCTCCGAATTTGCCTTTAAGATCTCTGACATCAGATCCGAACGATATCTTAATGCTGCTCGAAAAAGCATATTGGCCCGGACCATTGCTGATAGTATGCGAGCCTTCCGGGGTAGTTGCCAATTTGCCGGTCTGTCGGCAGGGCTTGGTGGGCCTAAGAAAAAGCAGTTCAAGGATAGTAAATAACTTGATTGAACTTACGGGTAAATTTATCACTGCGACCAGCGCCAATCGTTTTGGTAATAGGCCGGCATTAAATGAAGATGATGTCAAGCGGGAATTCGATGCTTCCGATTTATTCATTATGGATAAGCCTGCTGACAGTATTACCGCCGATAGACCGTCAACAGTGATTACATCTGAAAAGGGCCAGTTATTCATCCTGCGCGAGGGCGCCATATCGGCGGATGAGATTGCCCGAAAATTGGCTGAAAGCGGTTTTACTCTTGGAATCAAAAAAGTTGGCTGATAAATTCAAAGTCTTATTTGTCTGCACCGGCAATACTTGCCGATCCCCCATGGCGGAAGGGATATTGAGACATTTTCTGACACAGCAGGGCATTGACCATATCGAAGTCTCCTCCGCAGGAACCTTCGGCCTTGACAATCACCCCGCTTCCGAGTATGCGATTGTAGTCTGCCGGGACTGGGGGATTGATATCAGCGGGCACCGTTCCAGAAAACTTGACCGGCAAATGCTTGCCTCCAGCGACTTGATTCTGGCGATGGCCTATGAGCATTATCAGATTCTCAAGCAGCTCTATCCCTCGGGAAATGAAGTCCATCTAATTAAAAACTTTCCCAAGAAGGGTGCCGATAGTCACAGCGAAGGGATTGAGGATCCGATCGGCGGTCCCCTAGAGCTTTATAGCCGCACTTTCCTTGAACTGGATGAAGTGATAAGAAAAATCTTGCCTGACATAATAAGATTTGCGCAAAGTGGATCAAATGAGAATTAACATCGGAAGAATCTCGGAATTTCTCTGCGGTTTGTGCGCAGGCCTGGCTATCATCATCGGGTTTGCCACCAATTTGCGGTCCGATGATGGTGCCGCTACCCCTGAAGATGATGATCTATTCCCTCAAGACTCCGTGGCGACTTACATCGACAGCTCCGGCATTAACCTCGACAGCTTAAGCGCGCTTTACAATGCTCCCGAATGGTGGCGGCGGTCACTGCAAAATGAAGCCTGGGGAGCGGGGGAGAGGTTCGAATTCATCATCCGCTATGGCCCTATCAAAGCGGGAAGTGCGGTGATGGAAGTCAAAAATACTGTGGATTGTGCAGGCCATAATGCGTACCATGTGACTTCGACAGCTCAATCAAGCGGTTTCTTTTCGATGTTTTTTAAGGTCGATGACCGCGTCGAAACCTTCATAGACACAGAAGGCATCTTTCCTCATCGATTTGAAAAACACTTGAACGAAGGCAAATTCAAAGCAGATAAAGTTACCAATTTCGACCAGAAGAATCATCTGGCGATAACAGGTAAAGATACCATCAGAACATATCCATTTGTCCAGGATATACTTTCGGCTTTTTATTACGCCCGAACGCTGGCTTTGGAAGTTGGTAAGCCGGTCCTTATTGACAATCATACCGACCGGAAAAATTACCCCCTTGAAATAAAAGTGCATCGTCGGGAGCGCGTCAGTACCCGAGCGGGGACATTCAATTGCCTGCTTCTTGAACCAGTGCTGCGCACTTCCGCCATCTTCGAAAACAAAGGTCGTCTATTGGTGTGGATTACCGATGACAATTTTAAGATGCCGGTAATGATGAAAAGCAAGGTCTTAATTGGATCAATAACCACCGAGCTTGTCTGGTACCGTCTCGCGAAATCTTAGCATGCCCAGTCACAAAAAAATAGACTTAAGCAAAATCCGCACCTATTCTTTCAACGAAAGGGCCACCAAATCCGGCGTGGAATCATTTGCTAAGGTGCCTTCATCGGATTGGCATATCGATGATTATCTAAATGGCCTTCCCAAGTCCTTGAAGGCTATCGAACTTCTTGGCCTAATTGAAGATATCAGGAAAGCGCAGGCAAACAATAAGGCCATAATTCTGATGATGGGCGCCCATTCGATAAAAGTAGGCCTTTCCCCGATAATTATTGACCTGCTAAATTGTGGATTTATTTCTCATCTGGCATTGAATGGCGCGGGCATCATTCACGATTACGAATTCGCTTTTCACGGACGAAGCTCGGAGGAAGTAGCTGAAACCATTGAATCAGGGATGTTCGGCATGGTGAAGGAAACACCGGAATTCCTGAATTCCGCTATTGCCAAAGCTCCTCCCGAAGCAGGTCTGGGAGAGAGCGCCGGTAATGCATTTCTAAACGGGCAGGCAATTCATATTGATTATTCAATCGCCGCCGCCGCGGTTCGAAATCAGATCCCGCTCACGGTCCATATCTCCATCGGCGCCGATACTGTCATTCAACATCCCTCCTTCGATGCGGCTAAATGGGGTAAATTAAGCGGAAATGACTTTCTCATTCTTGCGGAATCCTGCAAAAACCTCAATGATGGCGGCGTGGTGATAAACGTAGGCTCGGCAGTTGTCTTGCCGGAGGTTTTCCTGAAAGCATTGAATGTGGCGCGCAATATCTATGGCAATATCGCCAATTTCTCCGCCGCAAACCTTGATATGATACAGCATTATCGCCCCCTCACCAATGTGGTGTCCCGTCCTACGCTTGCGGGGGGGAAACGCTATACCATCACCGGTCACTTCGAGATAATCATACCCTTAATCGCCTGGGCGCTTAAAGAGAAAGTATAAATCATAGAAAAATTATTTGCCGAATCGCTCAAGTTATCATAAACTGTTATGTTTAAAATCGAGAATCTCTCAAGGTAAACCATTTATATGGCTCAAATAGTTGAATGTGTTCCGAATTTTAGCGAAGGGCGCCGGCCCGAAATCCTGGACAAAATCATCGAGGCCGCGTTGACAATTGACGGTGTCACTCTCCTCGACCGCGAGATGGATGCCGATCACAATCGTGCGGTGGTTACATTCATCGGCGAACCGCAATCAGTAAAGAAAGCCGCATATCTGGCGATAGAAAAAGCGGCAAATCTCATCGATATGGAAAAACATAGCGGCGAACACCCTCGTATGGGCGCCACCGATGTCTGTCCCTTTGTGCCGGTTTCAGGTGTCAGCATGGCCGATTGCGTCCTGCTGGCCGAGGAGCTTGGCGCCGAGGTCGGCAGCAAATTGCAAATTCCGGTTTTCCTTTATGAGAAAGCGGCACGCCGTCCCGACCGGGAAAACCTCGCGGATGTCCGTAAGGGCGAGTATGAAGGGATTAAAGCAACCATCGAATCCGATGACAGCCGCATTCCCGATTTCGGCCCAAGAAAGGTGCATCCGTCCGCAGGCGCCATCGCCATTGGCGCCCGTCCTTTTCTGGTCGCCTATAACGTTTACCTCGGTTCCAACAACCTGACCATAGCCAAGAAGATAGCTGAGGCGGTAAGGTTTAAGACCGGGGGCTTCATGTTCTGCAAGGCTCTGGGATTTGAAATCAAAGAACGTAATCAAGTTCAGGTCTCGATGAATTTGGTTGACCATACCAAAACGCCGATATTTCGAGTATTCGAAACCATCAAAAATGAAGCAGAACGCTATGGCGTTGGTGTTACTTCCAGTGAAATTGTCGGTCTAACTCCCTTAAAGGCAATGGCTGATGTCGCTGACCACTACTTGCGTTTGGAAAATTTCGATGTCGGGCAGATTCTCGAATATAAGCTTTTGAGCCAATCCACGCCCGACAAAATTAGCCTAGATGATTTTCTCACCGAAGTGGCATCGTCGTCTCCGGCACCCGGAGGCGGCTCTGTTTCCGCTCTGGCCGCTTCGCTGGCGGGAGCATTATCATCTATGGTCTGCAGATTGACCATTGGCAAAAAGAAGTATGTCGAGGTAAAGGATGAGTTGTCGGCCCTGCTTGTCAAGACAGAGGATTTGCGCAACCGGGCTTCTGCACTCATCGTAAAAGATGCTGAGGCGTTTAACCAATTAATGAGTGCCCGCAAACTTCCCAAAAACAGCGTTGAAGAGATCTCAAAACGCAATGACGCCATTGCGGAGGCTACCCGAAAGGCCGCCTTAGTGCCACTTGAAACGATGAGTCTATCAGTTGAGATTTTGAAATTTGCAAAGATCGTTGCGGAAAAGGGAAATGTCAACTCCGTCTCGGATGCCGGCGTCGCCGGTCTTTTGGCCAAAGCCGCTTTGGATGGGGCCGCCTATAATGTGAAAATAAATCTAATCGGCTTTGAAGATACCAATTTTGTTTCCAAAACTAATGCGAAATTGGGCGCTTTGCATAAAGAAGCGGAGCCACTAGCAAAACACATCTCCGATATCGTGAACTTGAAGATAAATGGTTAGGTATATTATCGGAGAATGAGACCACGGATTATGGATTCCAAAGTCCCCTCTGGAGAGGGGATTTAGGGGTGTGTTTTAAGTTAGCAAGTGCCACACCATTCTCCGCTTACAGCGGAGTCCGCCCTCTCGAGGGAGTGTTGAAAAACCATATTTGGCAAAGAAAGTTATTTAGTTGTCATTCCCACAAAAGTGGGAATCCGTATTAATTAAAGAGATAGATTCCCGCTTTCGCGGGAATGATATGTGGAGGAAGTCAAGAGACCACATTTTCAACAAGCCCTCGGAACGGGATTTAATAAGGGATCGTTTGCATGAATATGGACTGTCTCAAATCGTCAAAATCCCGCTGAAGGCAAAAACCTACGGTTTGGTTTAACTGACTATCAATTGAAAAATATTATTTCTCGGAGTCATAGATAATGAAATCAAAATATCTTATAATTTCGATGTCAATGCTCTCGTTTGCCATTATCGGTCTCCTATGGATGGCCAGTAACGCTTATTCGATGGAGCTGTCCGATGAATTCTGGCAACAGGCCGCGAATTGTCTTTCGCCGGGAATGTTTCCCGCAAAGAATATATACACCGAGCACGGCTTGCGATTTTGCGGCACGCCTTACCTTTTGCCGCTGGCCAATCGTGAAACGATAGTGCCTGATTTTATGATACCTCTGGGCGATAGGCCCATTAGGACTTCATTCTATAATTCTCCCGCCGGCCATTTCAAAATTCACTATGATGCCAGCGGCCAGAATGCTCCATTGAATCTCGGCGACACCAATCCTGCCGACGGCGTTCCCGACTATATCAATATCGTGGGTGACATCTGCGATTATGTCTGGTCCATTGAAATAGACTCATTGGGCTTTCCTTCACCTCCACCAGATACTGCTTCAGCTTTCGATGGAGATCCGTTTTATGATATTTACAT
>PFXJ01000128.1:69948-70763 GCA_002791595.1 candidate division Zixibacteria bacterium CG_4_9_14_3_um_filter_46_8
TCGTAATCGACAATGATTATTCATGGTATCCCCCTGGTTACCTGCCTGCTCTGCAGGTTACCCTGGCACACGAGTTTTTTCACTCTATCCAGATGGGAATCGATGCCACCGAATATCCCGATTCTCCTTATTCGCCTTGGTGGTTCGAAGCCAGCTCGGTTTGGATGGAAGAGCAGGCCTACGATAATGTAAATGACTACCTGAATTACCTCCCCACTTTTTTTGGTGATCCTGCTATGAGTTTAACCGCCTCGGGGCCCCACGTTTATTCGGCTTGCGTCTGGCCCATTTTTCTTTCGGAGAGGTTTGAAAGGAATATTATGTGGAGAATTTGGATCCGTTGCGGGGAGGTTAACGGCTACAATGTGATCCACGCCTTCGACGAAATCCTGACGTATCCAGACTACAACTATAACTCGAACCTAAATCGGGCCTTTGCCGAATTCACGGTGTGGAACTATTTTACCGGCACCCGGGCCGCAAATCAGCCGGCTGGCACAACCTATCAGGAGGCAGCCACCTATTCCATGATTCCAAATGATATGATTGCCAAGATATCATCGTATCCGGATACAGTGACAGTTGGAAACGAAGTTCCATACGCCCCCCAATATCTTGCCGCCAATTATATCGAATTTGAAGTGCTTACCGACTCAATCGGAGGTGTATGGGCTGGTTTCGATGGTCACAACAATGCTACTTGGGAAGTCGCCTTATTTGGGGCTTCACCAGAGGATTCTCCGAAAACTGTCTTTTTCGATCTCGATAATGAAAACAGAGGCGCGGACACCCTTCGCAACTGGTACAAATATACC
>PFXJ01000019.1 GCA_002791595.1 candidate division Zixibacteria bacterium CG_4_9_14_3_um_filter_46_8
TGGCATTGGCAACCGCGGTGTTTAAATCCATAGAGGAATTGGCATCCAGCGAGCCGATATTCGCCCAAATATCACCCTGCTGGACATCGAGCTGTGTTTCTCGCTTCTGGTCCTTCCCCTCCTGATACAGCTTAATAATATCGACCGTGGTTTTTGGCGCCAGCCTAATTATATCCAACTCCGCCAGCTTAATTTCGGCGCGGGTTTTGACCAAGGTTTTTACCCTGTCACCGTTGTCAACCGGAGTGTTTTGAATGGCATTCTGCCAATCTTCCTGGCCGATTTTCTGCTTGCGCGCCTGCCCATCTACGAAAGTGACGGTCCCCTTTTCCTTATCCTGACCCAAAGCGTTCAGGAAACCGCCAAACCCAATAAGAAGCGCAATGGCCAATATCGAGAAAGGCCCCATTATCTTAAATATTCCCCGTTCCTTACAAAATCGAATGCTCATCTACAACCTCCAAAACAATCGGTCAATAAACTTTAGCATATCTGCGATCAAAAACTCCCCGAAAGGCTCACGCGGTGGGAACTGCCCAGATCGGCGAATGAGGAATACGAGTAATCTATTTGATAATTTTTCCAGCCATAGCCGAAGCCACCGGAAAAACCGCCCCATTTATCCCTGGAGGAACCGGATTTATAATCTCGACCTGCGGAATCCCAGCCCATCCTTAACAGGAAAGGATCCAATCCTGACATCTCCAAACCGACTTTGAGCGACAAATCATGGTCAAAGGGGAAATCAACCTGTGTCGAAAATAAAAGAGGCGCTCCCTTCAAGTTGTGGGAGATACCGGCCTGAACTGAGGCCGGAAGCTTGTCTTTGTGTTGGGAAGTAAGCCCCTTTAATTGCGCCCCGATATTCTTGGCCGCGACCCCGAACTGGGTGCGCTTATCACGAAGCCTATAAATCACCCCGCCATCAATTGCCAATCCGTCTGATGAGTAATCCTGAAGTTTTTGATAGATAAATTTACCCGAAACTCCCCAGTAAAAATTCTCATCGACCCGTTGGCCGAAGTTGAGAGCGAAAGCCATATCTGAAGCCGAGAATGTGCCGGTCTTGATATTGTTCGCATCGGTCTCATCGAAGGTGCCATAATTGAGATAATCGAGGGAACAGCCAATCATTCCACCGAAACCCGAGCGCATAATAAAAGCCACGTAACCTGATTGGATATCGGTGATGTAGTTATTGTAGCTGGCGGCGAAATATTTGGAAATTTCCCCCTCTACTTCCTGCACTTCTCCAAACTCATTCTCAACTTCGGTAATTGGCGCCAAAAGGCCCAGACCCGCCGGATTGTAGTATCCTGCATATTCATCATTGGCCAAACCAACCATCGCGCCACCCATCGCCTGTCCCCGGGCTCCCACGCCGACTCGAAGGAAACTGTATGCCGATGTGCCTGAATTTTTGCCTGCCGTCAAATTCGAATTTAAGGCAATCAGTGCCATAAAAATTGCGGCGCCCGATGTGAATATGATCCTTTTCAATCCATTTACCTCTGCCTAAAAATTGACACCCGAAATCTATATGAATAAATAGTGGCTGTCAATAGATTTTGTTCCAAACATTCTTGGTCCAGCAATCCTGCTTCTCAATGAAAAAAGCTCACCATCCCTTGATAACCTTATCGATAATGTCGGCAGAAAGCTTTTCAACCGCCCGCTGTTTGCCAAGCAGATCACTGCCCTCCGAAGCCGCATATATCCCGAATCCCTCGACATTTTTCTCTTCCCAGACCACTTTTTTGTTCTTAAGGTCTTCGAAAGTTATGTCAACATAAAGTCGGACAATATATTCACTGCAATTTCCGGAACCATCGAAAGTATAGCATTCCCGCTCATATTTCGTGAGAACGCCTCGCAGAGCGGAATCGGCGCGCCTGATATTTATCACCTTGAGGGTATGATCCGCCACCAAAGCATTGGTTACCGCTACAGCGAGATCCTCCCGAAGCCCATATTCAGTAGTTTGATTATCGAACAATGGTACCGCCACTGTTTTGATTCCTTTTAATCCTGCGCCCGAAAATGTATAAAAACCGCAATCATTGTTGAGCAGTAAAGCCAGTAATGCTCCAATAAAAATGGGGAAATACCGAAATCCCTTGAACCGGTTTTGAATCATACTACTCTCTTTCCCCGCTTAATCACTTTTCCCACCAAATTAACCCCAAAATGATATGGCACCTCTTTGTAATTGGGCGTTTCCCAGATAATTAAATCTGCAATTTTGCCCGTCTCGATCGAACCATAAAGATGATTGCGATCCAGCGAGTAAGCGGGATTTAGGGTATAGGCGACAAATGCTTCTTCTGGAGTTAATTTTAGATGCAAGCATGCCAATGATATTATCATAGATGCTGATTCTGTGTATGATGAACCCGGGTTGCAATCAGTGGAAATGCAAATTGCCAGACCAGCCGCAATCATATCTCTGGCACGCGCATATTTGCCGGTGTTCAATGAAAATGATGTCCCCGGGAGAAGAACAGGCATTACTCCGGCTTTTGCCATCAATCTAATTCCTTCATCGGATGCCGCCACCAGATGGTCGGCGGTTCTCGCTTCGACCTCTGCAGCCAGTTCCGCCCCACCAATGGGATGGATTTCATCGGCATGCATCCGAATTTTCAAACCGTGCCTCTTGGCCGCAGTTAGAATTTTGCGGGATTGCTCGATGTCAAAAACCCCTTCCTCACAGAATATATCGCAAAACTCGGCAAGATTATGCTTGGCGACATAAGGGATCATTTCCTCAATTATTATGCGGATATATTCATCGCGCTTATCCCGATATTCATCGGGGAATTCGTGAGCCCCTAAAAATGTCGGCACCATATCGATGGGCTGTTGGCCATTTAATTCCCTGATGATTTCCAGCGCCCGAACTTCTGATTCGAATGACAACCCGTAACCGGATTTGGCTTCGATGGTCGTGATGCCATGGCGAAGCAATCTTTTCAGTACGGCCTTGGTCTGTCTCTTAATTTCCGTCTTGGAGGCATTTCTGAATCGCCGTGCCGAATTCCGTATTCCGCCTCCCGCTTGAGCGATTTCCATATACTTCATTCCCGCCAATCGCATACAGAATTCCTCTTCGCGCGTTCCATAAAAGATCGGATGCGTATGCGGATCCACGAATCCCGGCGAAACCATCATTCTCTTGGCATCGATTTCATCGGTTATAGATGACCGCTTCAGCCCTTTGAGGACTTCCTTCTCCTTGCCAACTTTGGCGATCTTTTCCCCATTGATAAGGATGGCTGCATCCTCGATAATTCCCAATTCAGATAAATATTTACCGATGCGGGGGCCGGTATCGGACGACCGGATAGTGAGCAATTGGCCTATATTGCGTATTAGAAACCGGGCGCCCATCCGAAGTTTCCTAAAGAAATTTTTTGTAAAGGCACATTTTGGAATGGAGCAACACAGAAGAATATGGTTTTTTCATAAATGAGGTCCACAAAGAATACTTGCGGTATGATCTACTCCTCCAAAAGTTCCACATTCGCGCGGGGTATCACCGCCCGACGGCCATCTTCCAATTCCACTTCCAGCACACGCGCCATTGACTCCGATTCCAACTTCTGCAGAGGAGAAGGCAAATTGGTTACCTTGCCGATTACGCCGAAGTACGGATGACGGATAACGCGAATCGGGGAACCGACTTCCAGCCCATGGCTGCTAGCCTTGGTCCCTTCATCAGCGCCCATCTTGCCCTCGGCAAGCGGAATAACTACCTCCGGACGAATGACACCCGCCCTTATTTGAGTGGCGCCATTTATGCAAGCCAAGCATCCCTCCTTCGACTTCAATAAGGCATAGGTGTGATCGGCCATATTAATTTGCCCGAATCCTTCGGTAACTACCAAGGTAATGCCTTTATCCTCATTGCCGGTAATGGCTACTCCCAGGTCATATCCAAGAAAATCTCGAAGATCCTTATCGTTAAATCCACCAACCACGATGCCACGGACTCCCACAGCAATCGCTTTGTTCAGCGCCGCCGCGGTTACCAGCGAACCGCCGATAATCACTTTACCTTTGAGTTCGGGAGTAATATCTTTTTCGTCCAGCACCGCTTTATTGTCTTTTGAAACAACTTTAATTTCGCCGTGGGTCTCTCCTCCAATCCCAAAAATTCCCTGAACGAATGAACCCCAACATTTCACTTCCACACCTTCTCTGGGATATACGTCGGTTACTTCCCCCTCCAAGTAAGCCTTAACCTCTACCGGAATCGGTGCGCCCCGCAAGAGCACTTGACCGGTAATAGAAGAGACGTTTTCGATGGTGCCGTCGATCTTGGCTCTGCAACTGGAGGTGAACAACCCGAAGAATGATTTCGATTTGGCGATCATTTCTTCCTTATTGACTTTATCGCCGATTTTCTTGAGCATGCATTCGGAAACATCCTCAGGGGGAACGCCTAAAATATTGGCCACATTTGTCGGCTCAACATTCCCAGGCAATTCCGTTCGAGCGACAGCATCATCCGGATGGACCTTATCTCCGATCTTTACTATAACTTCACCTTTAAGAGGCAGAATCCTCCGCTTCTTAATCAATGTTTTCCCAGTCACCTTCAAGCCAGGTGTGTAAGCATGCGCCATAAAACTACCTCAAGTTCAACAATTCTATTCTGAAAACCGATATTTAATAAGAGTCCAGAAAGCGGATACGCCATCCTTCAATCTCAATTTCTTGCCTTCAATAAAATCGCGCGGATTGTAGCTAATCGGCACTTCCTTTATGTTATGCCCCGCCCTAAGTATTTTAGCTGTGACTTCTGGCTCCCACTCAAATGAATTCCCCCTGAACGGGATATTCGCAATTACTTCTCGCCGAAATGCCTTATAACAGGTTGGCTCATCAGTGATGTTTGCTCCGTAGAGAATATTGGTGATTTTTGAAAGAATAATACCTCCCAGCCAGAATGAAAAATTGACTTTCGGATTGCCTTTTTTCAAATTCCGTGAGCCGTAAACCACCGTAGTGCCATTCTGCTCGAACTGGGCCACAATCGGATAATAATCCTGTGGATCATATTCAAGATCCGCATCTTGTATAATCACAATATCCCCGGTCGCATATTTTATACCGGTACGGACTGCCGCGCCTTTGCCTTTATTCACATCATGCTTGACAATGGTCAGCTTGTTGCGTCCCAGAAATCTACTGGCGATTTTCAAGCTGTTATCCTTCGACCCATCATCAACGAGAATGATTTCCTTATCAATGTCAACCGCCAAAACCCGCTCAAGCAGTTCATCCAAGGTTGCCGATTCGTTGTAGCAAGGTATGATTACTGAAAGCCTCAAATCCGAATCCTATCCGCTTACGATGTTTTGATCATAAAATGGAAGCATCTTTGTCATATAATATCAACATCCTTCTCATATTCTGCCCATACATCGCCGCAAAAGCCATAATGATCCTTAAGCGAGCTTCTCCAATCCGGATTTATCATAAACATCAAGCGCTCCCATCCATTCCTTGAGCTTGGAAACCCGGGTGCTGTTGTCTTCGGGAAGCTGAAATGGCCTTCCCCGACCATCGAGGATAATGCCAACTACGCCGCCGGAAATCTCAGTTTCAACTTTGTTGCCTTTCCCGCGTCCCACATCAAGGTTTTTGGCAGGATTTAAGATCGCCTTTGCTTTTGCTGGAAGCGAACTTTTTTCATCAAACCCTAATTTGACTAATTTCACTTCGCCGACACCCAATTTGTCTTCAATTACGGAGCCATCCGGCATCTCGAATCTATAGGACATCAAATCCTTGGTATTCTTCAATTCTCCTACCGGCGCAATGCAGGTTCCAAGATGAATCAAGCAATCTTTATTGAAGACTTCCGTAGCCGCTTTGTCGTGGATTGTGGATAATACTCCCAACTGGGGCATCATAAAGATAGAGTCCACCGCTAGGCGGGTTACTCCCTCTGGGAGAAACGCATCAATCAGCATAAGCGCCGCTTGTTGCCTTCGCGGAGCGTGTGAAAGCACTCCGCCCGAACCGATGAGCATATTCAAGGTCATCATATTGACCAGCGTCTGGCCGCCGGCAGTCTGCTCAAAGGCATCGGCTATTGTTCTTTGTTGCTGCACTCCCTTCAAAACTGTGGCGAAACTTTTGTGCTGGATGAATGCCAGGCGCAAAGCTTCTTTGGCAATAGCCTGCTCGAAGACCAGCTCATTGAGCGACTGCGGAATCGTGGTCGGGCGGATCATTTTGTTCTTGACCCGATTGCGAAGGTCGCGCTCGTCCATTTCGAATGGCACCCAACGCATGACATTCGGTAGTCCGGTTTCGGCAAATACATTCGATACCGAATAGCTCATTCCAAGATTGGCAGATACGGTTCGATTGAAAACTCCCTGAAAAACCGAAAATACATCAGTGGTGGCTCCGCCGATGTCAACGCCTACTGCTTCAATGCCCTCAATATCAGCAATGGTTTTGATAATCAAGCCAACCGCTCCTGGCGTGGGCATTATGGGAGTATCTGTCCATGACATTAGATGGGAATACCCCGGGGCCTGTGCCATTACGTGTTCCATAAATAGATCATGAATTTTTTCTCGTGCTGGAAGAAGGTTTTCCCGTTCGAGAACCGGCCTGATATTCTCCACTACATCAAGAGCGACCTTCTTCTGCAGTGTCTCGATGACGGCCTCGCGCGCGTTGATATTGCCAGCATAAATAACCGGAAGATGGTATCCGGTTCCCAGACGAGGTTTGGGGTCTGCCGCCGCAATCAATTCCGCCAATTCCACCACGTGGGTAGTCGTGCCGCCGTCGATTCCACCTGATAGCAATATCATATCGGGACGCAAATGCCGAATCCTCTCTATCTGCTGGTGGGGAAGGCGTTTATCGTTGGAGGCAATGACATCCATTACGATTGCCCCCGCTCCCAAAGCGGCGCGTTCGGCTGATTCGGCGGTCATTGAACGAACTACGCCCGCCACCATCATCTGAAGTCCGCCGCCGGCGGATGAGGTCGAAATATAAATGTCAGTACCGATGTTGTTTTTTGCCGGCGATAGGATTTTATTATTCTCATCAAGTATTTTTCTTCCGGACAATTCCTCCACTTCTGCGATGGCATTGAGCACCCCCATAGTAACATCCTCAAAAGGGGCCTCCACCGTCGTCGGCGCCTCGCCTCGAACTATAAGTCGATATTCACCATCCCTATATTCAATCAAGATGGCTTTGGTCGTGGTGGAACCGCAGTCTGTAGCAAGTATTACTTTAATGTCTTCAGGTTTAAGACCTTTCATATATTTTTCCCCGAAACAATACGGTTAATCTCTCGAATGGATTGGTATGACTTAAGCATCCGGACGGGATGGATCATCCCAATTCATCGCTTCACCCTCGGCTTCATCTGTGCGGTCGTCAGGCCGAAGATCGGTCCTGGAGGGAGGGTCAAGTGATAGGTCATCCGTCACCGAATACCTGTCCTCAGCATCAAAATTATTTCTGAATTTGCGTTCCATCCCCTCGCCCATATCATATTCATAATGGCTGCTGGGATATTGCGACCGGACTTTCTCAAAGTCCGTCTTCATATCCCGCAGGTTGATAAAATTGTGGCCGACAGCATTGCGCAGCTCCAAAGCGGTCATAGTATCCACAGCCACTACCACCACTTTTTTCCCGCGGCTTCGCAAGAGTTCCACGGCCCGCTCAAAATCGCCGTCACCCGAAAACAGGATGGCGGTATCATAAAGATTAATCGTGTTGAACATATCTATGACGATTTCGATGTCAAGGTTGGACTTCACGACCTCGCGGCCCGTCTTTTTGTCCCACATGCTTTTTATTCTCTTGACGCGGACCGTGAACCCCATCCGCATCAAGGCTTTAAAAAAATCCTCCCTTTCGGAGCCAAAATCGCCGTCATAGCCGGTATAATAAAATGCATTTACCAATTCCCGCCCCTTGACAAAAAATTGAAGGATTTTATTGTATTCGAAATGCCAACCCAATTCTCTTTGAGAATAAAACATATTTGAACCATCAACAAATAATGAGATCTTTTCCATAATCCTCTTTCGTTTTAAAAGAACCGCAGATTCATACAGGGCAAATTACATTAAATATCATTGATGCATTAATATAATATTCATTCTTTGATCAAGCAACTGTTAAACTCCGCCACCTCCCTTATTTCGCCTGAAACGCGCCCAAAAACCATGACGGTTTTTCCTCTTATCTTTTTTCATCGCCTTTTCCTTTTCATAAGCGTCGGCATCCAACGCTTCGATTTTCTGAATTAGAATTTCAACTGATTCCCGTTTCTCCAAAGCTCTCTGTAAAGTCTCGTAATTTTTCCCGACTGTTTTCAAGAGAGGGAAGATATTGCCAAAAGCGGAGAGAACCGGTTGCGCAATTGGCTCGAAAACAATCATTCCTTGTGAGCCGATCCAATTGAGGGGTTTTGCCGATTCGAAAAACATTATGGCGGCGACCGAGAATCTACGCGCAACGATTTCCATTGCCAAATCATGCATTACGGCAATTTCACCATCCGTGAGCTTGCCGCCAGAATTTTCCGGCGCCTTACCCGCACCGAAAGAATCACGAAACGGCATGGCCATTATCTTTCTGGGTTTTACTCCGGTCAATCATTCGCTTGATGTGGTCTAATACTTCATTGCGATTATCGGTGAACCTGATATAAACACCGCGAAAATTTTCCAGACGGCTTGGCCGGGTGAATGGTGAGAGCAATACGCCGTGCTTGTCGGGATAAAAGCTGCGGAAACGGTTCCAATTATAGCTTCGTCCGCCGGAGACGGTCTTGATATGAATTCCATCACCATCCATTTTGAATTTAGTAGGGAGGAAAAACGATGAAAGTGAGCCCAGCATGATCAGGACCGCAACCGAGGTAAGCACCGGGCTATTCGTAGTAAAATAGACCGTCACAAAAACCAAAGCCAAGAACAGACAGACCAGCGTAGTTCTCTTCCTGCTATAAGCCGCGGGGTGACTAACCCATCCATAATTGAGGTCGTTCCCGCCGACATTATTTGAATTCTGATTCGTCTCGGTATCTTTCTTTACGGACATCCTGTATTTTCTTTAAGTATTCCTCGGGATCAATGACGCCCTTATCAATTAACAATGAAAGAAGGGCTTCGGTTGCAAGGTTGTTGGACAGAGTCAGCTCCTCGTAGGTAACTTCGCGCACCTGCTTGCCAATCTTAATCTTCAGTAAGGCTTTTGGTTTCTGATTTTCAGGCATGCCTGTTCTATTCCCTCATTGGATTTGTTTCCGACCTGCTCGAACTACTTCGCCATTGATAATTTTGCAATAGACTACTTCGCTATTAGACCTCTCGCCATTGCTTAGTGTAAAAGTTCCGCTGACGCCCTTGTATCCGGTGATTTTGGAAAGGCGCGTGGCTATGTCTCCTGTGCTTTTTTCGGAGGCGGCTTTCAGAGCAATCATAGCCGCATCATAACTTAAGCTGGCGATTGCACTTGGCTCAACGGCGTAATGATCCTTGAATCTTGTTGAGAATATCTGCCATCCGAGGTCTTTATCAAAGTGATAAAAATCGCTGACAAAAATAGCGCCATCGAGATAACCTCTGGCCGAATTTAAGATCCCCGGGTCCGCCCAGCCCTCGGTCCCCAAAAGAGTGGTTTTGATCTGGGCAAAAGCCACCTGGGGAGCTATTTGAGCGGCCTCATCGGCATCTCCGGGTATGAACAAGCCTCCCAGCATCACCGGCCATTCTTCCACGGGAAGCATTTCCAGGGGATTCTTGGGATTCATATATTGCGAACCATCCACTAATCCTTTGGCAATAAGAGTATCAAGTCCCGCGGTCAGAACCTCCTTGATATCGGTCAACTGCTTTTGGAAATCTGTAATGCCGCGCTGATAGAAAGCCACTTTGACGATTTCTCCCCCCAAGCGGCTGACTTCCTGCGAAAATGCCGCAGATATGTCATCTCCATAATCATCATTCGGTGAAATGATGGCAAATTGCTTAATGCCGAGTTTTAGGACGGCATAATTAGCCATCATTTTCCCGAGATATTCTGAGTTAGGCGTAAGCTGGATTATGTTGGGGGCGATGGCGGTGATGCCGCTGGCGGCGGCTATAGGAACCACCATCGGTATCTTCTCATATTTGCTGATGATTGATGCGCAGAAGGCATTTTCGCTTTCCAACGGACCTATGATGATGTCCACGCCCGAGGAGGACAGCTCCTCCATCCCCCGGATCGTGCCCGGCTGTGTCCCTTCATCGTCATAGATCTCCAGATCGGCATCGAAAGAGGAATCATTGGGCTGGAAATCAATCAAAGCCAGTTTTATCCCGCGGAGCATATCGATCCCATAAGATGATAATCTTCCCGAAAGTGGCGCAAGAACTCCTATCCGAAAAATCCTCGAACTCTTCCCGGCAAGGCTTATATCGCTTTGGTTGGCTTTAGCGGCGTATTCGCTTGAAGGAAATAATTGGCGGAGAATAGCTATAGTGCTGGCCGCCTTCTCCGATTTGCCGTCGCGAGCCTCGCGCCCTGCTTTAAGATAAAGCATTTCCGGGGATAATTGGTAGTTTTGGGCTCTCTGGGCAAGATCATCTAATCTCGATAACGTGATATGGGCCTCTATCACATTCCCTAAAGATAACCTTGCCTTCGAACGCAAAGCTTCATCTTTCAGGCGGTCAAATGATTGGATATAGTAATAAGCCGCGCCGAAATAATCACTCTGGCCGAACCTGATATCCCCCAGAAGCAATAAGGCTTCGCCGATATAGGACGAATTTGGGAACTCTTTGACGAATCCCTCGAATTCGCGTTCGGCATCATCAAGATCCCCCATCTTATGGTGCGACCTGGCCAGCATAAACTCGAAAATCGAATAGCGCGAATCCTGGGGGAATTGGATCCTAAGCTGGCCGAAAAGCTCCGCCGCCGCCGCATAGTTTCCTTTCGCGTAATTTTCGATGGCTTTTTCAAGGCCCGAGATCGGCTCAAGGCCAGCTTTACCCTTATCCTGCGCCAGGGAGTTTGAAACCGATGGATTTGAAAAAAGAAATAAAACTAAAAGCGGAGCGACGAATTTTAGTAAAGGCACAGATACAGATTTCACAAAATTATCCTGCCAGCAAATTGATCACAATGTATAATTACCGAAGTCCTCAGGATTGATGCGCCTCAACCGTTCCTTCAGAGATTCTTCATTCTTGGGCAGTCCCTGGGATTCTTTCTGTTCGGGCGACATAGTCAGGAGTTCATTATTAATCATTATGGGCGCATTTGTTTTCAGCGCCAATGCCATCGAATCAGAAGGTCTGGCATCCACTTTAATCAGGCCATCATCATTTTTCTTGATATAAACCGCCGCATAAAAAGTTTGCTCTTTCAACTCCGTAATTTCTATCCTCTCGACTTTGCCGCCGATGGCAGTGATAATCGACGCCAGTAAATCATGAGTTAGGGGGCGTTTTGATGTGATGCCGGACAGCTCCATCCCTATCGCCCATGCTTCATAATGGCCAATCCAGATCGGCAGGATTTTATCGGAATTCTCTGGCGATAGTATGACCACAGGAGAATTGGTGGTTATGTCTAATGCCAAGCCATCGATTTTCGCTCTTACCATATCCATAATTGATACCATTTAAGGTTTTCTGTCAGTATTATACTTCCCTTGCTAGAAATCCGCAAAGATTACGATCATCCATACACGATTGATCGAATAATTAATGAAACGCATCAACTTTAGGCTACTCTTGGTCAGCTCCTTTCTTTACCACCCAAACCTTAAGATTGGCGTTGACATCTTTATCGATTCTGACGGGAACAGCATATACTCCCAATGTCCTTAAGGGCTCATCCAGGAGTATATTGTGCCTATCGATTTTGAAGCCCTTTTTCACGAGCATTTCAGCAATGTCATAAGATGTCACTGATCCGAAAACCCGATCTTCCTCTCCAACCAATACCTCGGCGGTACAGGAGGTTTTCTCAAGGCTTTCCTTAAGCTTATCAACTTCCCGTTTCCTCTTATTGTCGCGAATCGTTTTCTGACGGTGAATTTCATCGATCGATTTCAAATGGCCTTTGGTGGCCGGGATGGCGAGATTCTTGGGAATCAGGAAATTCCGCGCATAGCCGTCTTTGACTACGATAATATCGCCGACTTTCCCCAGAGTCTCCACGTCATCTTTCAAAATTATCTTCATTTTTACTCCTCAGAATTTCAAACAGCTTTATCGATACGGCGGTGACGAAAATTAAACCAGCAATCAAAAAGGCCAACTCCGGCAAGAACTACCAGAGAGAAAAGCTGGGCAAAAAAGATTCCCATGTAGAAGAGCAATTTAAATATAAAAGGCATCTTCGACTTGACAAAAAAACTCTCGACCACCGCCAAACCACTAACAAAATAAATAATTCCCGTGAATACCAGAATGTTCCAGCCGGCATATTCGCTCCCGCCGATTTGGAAAACCGTCAGAAGTAATCCTGCAATAAATATCCATACCAACTTAAAACCTGGACGCCAGGTGCTGAACTTCGGGAGCGATGGTGCCTGAAATCCGCTCCTTTGAAGTAGCTTCTGTGCCGCAAAGTACGCAAGCGAGACATTGAAGACGCCGGACAATAGGATGAATGACGGCATCAGCGTAAAGACTACTTCCAGGTATGATTGCATAGCCTTGCTTATATCACCCTTCTCCGAGATGAAGCCCGGGACAGCCCCGAGATTAGAGAATGCCTGTTTGGCAACAAGATAGAAACCGGCTTCAATCTCACTTCTGTTGAAGAGAAAGAGAATTACCACCACAAGGGAGGGCAGGAAAGCGAATGTAATCGCCTTCCCGGGTGATCTTCTCTTGAGCATGGATGCACCCAGAATTATCCCGGGCAGAGTGATTGAGAATGCCAGAGATAATGTTCCCGACAATCCGGAAAATAACGAGGCTGCCGTGAGCGTGAGAACCGCTATCAAGAATACTTTACCTCTGCTCAATGTCCAAAATAAAGTTGGATAGGCCGCCAGTGCCAGCAGGCCCAAGATGTAATTTATCACCGGAATTCCGGCCATAATCCCATCCATAGCAATCACCATGATGGCAAATGGCAAGAAACGCATTGATGGTGATTGCTCAACTATTCCAGATTTTACCGGATCCGATGGCATTGTTTTGGTCACGGGCATAATTTATTATTCGAACGTTTCCGCCTTATAGGGAACCAGCCCTAACTGACGGCATCTTTTTATGGCTCGTGTCACTTCTCTTTGATGCTTAGCACAGTTGCCGGAAATTCGGCGAGGAATAATCTTTCCTCGATCATTGACAAACCGCCTTAGCATCTTATCATCTTTATAATCGATATACTCCACCGAGTTTTCACAGAATCGGCAGATTTTCTTTCTGTATATGCCCATGCCGAATCTTGGCCGCTTCGAGTCCTGCCTCTGCGGCCTTAATGGTCTTTTTGGACGCATCAAATTCCTTTCCCCGAACAAATCGGGCTTGACAATTATCTATTACCTCAATTATTCAATTTTGGATTCAGAACTCTCTTGGTCGTCATCGGCCTCGCCGCTCGCCGTTTCTTCTGGCTCAGATCCAAAATTTTCATAATCCTTTTCACTTAGTGATGTTGATTCAGTGAGTTCAGGTGCATCCCCCAAATCAAGATCTCCGACTGCCGGAGTCTCCTCCGGGTTGACTGCGATCAGTTCTGGAGATTTATCAATTCCCTCTTCAGCCCGAATCTTCTCGAGAGCTCCGGCCATTCCATCAACTTCAACACTTACTACAGTCATGAATCGGAGAATCTTCTCGTTGATTCGGTACTGTTGGTTCAGTTGATCCGGAATCCCACCCGGTCCCTCGAATTTGATATGGATGTAATTACCCTGATGTCGTTTTTTGAGTTCGTAGGCGAATCTTCTTACCCCCCATCTCTCAACCGTAAGTATTTTGCCGCCATTAGCAGTTATGGTATTCCCAATACTGCCAATTTCATTGTCTATTGCCGCTGGATCTACTCCGGCGTCGAGAACTATGGTAGTCTCGTACTTCTTCAATCATTCACCTCCTCTCGGCCTGTACGGCCCCGTCAATAACGGGGCAAGGAAGAGTTGCTCAGTTTAAATTAACCATCTATGATTCTACT
>PFXJ01000040.1 GCA_002791595.1 candidate division Zixibacteria bacterium CG_4_9_14_3_um_filter_46_8
AGACCGAGGGATTGCTGCCATTTGCCCGATGGATAGCCGACGAAGCGAACGAGGCTGGCAGGATAAAAACAGAAAGGCCGGTGATGGTGATCCTTGGCAATCCACCTTATTCAGGACATTCCGCTAATAAAGGTGACTGGATTAGGAAGCTGTTACGAGGAGAGGATACTTCCACGGGAGAAAAAACGGACAACTACTTTGAAGTCGACGGCAAACCGCTTGGCGAGCGCAATCCGAAATGGCTTAACGATGACTACGTGAAATTCATCCGGTTCGCCCAATGGAGGATTCAGAAAACAGGATATGGCGTTCTGGCATTCATCAGCAATCACGGCTACTTGGATAACCCCACATTTCGAGGAATGCGCCAGAGCCTAATGGAGAGTTCCGATGATATTTATGTCCTTGACCTTCATGGCAACAGCAAGAAAAAAGAAAAATGCCCCGATGGATCACAAGATGAAAATGTTTTCGATATCCAACAGGGTGTTGCTATAGGGATTTTTGTCAAGCGCGCGGGCGGCAGTGCCACGCCCACAAGGGATGCCTGTCAGAGTGACTCTGCTACAGTCAGACATATCCATCTTTGGGGATTGAGAGAAGTGTTCGGCAAGAACTTCCACGACCAAAAGCAACTAACTGCAGGGAAGTCTTCTTGGCTGTATGAAAATGACATCAGCACCGGCAACTGGACTACTATCAAACCACAGTCGCCATCTTATCTTTTTGTTCCCCGTGATACCAAATTGCTGGAAGAGTACCAAGCTTACTGGAAAATTGGCGATGCTATGCCCGAAAACAATGTGGGGTTCGTTACGGCCCGTGACCGATTTGTAACGGATTTCGACAGGGACTCTTTAGAACGGCGCATCAAGGAGTTTCGAAGCGAGGAATCAAATATCTCCAGTTCAGAACTCTCCAGTAAGTATGCTTTGAAGAACACAAGCAGTTGGAATCTTGGGACAGCCAGGAGACTCTTAAGAGCCGATGGGAATTGGGAACATCACTTTCGGATGTGTCTTTATAGACCTTTTGATTCAAGGCATATCTACTATTCTCGCATTATGCTGGAGCGGCCAGTTCACCAAATTCAGATGATAGGATCCGGCAACTGGGATATTATATTTTGCAGTTCTCATATCGTCGAATTCAATCTTTTTCGAAGAGGGGGAAACGCTATGTTTCCTCTCTACCTTTACTCCCAGCGCGAAAAAGGCGACTTATTGGATGCAAGTGAACCGACCGATACTCCGGGTGGTCGTCGGCCTAATCTATCGCCGGAGTTCATTGAAGAGTTCTCCAAGAAACTGGGGATGACGTTTGTTCCCGACGGCAAGGGTGATCCGGGTGCCGCTGGTAACGCCGCCGTCTCGGCGGCTGTCTTGAAGGCGTCCCGCCTTCAGAACGGAGGGCGAGATGCCCTCCATACAGCCAGCGAGACGCTGGCGGTACAGGGGGACAGTTGTAACGCCGCCGTCTCGGCGGCTGTATCGGGGGCGTCCCGCCCCAGTTTTGGGCAGGTTGAGATTCGCGACCGCGGCCGCCTACCCCATTGGGAAATCGAAGGGGGAATATATTTCATTACCTTCCGCCTTGCCGATTCACTTCCTCAATCGGTTCTCAAAGCTATCATTGCTGAGCGCGAAGATATCCTCAAGACTGCGCGGCAAGCAGGGCGAGAGGTTTCCAAGGCTGAACGCGCTCGGCTGGCAAAACTCACCTCGAAGAAAATCGAGCGTTATCTTGATTCCGGGGCAGGCGCCTGTCATTTACGGAACGATAAAGTCGCCGAAGTTGTCGCTGATGCCATTCGTCACTTCGATGGCAAATATTACCGGCTTTTCGCCTGGACTGTGATGCCTAACCACGTTCACATAGTCGTGAAGCTCTTGCCCGACCACAACCTGCAGAAGACTCTTCATTCCTGTAAATCATTCACCTCACATCAGGCAAATCTAATCCTTGGCCGAAAAGGAATATTCTGGAGTCGGGAATACTACGATCATTTAGTTCGTGATGAGGAGGAATTCTATAGGGTGGTGCGGTATGTGGCGAATAATCCCAAAAAGGCAAACCTGAAGGATTGGAAATGGTGTTGGGTGGACGAGAAGTGGGGGCAGGATGCCCCCAATACAGCCAGCGGGACGCTGGCTTTACAGAATGGAGGGCAAGATGCCCCCAATACAGCCAGCGAGACGCTGGCGTTACCTGGAGGGCGAGACGCCCTCGAGACAGCCAGCGAGACGCTGGCGGTACAGGGAACGTTCGGACCAGAAGATATTTTCCACTACATATACGCAGTATTCCATTCGCCCACCTACCGGAGCCGTTACGCCGAATTCCTCAAGATAGATTTTCCCAGAGTCCCCCTGACCAGCAATCAAACGCTCTTCCGGACGCTATGTGGATTGGGAAAAGAATTGGTTGACCTACACTTGATGGAAAAGCATGGCCCGGATTTGGCAGGGTATCCGGTTGATGGCTCTCATCAAGTTGAGAAAGTCCGTTACTCTGAACCAGGTAAATGTTCTGCAGGCGGCAGAGTATGGATAAATGACGCTCAATATTTTGGCAACGTTTCCCCGGAGGTTTGGGAGTTCCACATCGGTGGCTATCAAGTTTGTCAGAAGTGGCTGAAGGACCGCAAAGGTCGCACGCTGAGCTATGACGATCAAACCCATTACCAATATATCGTCTCGGCGCTATCGGAGACAATTCGGATAATGTCCGAAATCGACCAGGCCATCGATCAGCATGGCGGCTGGCCGATAAGATGAAACCCCCGACCGTTACTTAAACCTTTACTTCCCGCGCCTTAGCTATCGGCTTTTCCTTAGTTTCCGGCTTGGTCGGACGATAGTGATAATAGCTGTAATCATAATAATAAGGCAATACCCTTTCGACATCGTTTAACACCAGCCCGACTATCTTGACCCCATAATTTTGCAATAGATTAACGGCGCGCTTGGTAACCTCCTTGGGCGTCTGACCAGCCTTGATTACCATCATAACGCCATCGATTTCCGGCGATAGGTCAATGATATCGGAGACCGGAATCACTGGGGGACAGTCCAGGATGATATAATCGAAATGATGTTTGGCCTTATCAAAGAATTCTTTGAGCCTTACACGGTCCAAGATCTTTGACAAATTCGAATGTCTTCTGCCGGCAGTGATAATTTTCAGATTCGTAAAGGGAGTGCCTTTAACTGCGGTTTCTCCGGATTGGTCTCCGGCAAGAATGTCTGAGAAACCTCTCCCAAGTTCGAGGTTAAACATCTCATGGATTTTCGGGCGCCGGAAATCGGAGTCCACTAACAGTACATTTTTTCTGGCGTGATCCGCAATCGAGATTGCTAGCATACTTGCCAATGTCGATTTCCCTTCTCCAAGAGTCGAACTGGTAACGGCAAGCGACCGTATCCATTCCCCATCGGTGGCTGGCACGCGCGCGATATGAGAATATAACCGGCGAATCTCGGTTGCCTCCGGGGATTCCCGGTCATAATACTCTATGATCGATTTCTTATTTTGCTTTTTCAATCTATGCTGCCCTCGTTCCTAAGATTGCACCTATTAATTCTTCCGTTCCCTCATCCATCTTTTGAGAATATTGAATATTCTCACGAGCTTGAGCATAAGATGGGTTCACTTCCAATGCCCTCTTATAATGCCTTGATGCTCGGATATTAAACAATTTCGCCAGGATGGAATGGGCGGCTCCCAACTCATAATGAAGATCGGCGTACTGCGGGTTTTGATCCAGCTTTTCCTCCAAATATGAAATAAACTTGAGTATGTTTTCAGGGTCATTATCCTCAAATGATGATGCCAGCTTCAGAAATGTCCCCAGCTTCTGCTGCGAAAATTTCTGTGAACCAGCCATCAGAGGTGATTTCTCCAAGAGATCAAAAGCTTCCTTGTGACAGTTCTGTGAAAGATACTCCCAGGCCTGCTTGAAATTGTTATCCTTCAGCGATGGGTCTATGCTGACCGCTTTGCTTAGGTCATTACGTACCTTTTCGGGGAAATCCGGCTTAATTTCAAATGAATTCATATATGCGGCATTTTTTAGCAGGGAGAGCGCCCGCGTGTAATATGCCCGGCCAAAGAAGGCGTTTATAATCACTGCCCTATTGGCAGAATCAAATGCTTCCTGGCAATGGCCAAGGCGCAGATAGGCTTCTGCCAGGTCTTCGTGAAAATCAGCAAAATCCGGATTTAGTCTGACTGCGGTTTCAAGATGCTTTATGGCGCCTTCGAAATCACAGAGATTGAATAATGCTCGTCCAAGATGGTCATATCCTTGCGAAAAGTCCGGATTCCGCTCAATAGCTTTCTTGAACTCACGGGCGGCTTCATCATACATCGCCAAATTGAAAAATCCCATCCCGAGTCGATCACGCCACAACGCATTATCCATCTGGCAAGGCATATTATTGGCAAATTCAATCAGCAATTGAATATATTCCTTTCCTTCTGTATGAGCTGATTGCACTATCTCCTCGGTCCCTGCCGATTCCTTTTCACCGGGGACTCTGATTTCATAGATGGTTTTTATCGCGCCGTTTTTCACAATCACACTGCAAATCTTGTCGTGAAGGACATCGGTGGAGGTCCTCAAAATATATTCATTGTCTCCGCTTTTGAGACAGCTTTGAATCCCGGCAAAATCCATTGACATTACTCCCTATTCTAACCGATTCGCTCAAGATAAATTACAGCGCCGAGCAGTATTAGCGCCACCGCGGTTCCCACAATAATCCAAACTCTGCCGGCGCCTCTTTCAGAAAGAGGGAGCTCCATACGGGGAATTGTGCCTATTACCTTCAATCCCAGATAGGATTCGACCTCCTCAACTTTATGAAAACTATTGTCCAGAATCTCGACAATAAGTATTGCTCCCAATCCAAGGATTAAGCCCAGAATCGCCCCGATTCCCGCCAGTTTCACACGATCCGGGCTTTGGGGTATAACTGGGACGGAAGCTGGTTCTATGATTTTGAATCTCGTTCCAGCCTCGGCCCTGGTGGCCGCTTGACTAATTTGAGAACCCGTCAACTGCTCTGAAAAAAGCTCATATACTCTTCGGTCTTCATCAACTTTGCGCTGCAAATCCTCATGTTTCTGCCTCATTGATGGGTTCAACACGATAAGACTCTTAACATTGTCGGTGGCGGCATATAGAATATGGCGCTTTTCCTTAAGGAACTCCAATTTTATCGTCAGATATTCCGCCTCTGCGATTTTTCTTCTGGTGTCGTTGTCATAACTCGGAAACTGCTTGGCCGTCAAGTTATCTGCCTCAGATTCAATTGCCTCCAATCGCTGACGAGCTTGTTCGTTCAGGCGCATAACTCTCGCATCCCGCCAGGAATATCTGGCAAGCAATTCAGATAGTCCTGCTATTCCATTTAGAGCTTCATTCCTGAGGGTTGTCAGACGATTTGAATAATTTATGTGGGTATTTTGGGTATTTGTCCCTGCCAAATCCGCCTTCAGGGATTGAAGAGTGCTTATTGCAGTTTGGATCTCCAGGTCGGTGGCATCATTGGCAGAATTGATTTGATTAAGGTTGCCAGCCACAGACGAATCCGTCCCCGCCGCACTCCTCAGCATACCTTGCTCGAATTGACGAAGTTCACCTTCAGACTGCTGAAGTCTGCCGCGATAAACACTAAGCATATCATCTGAAAAATCCATCGCTCCTTTGACCCCAACCAATTCGCTGGCCAGCGATTCATTTATGTAGATATCTGCCAGCGTACCTGCTTTTTGGGATGCCATCACCGGAGATGCCGCCGTGACAGTTATCTCAACCAAATTTGAACCCTTGAAATTGACATCGATTGTCTTTCGAATTCTCTCGATCTGCAATTTCCTGGTGAGCTCCGCTTCTGTTGCATCTGGAAACTGGCGCATCAGTTTTGTAACGGATTCTTTGGTTTTCGTCGATACAGGAATCTGCAACCTTTCTAAGAGCTGAGTCAAATAGGCGGTGGAAAGTATCTGATTCCTGATCGTATTAAGCCTTTCCTGCCTCTGTTCATGATTTAGACCCCGTTCCTCATCACGAACCATGTTTGAAAAAGTGGGTGACAGTAAGTTGTTCTCGGCCACCAATATAGTCGTGGATGATTCAAAAATAGGGTCCAGGAAATAGCTTCCCGCTATCACCGCCAGTACTGTTATTATGAAAGGGAATATCAACAGCGCTTTTCGCCTGGATAAAATCCTGGCATAATCGCGCAATTCCAATGCTTGTTGAGACTGGTGTGGTTCCATTTATTATCGTCCCCTGTCGTTATAGGCTGAAATAGCTATGATTGTGGATGAAGTGGCCACTACAATCGGCAATACATCGCGCATAGTCGAAACAAATCCTCCCCAGAACGATCTTCCTCTTGGCACAACTACCGTATCCTCCGATTTCAATTGAATTCGGGGGGGCTGGCCGTATTTTGAATATCGATCGATATTTACTTTAGTCACCTCGCCGAATTCATTGACCTTCCTGATAATACGGACATTAGAAAGCTTGGCGTCGGGCAATGGCCCCCCGGCCAGAACAATTGCCTCCAGGACATCCATCCCGGAATCTAAATTTAACGGCCCGGGCCGAGCCACCGCGCCATATATAAAACAAACTTTCCTGCCCTCAAAATCATGGGGGATTATTCTTTCTTCTGTGGACAAGGCATAACGGGGGACATCAACATTGTCGTTATTTGACAGTAATGGTATTCCAGAAGAATTGCCTTTTTGCAAATAATTGTCAAGGTCGATATTTTCAATTTTCCCCGAATCACCGCGGATGATCCGCACTCGAGACAAGTCTGCCGCTTCCGTAGGGCCTCCGGCCTGCTTAATCGCTTCCCAAAGATTGGGGAATACTTCGAATGACAACCTTCCGGGACTGGTCACTTGGCCGGTAACAAAGACTCGCCGACTATTGAACCCGGAAACCACGACTGTGGCTTGCGAAATATTGGGACTATAGAAGGACATTTTCTCCACAATCCTTGAGGCTAATTGGGAAGCCGTTAAACCAGACGCTATGATTTCCCCTATGATAGGCATAGTGATTTTACCATCCTGTCTCACGGTGACCGTGTTGTTCAAATCCGGCTGCTGCCAGAAGCTTATGACCAAAACATCATCCGAGCCGATTTGATAATCCTGTGCCCTTACTTCCATCGAACTTGTCAGAAACAGAGCTAATGTCATCATGGTTCGGACCAGCGCCTTCCCGCATGATTTGGGTAGGCGCCAGTTAGCTGATTTTGTAGATTGTGAGTCCATATTCTTTTCCATCAATTTACCTTTATTGCCGAATGATTACTCCTGCGGAAAATGCTATACCAAAAATAGATCTCCAATTCATATCGCACGGTTGTAGCCTAACAAATAGCTTGGGGCATCAGATCCTGCTTTCGGTAATCGAATCGGATGTCTCCTTACTCTAATTGCTTAGAGTAATTCCTGTATTGGCGGCGCCACTTGATATTATCGAGGTGTGCGATCTGCGCCCATATATATTTTTATCGACTTATTTGGGAAATATATTATCTATTCCTTGCGGGTTCTGAACTTTTTATTCCAGTTTTCGGCAGGGAGGTTCAAATCGGAATAAAGATTTGAAAGATTCTTCCCTTCGCTCTTTGCTTTAAGCATCGCCATATCGGCGCAATAAATTAATTTGTCTGCTGTCTCAGCATCTGAAGGGTAAACTGCGGCTCCAATGGAAACGGTCACTTTTTGAGTTTTCTCAGAATATTCCGACTCGAATTCGTAAGACTCGATCTTTTTTCGTAAACGCTCGATAGAAGCCCTCACTTCCCCCAAATCTGTCTCTTGCATAATGATGCAAAATTCCTCGCCACCGTAACGGCAGACCACATCAGTAGCCCTCACCAGCTCCCGCAAATAGGTGCCTATCTGCCGCAAGACCGTGTCACCGGCTTGATGGCCATAAGTATCGTTGAACACCTTGAAATCGTCTATGTCAAAAATAGCCAGCGCCAAGTTGCGATAATAACGTCTGGATCGGAAAAGTTCCTCGTTCAAACGTTTATAAAAATAGCGATAATTGTAAAGCCCGGTCATACTATCCGTAAATGATAGCTCCTCAATTATCCGATAATTATTAATATTCTCCAAAGCCGATGTCATCATATTGACCAAAATCGACATCAATTTCAAGTCAGTCTGCAGGTACTTATTATCATTAAGCTTCTCACCCGTGAACAAATATCCGTAAGTTAATCCCCCAGCCATGAGCTTACAGTAGGCCTGAAATCCACTTTTCATCAAAGCGGCCATTTCATCGTCATTGCCGGTTGGAACTTTAAGTTCCACCAGCGTCCCGGGTCCGTCCAATGCCGAAAGACCGGAAATTACCGCTCCCTCAGGATTAAGTACCAGCGATCGTATGACCTCCTCCGCAATGCCCCGCCCATATTTGGCGTGGTAGAGTCCGCCTTCCTGATCAAAGCGAAAAATAGCGGCTTTCTTGAGCCCGAGCTGGCCCATAATCATCAATAGGAATGAATTAAGTAGCTTCTCCTCATTCAATATGGTATAGAGATTCGAGGACTCCTTGAAGAGAGAATGAATGTCATAGACCTTTCTCCGAAACTCCTTCTTGAGGTTTATGTTTTCATTAAAAAGCTCCGCACATTTTTTGCGCAACGACCGACAGCCAAATCTGCTCACTGTGTAGTCCAGCTCCAGCGAGATCCTATTAATCAGGATCCGGAGGATCTCCTCATGCAATTCCTTCAGCGATGATCGGGGAACTGCCGAGAATACCGCCGTGGCGCTCACTCCACCAGGAGAATCAAAACGAATTATCCATTGGCTATTCCAGCCGACCGCTCGACGAAAGTCATCACTAATTCCGCTCATGCCGGTAAATAGCCCTGCTCCTGACGGGATAGCCGATTTATCAACCCTCGATTCCATCTCTCCCTGGAACACAAAAGGACGAATTTCGGATAATTTCAATCCGAAAAATGCCACCGGAGTATGCCTGCCTTTTTCATAGATATACAGCACTCCCCTTTTGCACTGGAGCAATTTTTTTAATTGTTTGAAATCGTCACGGTAAAGCTGGTATGGCTCCACAAAAGCTGGACGGTCCCACCTGATAGTCTCGTTCAGCAATCTGAGGTTGTCGGAATGAAACGACTCAAGTCTATAATGAGAGGCATAATTGACATACATTGAAAGGCCGGCTATTATTAAACCGATCACCACCGCGCCCGGAAACAAAATAGTACCGTAAGATGAATAACGAAAATTCGGGATTGATCCCAGGATCAATATTGCGGATAGCAACGCCGCCGCACCAACTATAAGGAATCTAATTAACCTGGTTCTGCGATGAATATCTGACAGCATCGATCGACCCCCAGCAGGAAATGGCTGGATTCGAGCAGATTATGAGTTTAGTAAATCATGATTTCCGGCTAAAATGATAGCGGTCCTTGCGAGAAGTCAAGTCATGGGCATACAACCACTTCAAAACTCCCCACCATCCAATTGATTTCTCGCTATAGCTTTCTGAATGCAGTTCGCGTTTGATCTCGCTGATCCCCAGGAAGGGGTCCTTTCTGATTATATCCCGGATCTTCTCATCAAAATTTAAGGCCATTTGAGGTTGAGCCTGCTTGGCGCCGCCGATTGTCCCCGCCTTATCCTCCACAGAAACTGCGCTGGCGGCAAGGGGAGAGGTATCCTGGCGCGAGTCCCCGCCGGAAATAAGTTGTGAATTTTTGGGAATGGCAGATGAGCTGCGATTGGCCGGCAGACTGAATTCCGCCTTGGCTTCTTCAAGGTCATCAAAAGCCTTGAGAATGCTGTCGAACTCCAAAAGTTCAAAAATCTCATATACGTTGGGAATCATTCGCGCCAATTTAATGTCGCCGCCTTGCTGACGGATTTCTCTGATGTTCGAAATGAAAATCCCCCAACCTGCAGATGAAATATAGTCCACTCCTGCCAGGTCAATTATAATACCAAATCTCTTTTGATCAAGGAGGGAATTGATAACCTTTTCAAGATCCGTGGCGGTCATAGTGTCAATGACACCATCGACTCTCACCAGAGTTATTTCGTTCTCCTCGCCCACAGTATCCAGAGAAATTTTTATGTCACTCATTTCCTTCTCCCGGAAATAATATTAGCTCCGTCAGTCTTTGTTAAAGACCTTACTAATTATATATATTCGGCATCTGACAGAATGCCTTAACATTGAGCCAATCAAATACAATACCCGTTGTCAAATTAACCCATATCTGTAAAGAAGTAAAGCGTTATTTTGATGCCGCTTAACTTCAGTCAATGTTGCTCAAATCGTCAGGAGGCCCTAAATTCAACACTATGCGCATATTTGACATTCTTCTAAACTTCCGAGGCCGACTTCCGCCCGAAGATTATGTACAGCGCCGGCAGCACGATTAATGTCAGGGCAGTGGACGTAAGAATGCCGCGAAGAGTCAAGATAGGAAGATAGACGATGGTAATGATCGATTCACCAATGATTCCCTTTTCCGTAATGTCATTTTCCTCCCGTGGGAATTTCAAATTGGGATGGGATAGTTTGCAATGCAATTCAGGTAGATTATGCTCAGCGCATAAGGCCTTTTCAATCAAAATATTAGAAGTTGCTATCAAATGGCTTAGCTATAGCTTTCAATTCAGTGGCGTTAAGCTCTGGATAGTTTAAGTTTTAAACCTCGCATATATATGCCATTTAAGGGGAAGCGCCCTGCACTACTTCCTTCACCTCGCCCCCGAATGCTATTCCCATTTCTTTCAATGACTCAAAGGGAGGAATTCCCCCGATGAAAACAAAAACATAGTCATTTGGTATTTCAATGATCCCATCCTCGGTCTGTAACAAAACCAATTTCTCCCTGATCTCTTTCACACTAGAATTGAATAACGTCTTTATTTTTTTTCTGGCTATCATTTCATTCACTCGTTCATCGTTTTTCTTTTTGATACGGAAAAATTGATTCTTGCGGTAAGATACACTAACCACATTTCCATTTTGCTTGGCTAACCCGATAGCCGCCTCCACAGCGCTGTCTCCTCCGCCGACAACGAGGATATGGACGTCATTATATGATTGGGCATCGATGAGTTGATACATCACCTTCGGTAGATGCTCGCCGGGCGCCCCTATTTTTCTCGGCGTTCCTCGTCTGCCCATCGCCAAAACCACATTTCGTGCTTTATATCTATCGCCCTGCGTGACCACTTCGAATATATCATCACATTTCTTGACATTTCCTACTCTCTGGTCAGTGATTATCTTAACGTCGAATGCCTTAATAACCTCATCCCAAAGTTCCAATAGGAATTCTTTGGAGTACTCCGGCTCATTTAGCCAACCATAAAGAGGAATTTCCACAGGCTGAGTCATCGCCAATTTCCGTCGAGGATATTGGAGGATTGTGCCACCAGGGTCTTGTTGGTCTATCGTCAGATAGGAAAGCCGATTACGAATCGCGCTCAATGAGGCGCTTAATCCTGCCGGTCCGCATCCGACAATAATCACGTCTTTGAGTGACTCATCTTGAGATCGGTATTCATCCAGGGCGATCCTCTCAATCACCTTCCTCCCTTGCACCATGGCGTTGCGGATTAATGAAAATCCGGCAAGTTCCCCCGCGATATATAATCCTTTTATGTTAGTCTGGTTGTTCTCGTCTAAGATGGGAATATCGTCGCGAGTCTTAATGTCTCCCAATCCCACTTTCAACGCTCCCACCGGGCAAACCAGCTCGCAGAATCCGTGCCCGACACACCGATTCCCATTTATGATGGTCGCTTTCCCATAAACCACTCCCAGCACGTCCCCCTCTGGACATGCATCGACGCAGGATCCGACTCCGATACATCGCGATGCATCTATTAGGGGATATTGATTTCTGGGCAATGGCACTCCCCGCGCTACCGCGTCTTTTTTTCGCTCCTTATCGGATTTTTGTCGCTGGCGAAATTTAAGATAGTAAGGAACGAAGACCGCTATTATCAGGGCCGCAGTAATAATCCATATTAGACTGGTTTCCATACTTCATTACCTCAAGAGACCAGCAATCAGCTTGCAGTACCCATTTAGAACCTATAACCAATCTCCATTAACACTTTTTTCCCCGAATACACATCTCCCCAATCATACTCATACTGTCCCTGCAAATAAATACGATTATATACCTCCATCTGGCTATCAAGGCGGAGCCAGAAGTATTGGCGGTCAGTCGCATCCACTTGGTATTCGTATGCATAACTTCCATATTCTACGCTCGAATAGCCATTTTTGGTGAGGTATCCACCCAGATTGGCAGCCCAATGATGGCCATCTGTAATTAAGCTCGAAAATGCAGAATATTGAAAGCTGGCTCTCAATCCCTTCAATATCAGGTTGTTCTTGCTCAAGGATATTGAATAGGAATGCGTGGCATCTGATTCGGTCTCCCGTTTGTTGTATCCATACCTGCCATAGACTGCCAGATCCCAAGGCAACCGCAAAGAAAGATTCGTTTGCAGTCCCTGTCGCATGGCATCATCAAATAAGCTGTCAGCAAGAGTTTGAGTATCATAAGTCCAGTAATTCCGTCGGTTGTCAAAGCTCACCGCTGTCAAGATATTACTGCTTAATCTGTATCGGGCTGAAATATAGAGATTTGATAGCTTAATAGTTTCACCGGCCCTATCCCGGCGCCAGTTCCTATTTATATCAATTTCCGCGCTCTGAAAGACCCCCCACTTGCTTTGATGGGAATATTCATTTTGGAAGCATAGATATTCCCTGCTGATCGTGGCATAATGGTATTCCCCTACGCCTGCAACTGCCCCCTCATATCGCCAGCCGCCTTTGTCCCAGTCATATAACAGATAACCTCCAAACTTGCGTCCGGAAGTTTGGAATTTGGAGTTGCGCCACTCCGGCTGGGTCCCCGCAAATACTCCCCCTGAAAACGGATTGCTCAATTTCTTCTGAATTAACAGTCCGTCGATAAATCCAGCTCCGCTGACTTCATTGACAACGATCCTTCCCGCCTTGAAATTCATCGGCAACTCTTTATTGCCATAGCTAATAGATAGCTCATAAATACGGTTTTTCCATTCATCCTGGGGAACAGTGCTTCGATAAACTCGCGTCCTTTCATTCCTATAAGTTCGTGCGCGCACCTTGAAAGTGATTTCTTTACCCCATAGTTGACGCACCCTGAAATTCAACCTCGACGACGGTTGCGAAAAGTCCATATTGCTTTCGCTTTGATCATCAAAATGGTAGTACTGAACCGCAATGCTCCCGCTCATTATCGCCGATGGGGATCGTCTTTCCTTCTTGACTTGCGCCTCTTCAATGATCTCAGTAGCAAAAGGCATTTCCATCGAAGTTGTATCAGGTTTTATTTCCACCTGTTCAGCCTTGGCAGTTACGATGGCTTGATCTCCTGCTATGATCTTCGCTTGAGATAATAGAATTTTGCATGAAGCCGAATGTTGGGCCGTAAATGCCACTTCCAGGTCCGCAATCCTAACCTGCTTTCTCATAATTGTCAACTTATCGCCAATCATCAGGCTATCTGCGCTTCCGGCATCCAGATAAACAAACTCGGAAGAAATATATTTTATCCTGAAGGCGGCCTGTGATTCCCCCATTGCGAAGATAATCGTCAGGACCAAGAATACGAAAGAAGCATTTGGGAATTTCATCTGCAATTATTCAAAAGATTTGATCGGTTTTCCTCGGCTGAATGACTCACCCCGGGGATGACAATTGTAACATGCCGAGCTTAGATATTGATATCCGGGGACATCATTATGTTCTGAGTCCATATCCTGACGATTATGTTCATGGCAGAAAATACATTCAAATACCGTGAAATCATTGGAATTAACATGGCAATCCGCACAGATATCCCATTTGTTCCTATGCTTCCCTGAATATATCGGAAAATATAATGCGTCGTGATTCCAAGTCGTTTGATTCCAGCTAATTGTATTATGACAACTCTCACAGGTTATTGGAAATCCTGCCGCCTGATGGTTAGGATCACTGGTATTGTTGTAGTCATCTTGGTGGCAAGAATAGCAATTCGTGGGTGTGCCTGAATATCCATTGGCATGGCATTCAATGCATGGTACAGAAATATGAGCTCCCGTCAATGGAAAATCGGTTAGATTATGATCAAAAGTCGCTGGCGACCA